>NZ_BAAJLU010000007.1:0-208133 GCF_057550865.1 Colwellia sp. NW0002-52-1 | reverse complement strand
CGTGTTAGCGCCGATGGTAGTGTGGGAGTTCCCATGTGAGAGTAGGACATTGCTAGGCTTCTTTTCAGAATACCCAGCTTATGCTGGGTTTTCGACCCTGTGGAGGGGTTCCCGAGTGGCCAAAGGGATCAGACTGTAAATCTGACGGCTCAGCCTTCGGTGGTTCGAATCCACCTCCCTCCACCATCATTCTTAAAACCCGTAACGAAAGTTACGGGTTTTTTCGTTTATATCTATTAATCGAAAATAATTGATATTAAATCTACTGCCTACAAGCACTTTCATTGCACTAAAGTCTCCTATAATGTATTCTCCACCGCTGTTTGACATTGGCTCAAACCATCAGCGAGAAGAGTACATTCTATGAGTTTTACCGATTTAGGTTTATCTGCACCAATACAAAAAGCTATTGCTGAGAAAGGCTATGATACACCGTCACCTATTCAAGCTCAGGCAATACCAGCAGTGCTTTCTGGTAAAGATGTTATGGCGGCAGCCCAAACGGGTACAGGTAAAACGGCTGGCTTTACTTTACCGATTCTTGAATTGCTATCTCGTGGAGATAAAGTTCGTGCAAACCAGGCTCGAACATTAATTATTACCCCAACGCGTGAGCTTGCAGCACAGATAGCTGAGAATGTAGAAATGTATGGTAAACACTTACCATTAAAATCAGCTGTAGTTTTTGGTGGCGTTAAGATCAACCCTCAGATGCAAAAGCTACGTGAAGGTGTCGATATATTAGTTGCCACGCCAGGTAGATTGCTAGATTTATATAATCAAAATGCTATACGCTTTAATCAACTTGAAATACTAGTACTCGATGAAGCTGACAGAATGTTAGATATGGGTTTTCTTCGAGATATTAAGAAAATCTTGTCATTGTTACCTAAAGTTCGTCAAACCTTGCTTTTCTCTGCGACATTCTCACCAGATATTCGTGAACTTGCTAAACGTATGGTTAATGACCCTGTAGAGATTTCAATTAGCCCAGAAACTACCACGGCCGAACGAGTTGAGCAATCGATCTACTCAGTTGATAAAAACAGAAAATCAGCGTTGTTAACACATTTAATTTTAGAAAATGACTGGCAACAAGTTATCGTGTTTATGAAAACTAAGCATGGCGCAAACAAACTCACTAAACAATTAGACGCTGCAGGTATTCCAGCTGCTGCTATTCATGGTAATAAAAGCCAAGGTGCAAGAACCAAAGCATTAGCACAATTTAAAGAAGGTAAGATCAGTGTGCTAGTTGCTACTGATATCGCCGCACGTGGTATTGATATTGACCAACTACCGCAAGTAGTTAACTATGAATTACCTAATGTTCCTGAAGATTATGTTCATAGAATTGGTAGAACGGGCCGAGCAGGCTCAAGTGGTCATGCTGTATCCTTAGTGTGTGCGGATGAAATAGATTTACTTAATGACGTTGAACACGTGATACAAGCGCATATTCCAAGAGAGATTGTTGCTGGTTTTGAACCCGTACATGCACTACCAGAGTCACGTAAATTAAGAGCATTAAAGCCTAAAAAGCCAAGAAAATTTAAATCTGAAAGCTTGGATCATAAAGATGGACAACGCTCAGGTGGAAATGCTCGAGGCAATAAACCTACTGGAAAAAATAGACGTCATATAGGAAATAGCTCTGCAAGTAACCCTTACGGTAATAGCGAGCAAAAAAGTGGCGGTAGAAGAAGAATAAATCCTAACCCAAGCAAGTAGAACTCTTTAATACCAATTGACTTAATGAATCGTTCAATTTTAAACCGCTTTAGAATGATCGATTGTTTATATCAATTGGTATAACTATGGCTAAATAAAATTTAGCCATAGCGCTAATCAATAATTATTTCTGAGCTAATAATTTATCTAAGTTGTTAGCAAAAGCTTGTCGATCACTTTGACTGATCGGCGGTGCACCACCTGTTTCAATACCACTAGAACGTAATGTATCCATAAAATCACGCATGTTAAGGCGTTGGCGAATATTACTTTCAGTGTATAGTTCACCTCTAGGATTTAAAGCTAAACAGCCTTTCTCAACCACTTCTGCTGCTAATGGAATATCAGCGGTTATCACTAAATCATTGGCTTGAGCGCGTTTTACAATTTCATCGTCAGCAATATCAAAACCCGCGGTAACCTGAACAAAGCTAATAACCTTTGATGGTGGGACTTTTAAGTAATGATTTGCTAATAAAGTCGTGGTTGTTTGTGTTCGTTCTGCAGCCCTAAATAGTATCTCTTTAATAACAACAGGACAGGCATCAGCATCAACCCATATTTTCATGGTTTACCTTTAAATTATAAATGATTTAACTAGTGGTAATGTAACGCTAAATGTCGTGTAATGTAAGTACTGCTAGCGTAATCAACCAAACTCAATTTACTTTATTAGGAATAGTCATGAACCAACCACAACGCGATATTACCTTAAGATTTTTAGCTGAACCGCAAGATGTTAACTTTGGTGGTAAAGTTCATGGTGGTGCGGTAATGAAATGGATAGATTTAGCTGCATACGCCTGTGCCGCAGGATGGAGTGGTCGATATTGTGTTACCGCGTACGCTGGTGGTATTCGATTCATAGCACCTATTCATGTTGGTAGTTTAGTTGAAGTAGAAGCTAAGGTAATTTACACCGGAAACTCTTCTATGCATATCGCATTAGAAGTTAATGCTTGCGATCCTAAATCATTAAATCGTCGCTTAACAACCCACTGTATTGTGATCATGGTTGCTGTAGATCAAAACGGTCAGTCTGAACAGATTCCTAAATGGATACCAAAAACAGATGAAGATAAAAAGCAGCATGAAAGTGCGAAAAAATTAATGGAAATGCGTAAACAAATCGGCGAAGAGATGCAAATTTTTGTAGAATAGCGCTATTCATAAAGTTGGGCAGGATTACTCGTGTTAGAAGCAGAAAAAATTAAACAAATATTGCAAATGGATGATGCACAGCGTGCAGCTTATTTCATCAATGAAACTGTCAGTCAAAATACTCTTTGGATATTAACCGATGAGCATGGCTGTGTAATGCTAAACACCGAAGATGAAGACTGCGTGCCTGTATGGCCGAACCAAGAGTTTGCAAAAGCTTGGGCAACTGATGAATGGCAAGCCTGTCAACCTGAAGCTATTTCTTTAAATAAATGGTTTAGTCGTTGGACGCATGGCTTAGCTGATGATGAGTTAGCAATAGTGGTATTTCCAAGCCAAGACGAGCAAGGTTTAGTTTTTTATCCCGATGAACTAGAACATGAACTTAAACAAAAGCAACAAGCGATTAAGAAGCGATAGATAGGCATGAGTTTTTCATCACTAGCATTAGATAAATCATTAACTGACGCTGTAAAAGCCTTAGGTTATGAGCAGCCAACTCCAATACAGCAACAAGCTATTCCCGCTATTTTAGCCAATAAAGATATTATGGCAGGTGCGCAAACGGGTACAGGTAAAACGGCTGCTTTTGCATTACCTATTCTTCAACGTTTGGGCGAAAATATTCCAGCTCAAAGGCCGATAAGAGCATTAGTGTTAACGCCAACACGTGAACTTGCTCAGCAAGTGTATAAAAGCTTTGTCAGTTATGCTGAAAATACTGATCTTAATATTGCTGTAGCTTATGGCGGAGTTAGTATTAAACCGCAAATTGAAGCAATAGAAAAAGGTGCAGACGTTTTAATCGCCACACCGGGTCGATTGTTAGACCATATTATTAATGGCAGTGTGTTATTAATTCACCTTGAAACCATCGTATTTGATGAAGCTGATCGCATGTTAGACATGGGCTTTAAAGATGAAATTGATCGAATTTTAAATCGCTTACCACCAAAGCGCCAAACATTGCTTTTTTCGGCCACCTTTGATGATGCAATTTTTAAACTCAGTAAAACATTGCTCAATGATCCAGAGCTCATTGAAGTTAGCGAACGTAATACTGCAGCAAGCCAAGTAGAGCAAATTGTTTATACCGTTGATAGTGATCGCAAACGTGAACTGACATCGTTTTTAATTGGTTCGAAAAATTGGCAGCAAGTGCTTATTTTTACTCGTACTAAGCAAGGCGCAGATGATCTAGCAAAAGAAATGTCGAAAGACGGTATTAAAACTCAATCTATACACGGTGATAAGTCTCAAGGCGCAAGAGACAAAGCATTAGCTGAATTTAAAGCGGGTAAAACGAGAGCATTAGTAGCAACTGATGTCGCTGCTCGTGGCATCGATATTCACGATTTACGTTACGTGATTAACTACGAGTTGCCTTATATCGCCGAAGACTACATTCATCGAATTGGGCGCACAGGACGTGCAGGTAATGACGGCTTAGCTATTTCTTTAATGAGTCCATCAGAAGAATGGTTGCTAGAAGCGGTAGAGAAAGTATTAGATTCGCGTTTAATGCAACAGTGGTTACCAGGTTATGAGCCCGATCTAACCAAGAAAGACTTACCAGCTCGTAAAAACACACTAGGGCAGCAAAAAAAGCATGGTCGACAAAAAGCTTTTGGTGACAAGAGTAAAGCCAAAGCAAATGCTAAACAGAACAAACAACGTCGTCGATAAGCTGGTTTGTTACGTTTGATATCAAAAAGCCGAATTGAATAACAATTCGGCTTTTTATTGTAATTTATAGTTAGATATAAAAACGACTGCATTAAACGCAGAAACACGTTACTCAACAAAGCTAACACAGTCGCTATAAGTTATGGAGTTAAGCTAGCCTAAGTTAATCGCCAAACTTGCGCTGATTTACTTTGTCTATTTCGAGTGCTGTCTTCGTAAGGTACGCCATCAATACTTTGTCTGATATCTTCATTAACGGTGGCCCATAAGTAATAGCTATGCTCAGTAATACCACCAACAATTTTAGAACAGTTTACTTGGCTGACTTTGTTGTGTAATTGCGAGGGTCTAGCCGTGCCGTTGTGACCAAGCCTATCAGTATTACCTTTAGTATAATCAGAAATATACATCGCTAAATCACCATTGTTATAATAAACCGTTACTTGCTTTGCTAGTCGGTGTAAGTTAACCATAGGGCGATCTTCTTCAAAAATGTTATCGTCTACATCAGGTGCACACATAAATATATGCTGAAATAATTGAGGGAAACGTTTTTGATTATTGAGTTTATCTAATGAAACTAGTGCATGTTGTAAAACATAATTCCCCATAGAATGACAAAGCAAATGTAATTGTTGTCCACATTCTTTTATGGAAGGATCTTTATGCGTAGGTCTAAGTGTCATCAGAAAATCGCGTAATTTAAGAAACCCTCGCGCGACTGCAATACTGGAATCTCTGGCATCGTTACGGTCAGACAAGTAGGCTTTGTTTTTCATCATTGCACCGTCCGAAGGCCAAGAAAATAAGAACACACAAGTGTCTTTTTGTTCTTCATTATTGAGCGAATGTCGGTTTAGCATTAACTCTAGAGCCAAAGCGGAAGCAACCGCTTCAAACCAATCAACATTAAAGCCATGAATGAAGATAACGAGATCTTGTTTCGTTTCCATTTGTTTTTTCAGTGCTTGAAAAACCTTAACTGAAGGCAGTTGAGTTGTTGTGGCATCGGCTAGATTTGTAGGTTCTTCAAAAGCCGTGATTAAATGTTTTTTACGAAGTTTTTTCTCGATATAGCCAGCTAAACTTTCACCATCGCCTGAGCGTTTATCAACGGTACTGTTAAGGTATTCCTTAACTTTATTAGCGCTTACTTCTACGCAAACTTGGCCAAAGCGTAAATTGTTAGCGCGATCAGAACTAAAGTCTTGTCCGTAGCTGTCAGGTGACCAACGTTCACCTATGTGGTTTCTGTTTGTGGCATAATACAAGGTTAAAGTGAGCATATAGTCATCCCGTTACTATGAACTTAACTACTATAATTGTAGCTAAGTTATGGTTGCTAACAAGTGAACGTTAAGCTATTTCGATTTAAGCTTGTGGATGATTCTTGAAAGTAGGTTTGCTCGGCCCATCTCTAAAGAAACCTCGTCATAATTACTGTTTAAAATTTTAATACGCATAGAATACGTACCGCCATGGCCCCAAGGCCACCAAATAACAGCAATAGCAGGAAAGTCTTCAGTAGCAGGCTTAGTAAAGATGAATTGATCTTTACTCAGTTGAGTTAACTCTCCTAACTCAGCCTTTAATGACGCTGGCGATTTTTTAATATTTTTTTTATGCCACTCCTCACTAAATATTCGGCGCAAAACCGTTAACATCCGCTCTTTTTTTTCCCATGAAAACTCTGTAAGTAACACAGATTGTTTTTCTTCCCAACGCCAGGTAAGTTCATCGCCTAATGGTGTGGTTATAGCGTTGAATATAGTGTCTTGTTGTTTTTTATTATATGACACAAAAATTCCTTGTTATTGAATGGATTAAGAAAATTGCATGAGAAATATTAACACGTTATTACTAACGTTTACGTCTTATCGACAATGTTATTGAAGTTAAACTTATCAATACACTTTTTACAAATACACGACTTTAGAGATAGCGCCTGTGGTACTTTTTGCAGTAATTCAGGTTTTACTTCACTTGTTGTGCACCAGCAGGGCGTTTCAGCATTAATTTCACAGAAATTATTTTGTTGGCACAAAGGACATTGATTGGTATCAATGGTAGGCATTAGTATTCGCTTAATATTGTAATTGTTCATCAGGAAAGTAGCACAATTTACCTCGCAGTAAAATATTTAGCTAGAATCTCAAGAGTAATACTCGGTAACTGTATAAATAAACAGGTTTAAGTGTTAGGCTGTTATAAAATTCATTCGACGTTACGCTAGAAAAGTTTACATTGTGAAATTATACATCGCAGAAAAACCAAGCTTAGGGCGAGCCATAGCAGCAGCTTTGCCTAAACCTCAAAAAAATAATCAAGGTTATATCACACTTGCTAACGGTGATGTGGTGAGCTGGTGTATTGGACATATTCTTGAGCAAGCTGATCCTGAAAACTATGACCCAGCGTTTAAAAAGTGGCAAATGGCCCATCTACCGATTATTCCAGAGCAATGGCAGTTAAAACCCAAAGCACAAACGCGTGCCCAACTTACCGTGTTGCGTAAACTCGTTAAACAAGCGGATGAAATTGTCCATGCAGGCGACCCTGACAGAGAAGGGCAGTTGCTAGTGGATGAAGTGATCGAATTTTTAAAAGTCCCGGCGAAGAAAAAGCAAAATATTCAACGTTTACTGATCAGCGATTTAAATTTGTCAGCAGTACAAAGATCGCTAAAAAACATGCAAAGCAATCAACTGTTTATGCCGTTATCTATTTCAGCGTTAGCGCGCTCTCGAGCAGACTGGTTGTACGGCATTAACCTCACTCGTGCTTATACTTTACAAGGGCAAAAGGCAGGCTTTAACAGTGTGTTGTCAGTAGGGCGAGTGCAAACCCCTATTTTAGGTTTAGTGGTTCGACGCCAACAAGAAATCGACAACTTTGTTGCGAAAGATTTTTATGAAGTACACGCGCATTTGCTTACTAATAAGCAAGAGGCATTTATTGCCAAGTGGCAGCCAAGCGAGGCATGCCAACCCCATATGGATGAAGAAGGGCGTGTACTTAATCGTGCGTTAGCGGAAAATGTTGTTGGTCGAATTGAAAATAAAACCGCTGAGGTCAGCAAGGTTGATGAGCAACAAAAAAAACAAGCGGCGCCTTTACCTTATAATTTATCGTCATTACAAATTGACGCAGCCAAAATATATGCTTTGAATGCCAAGCTAGTGCTAGATGTATGTCAGGCGCTCTATGAAAAGCATAAATTGATAACCTATCCTCGCTCAGATTGTCGGTATTTACCGAAAGAACATCATGCGCAAGCGAAAGGTATTATTGCCATGTTGGCCAGTGCCGATGAAAACTATGGTAAATTTGCTCAAGGTGCTAATAGCGCATTAAAAAGTAAAGCTTGGAACAGCGCTAAAGTTACCGCGCATCATGCCATTATCCCAACAGAAAAATCAGCCAATAACCTGAACTTAAACCCTTTTGAAAAGAAAATTTATTTTCTGATTGTGCGACAGTATTTAGCGCAGTTTTATCCGGTTTATCAATTCAACCAATGTCGGGTGGAGATTTTAATTGCTGGCGGAAAGTTTTTAGCCAATGCTAAAACACCTATCGCGCAAGGTTGGAAAGTATTATTTCAGCGCGCTAAAACTAAGCAGGCTGACGCCAACACAGAAAATTTGGCTCAAGATAATGACGATAAACTCAGCAATCAACTATTACCAAAATTAGTAGCGGGTGAAAAAATACATTGTACTCATGGTGAATTAATTAGCCGCATGACCCAAGCACCCAAACCCTTTACCGATGCTAGTTTATTAAGCGCCATGACCGGAATTGCTCGATTTGTTAGTGATAACGAAATAAAGAAATTGTTAAGAGATACCGATGGCTTAGGCACTGAAGCAACCCGAGCCGGTATTATTGACTTACTATTTAAGCGTGGTTATTTAGAACGCAAAGCTAAAAATATTCATGCAACTTTAGTGGGCACATCACTAATTAATGCTTTACCTATTGCTGCTACCATGCCAGATATGACCGCGCATTGGGAAGCAACGCTGACTAATATTAGTGAGAAAAAAAGTCGTTACGAACATTTAATTACTCCCTTAACATCGACAATCACCGAGATGATCCGCCAATCAGAGCAACAATCTTTTGCTCATCTACCAAAAGTAGCTTTTAAGCGAAAATCGAAAACAAAAAAGAAAACAGCTTGGAAAAAAGCAGCGACTAAGTAAAGTTATTTTTATGTTTAAAGCTAAGCTGAAGATAAGTGCATAGCAATCGGCAATCAGCAATCAATAAACAGCGATTTCATAAAGTCATAAAACACGTCAGTTTTACGGGTGGTTAAGCTGTTTTGTGGTCGCAAAAACCATACGGGTGCATCACTTTTGGCCATTACCTTAGGCATTACTTCAACTAATGTGCCATCAGCGAGTTCATCATTAATCGCTATTCGCGACTTAATCGCGATACCATGTCCGGCGATAGCGGCTTGTGTCATATTGTCTGAATTTGAAATAGTAAAACGGGTTTTTGCGTTAAAGTTTTGTATTTCGCCTTTTTCATCAAACAACTTTAATTGCCTTTGCCAGGGTAAACATACCCAGTTATGTTCGGCAAGTTCAGCTAAATTGGCTGGCATGCCATGTTTTTCGATATAACTTGGTGCAGCACACAGTACACGGCTGTTATTTACTAATTTTCGAGATAATAAACCTGAGTCATTTAATTGCCCAACTCTTATCGCCACATCTTGCGCATCATCAACAACATTAACAAAGTGGTCGTTAATAAGAAAATCGAGCTTTAGTTCAGGGTAAGTATCTTCAAATTGGGTGAGCTTAGGCATTACATATTTAGAAAATACCCAAGGCGGCATAGTAACTCTGAGTAAGCCACTTACCGATGAACTACGGGCACCAATACTGTGCTCTGCATCGTGTAAAGCCTCTATAATAGCGCCAACTCGCGTATAAAAAACTTCTCCAGCTGGAGATAAACGTATTCTACGACTATCTCTAAATACTAAAACAGTTGAAAGTTCTCGTTCAAGTTTACTTAATCTATGACTCACGGTGGCAGGCGATAATCGCTGTTCGCGCGCAGCAGCTAAAACGCCTTTATTTTCCACCACAGCAATAAAGGTTTCTAAATCGCTTAAGTTATACATCACAACACCAACATCTGTTTTCAATGTTTAATATTTTCGAATGATGCTTTCACTTTTGCAATGTTTATTTAAATAAGTAAAACACTATAATGAAGTATAGTTTTATTAACGAGGTTTTTATTATGAGTTTAAAAGCACAAATTGACGCATATAACGTTCAAAAAGAAGCTAATTTACCGGCTGACGTTTTAGCATTAATGAACACAACTAACGAAGAGCTTATTGCCCAACATGTTAGAGATAATGCCTTACAAGTAGGTCAAAAGGTTGCAAATTTTAGCCTAGCAAATCATTGTGGCGATACCGTAGCGTTAACTGATTTACTGGTAAAGGGACCAGTAATTATCAGCTTTTATCGTGGCGGTTGGTGTCCATATTGTAATTTAGAGCTAAAAGCACTGAATGACTATTTACCAAAATTTAAAGCACATAATGCGCAGTTAGTTGCCGTATCACCGCAGTTACCTGACGAGTCACTATCAACAGCACAAAAAAATGAGCTTGAGTTTGACGTACTTTCAGACGTGAGCAATATCGTGGCAAATCAATTTGGTTTGTTATTTACTTTAGATGAACGAATTCAAAGCTTATACACAGGTTTTGGTATCGACTTTGAAAGTTACTACGGCGATAAGAGTTTCAAACTACCTTTGCCTGCAACTTATGTTATTAATCAAGATGGTATTATTACTTACGCATTTATCAGCGAAGACTATACTTTACGTGCAGAGCCTGAAGCTGTACTCAATGCCCTGCAAACGGAAAAAAATTAATGTCAGTTTTACAATCACTTAAAAAAATTACATTCGTACTTTTAGTGGGTACGAGTCTTTTATCTGGAGTTGTTATGGCGAATGAAGCACCAAGCAAACCGAAAGTACTTATTTTTGATGTTAACGAAACCTTACTTGATCTCACGTCAATGCGAACGTCTATTGGCCAAGCTTTAGGTGGCCGTGAAGATTTACTACCACTTTGGTTTTCTACCATGTTGCATCATTCGCTAGTTTCTACTGTGATGAACGATTATCACGATTTTGGCCAAATTGGCGTGGCTTCATTATTAATGGTGGCACAAAACAATGGTATCGAAATAACTCCTGAGCAAGCAAAAACAGCTATTGTAACGCCATTGCTAACGTTACCACCGCATAGCGATGTAAAAGCAGGCTTAGCGCAACTTAAAGCGCAAGGTTACAAGTTGGTTAGCTTAACTAACTCTTCAAATAAAGGCGTTAAAGCACAGTTTGAAAATGCAGGGTTAACCTCTTACTTTGATGAGCGTTACAGTATTGAAGATATAAAAATTTATAAGCCTGACTTACGCGCTTACGAATGGGTACTTAAAAAACTTAATATTAAAGCGAATGAAGCTATGATGGTAGCCGCTCATGGTTGGGATGTTGCTGGCGCCAAAGAAGCAGGCCTACAAACCACCTTTATTGCTCGCCCGGGCAAAGCACTCTATCCGTTAGCGAAAAAGCCTGATCATGTGGTGAAAGACTTAGCCGAATTGGTTACTTTGCTTAAGTAAGCTCTATAGATGAACTAGCGTGCTAGCGGTTAATTACAATGTAATTAACCGCTTTATTATTTCAAACCTCCCATTTCCTTTCCTCGCATTACATATTTTTGCATTGTCATTAATGGCTTATATTAATATGAAACAGCATGACTAATTTTTTTTATGCCGTTTGATAAGTGAAAAATTAATGAATTTTAACTTTATATCAATGATTTATGATTATTTAGACCTAATACTCTAATTGCATCTCAACTATTATTAAAATAAATGCCGAGCTAACTTACTGTTAGTAATATAAAAGTTATATATTTTTTTACTTACCAAGTGGTCAGTGATTAAAAAACCTTCATTTTGTTGTAACAATAATTTAACATTAATAAGGCAAAATAAGGTCAGGTGATTTTGAATAATAATAATATTAGGAGATGTGTGGTGGCTATTTTTTTACCGAGAAAACTCAACAGCGTTAGGTCAGGCTTCGCTAGTTCGATAGTTTTTACTATTTTTACCGGGAGTGTATTAGCATCAACTTTGGTTAACGCAGAGGAAATATGGAGTGAAAACTTCGACGCTGCAGCCATTGATGGTAAAGGAGCAGTTTTCAACCAAATTGATTTAACGAATGTAACCAAATGGTCAATTGATGTAAGTTCAGCAGGACTTACCGCGACTTCAGATTGGTTTAAAGTTAATAATGGCAAGTTTGAAGGTAGAGATCTTGATGGCGCAGCGATGTGGTTGTCTGAAGCTATCGATATTAGTAACTTTTCTGATGTTAACTTATCGGTAAATGCCGCAGAAAATGGTAACCATGAAGGAACAGATTTTTTAGATGTTGCTTATGCTATCGACGGTGGTGCATTTGTTACTGTAGAGAATTGGCAAGGTAAGGGCAGTGCTTCAAATACCTTAATTGATGATTTTACCAGTGAAACAGTGACAGCAGCAATTGCCGCAGGCAATTCATTAGTTATTCGTATTAGCATGAAAAACAATGCCGGTTCTGAGTATATTTCTTTTGATAACGTAATGGTTTCGGGTAACAGCGGTAACGTTGAACCGCCAATTGACCCACCCATTGATCCACCTGTTGAGCCACCAGTTACAGATACTATTACAAACGCATGTTTTAATTGCCCTGATTTAAGTAAAGTGGCATCAGCAAGTGATTTTGATGACGCTATTTACTATGCCGATGTACACGCATTGCAAGCTAACCAAGCATCAGCAACAGATTTTCGCAATGCAATTAATGGTGCCATTACCATAAATCATAACGTACTGAGTTACTCAGAAGTTTGGACTGCACTAACGAAAACAGATGAAGATCCGCTGAACAGCGATAATGTTATTTTATTATATCGAGGTCTTTCATTAGCTAAATTCTCAAACGGTAGTGGTTCACAATCTTCTAATCCAGATAACTGGAATCGCGAGCATGTTTGGGCAAAAAGTCATGGCTTCCCAAGTTCAAGTGCTTCAGCGTATACCGATATTCATCATTTAAGACCTACCGATATTTCAGTTAATTCATCGCGTGGTAATTTAGATTTTGATTACAGCGACAATGCCTTATCAGAAGCACCACAAAATCGCGTTGATGGTAACTCATTTGAGCCACGTGATGTGGTAAAAGGTGATGTTGCCCGTATGACCTTTTATATGGATGTACGCTATGAAGGTGCTGATCCACAAACACCAGATTTAACCTTAGTTGATATGCTAACCAGCACAGGCCAGCCTCGTTTAGGTAAGTTATGTGCTTTACTTGCTTGGCATGTTGACGATCCGGTTGATAGCTACGAGCAAGAACGTAATAACCGTATTTATGAATTCCAAGGGAACCGTAACCCGTTTATTGATCACCCTGAATGGGTAACACAAGTATTTACTAATGCCTGTGATGGAACAACACCGGTAGATCCGATTGACCCTACGCCTGTAGACCCAGTAGACCCAGTTGACCCGGTTGATCCAGACCCTGTTGATCCGGTAGACCCTACACCACCATCAAGCAGCTCAGCTTTGTTTATTTCTGAGTATGTTGAAGGCAGTAGCTACAACAAAGCGGTTGAAATTTTTAACCCAACCGATACCAGTGTTTCATTAACCGGCTACCAATTAAAACTTTATGCTAACGGCAATACTGAACCAACAGTGACAACAGATCTATCGGGTGTAGTATTAGCGAATGACGTTGTCGTGCTTGGTTCAACACAAGTAACAGCAGACAGCGCCTTAAAACCTTTAATAGATATAGCGGTTAGCGCCGTTAACTTTAATGGCGATGACTATTTCGAACTAGTAAAAGATGGTGAACTCGTTGACTCTTTTGGCGTTAAAGGCGAAAGAACAAGTTGGGCGTCTAATACTACCTTGGTTAGAAAATCGTCGATTGCCAGCGGTGATAAAAATGTTAGCGATGCATTCGTTGTTGCCAATGAATGGGACAGCTATCCGTCAAACACTTTTAGCTTTTTAGGCTCACACAGCTTTGATGGCACAGTGGTTGATCCAGGTCCTGATCCAGAACCTGAAGAACCGTCGCTAATCGGTATGTGTGGCGACAGTGCTGAGCTTATCAGTGCAATTCAAGGTAAAGGCGATGCTTCTCCTATGGTAGAGCAAAACAAAGTTGTGGAAGGTGTTGTAACTTCAGTTGTTGATAGTTTATCTGGCTTTTTTGTTCAAGAAGAAGCGCAAGATAACGATGCAGACCCTGAAACTTCAGAAGCACTTTTTGTTTATTTAAATGGTCAAGGCGAAGCGCCAACTTTAGGTTCGCAAGTACGTGTTAAAGGTGACGTTAAAGAGTTTTATAATCGTACACAGTTAACGCTTAGCGAAAATGTTGTTGAGTGTGGAGTAGGCGATACTATCGCAGCAACGAATGTAATTATGCCGGTTGATAGTTTAAATACTTGGGAATCATTAGAAGGGATGAAAGTTACTTTTGAGCAAAAGTTACATGTAACCGATACCTTTAGTTTAGCAAGATATGGTCAACTGAGCTTATCAAAGGGTCGCTTACTGATCCCAACTAATATTTATCAACCTAACTCAAGTCAAGCGCTAGCATTAGCTGAGAGAAATACGCGAAATGTTATTGTGCTAGATGATCAAAACAATAGCCAAAACCCAGAGTTTATACCATTTCCAAGCTCGGGACTAAGCTACAATAATGGCGTTCGCTTAGGCGATGCGGTTGATAATATTACCGGTATTTTAGATTACAGTTTCAATGAATATCGTGTTCTACCAACGCAAGAGCCAACTTTCCTTGGCAATAACCAGCGTTTAGCATCTCCAACTATTGGTTCTACAAGTGAAGTTAAAGTCGCAAGCTTTAACGTGCTGAATTACTTTAATGGTGACGGCCAAGGTGGCGGATTTCCAACCGCACGTGGCGCTGACAACCTTGAAGAGTTTACACGCCAAAGTGACAAAATAGTTGCGGCTCTAGCTGAAATTGATGCTGATGTTGTTGGCTTAATGGAAATAGAAAACGATGGCTTTGATGAGTTATCTGCTATTGCCGACTTAACCGATAACCTCAATAGCGTTGTCGGTGCAAATACTTATCAATATATAAGTATTGATGCCACAGAGCTAGGTACTGATGCGATTACCGTTGGTTTACTTTACAAGCCTGGTACGGTAACTCTTGCTGGTAATGCAGTAACAACAAACGAAGCACCATTTGATTTTGGTAATCGTCAGCCTTTAGTACAATCGTTTACCTCTAACACTAGCGGTGAAGCATTTACTGTTGCTGTAAATCATTTTAAATCAAAAGGTAGTTGTGGCAGTGCTTCAGGCGCAAATGCTGATCAAAATGACGGACAAGCATGTTGGAATGAGCTACGTACTCAAGCGGCCAATAAACTTGTATCTTGGTTAGCTTCAAAGCCAACGCAATCAGATACCGATAATATGCTCATAATTGGAGACCTTAATGCGTATGGCATGGAAGACCCAATTCGCGCTATTACCGCTAGTGGCTATCATAACCTTATTGCTGAAAAGGTAGGCCTAAGTGCTTATTCTTATACTTTTGGTGGTGAAAGTGGTTACTTAGATCATGCCCTAGCCTCAAGCAGCTTAGCGGCTTTTGTTGATTCAGTTGACGAGTGGCATATTAACGCCGATGAACCTGTCGTTTTTGATTACAATATTGAAAATAAATCAGCAACTCAGTTAGTGTCGTATTACGGCAGTGACGCTTATCGTGCCTCAGATCATGACCCAGTTATTGTCTCACTAACCTTTAACACACCTGAAGTGTTAATTGGCGACTTTGACAACGATGCCGATATTGATATCGCTGATGTTAGAGCGTTTATCAGCATGCTAAGAGCGGGCGAAAACTTTGATTTAAGTTACGACTTTAATAACGACGGCCAAGTAAATACGCTTGATGCACGTACGCTTATGCAAAACTGTACTCGCAATCGCTGTGCGATGTAGTAACAGTTGAAATAACAATAATAAATTTAAAATAGGAATAAACATGAAAAAATTACTGATACTACTAAGCTTTTGGTGTGCTGCTATAACCGCCAACGCTTCACTTATTACCATCGATGTAGAAGACAAAAGCTATGGTATAAACGACACATTAACCGCGAATATTTATATCTCTGAACTAGAAGATGACTTCGGGTTTCAAACTTTTGTGACGGAATTTACCTTTGATTTTATTTTCGCAGAAGGTTTGCTAGATTTTGAACAAGTTACCTTTGGTGACAAACTTGATATAGATGCTTTTTTTCCTAGCGATAGAGTTGATAGCTACACCATGGGCCAACCATTTACCATCAGCGAAACAACTTATGCATTTGATATTGACACCGTACAATTTGGCTTAAGTAGCTTCTTACTTGCGTCAATTGACTTTACGGTTGTTGGCAGTGGTTTAGCGGAATTTTCATTAGCAAATGTCGATGTACTAGACTTAGGTTTTTCACATGATGATTTATCATCACGAGGAATATCATCACGAGGAACTAGTGCTCAATTAGGTAATCAAGTTGCCGTGCCAGAGCCAAGCACAGTAGCTATATTAGTATTAGCTTTATTAATGCTTATCAGCATGAAAAGAAAAGCAAAACACTAATTAAATAGCATAAATCATACCTACTAGCCGAAGCTAACTCTAAGCGTTCACTAGTAGGTATACCTTTCTAAAAACTTCAAACATTATTCCAGAAAAACAATACTTTAGTTATTTTCAAAAACTAGGTAAGCTAGCAGTATAAAATTCAACCTGTTAAGCACTTAACCGGTATTTAGAATAAGGAAATCAGCATGCTGTTTCGCGGTATTATTACAACCATTATTAGCTTCATATTTTTGGCTTTACCCGCTTTTTCACAAACGGCCAGTATTGGTCCGTCTGTAGAAGAGCTACTTGAAAAAAGAACGTTAGCGACTAAACAATTTAGCAGTAGCGCGGTGATACTAAGTCGCCGAGGCGATGTTATTGTTGATGATAAAGGTTTCGAAAAAAGCCACTTTTATAATGCCATTTATATTGCGGATGAAAGTGCGGTAAAAGACTATTCAAAAATGATTAGTCAATTTAATTCGCATTACCAAGAAAAACAAATCGACTTTGCTCGGGTTATTACCCCAGAAGGTAAAGTAATAGAAATGCAAGCAGACGCTATTACCTTAGTAACCAGTAATAATGGTGACTACTTTGACGAAGGTAAACAATATGAGTTTGCGCTTCCTCAACTGCGCGCTGGCAGTATTATTGAGTATCAAGCCACTACACAGCAAATAAAACCTTTTATTGAAAACGAATGGTTTTCAAGTATTAGCTTTCACTTTGTAAAATTTCTCCCTAGCATTAATTGGCTAAGAATCGATCCAGTATTAGAAACTAAAAACACTTTAACATTACCCAAAACTACTGAAATTTCTATTGTTAACCACAATATTGAAATAACACCCAAGTTGACAGAAACAGCAAAAACTAAAACTTATAGCTGGCAAACCAGCAACCAAACCGGTATTGAGTTGGAAATGGAAATGCCGAGTTTAGATGATATTTTACCGTCTATTCACCTTTCCACCATCAAAGAATGGCGTACCGTTAATCAGTGGTTTAATACCTTATATTTACCAACACAAAACGCTGATCAAGCCATTGTTGAGTTAGCTCAGTCTCTATTTAAAGATGGTATGAATGAGCGTGAAAAAATTAAAGCCGTTTTTGACTATATGCAGAAAAACGTGCGTTATATAGGTGCTCATGTAAATCGAGGTGGTTATAAGCCTCATTTAGCCAGTGAAGTGCTAAGCCAAGCCTACGGTGATTGTAAAGATCAAACCGTACTTATTATTGCCTTATTAAAACAAGCCGATATAGCGGCATATCCTGCATTAATTAACTCCTACCCAGGCGCAAAATTTAACGACGATTTACCGATGTTAAATTTTGACCATATGATCACCTACATTGAAACAAAAACTGCAAAATATTGGCTTGATACCAGTGGGCAAACGGGGACATTCCCAGGTATTAACCTTAATTTAGAAGATAAAAAAGCTTTAGTGGTAAATGAACAAGAGGGCAGAATATTAACACTACCGGCCACAACAAGTGCTGACAATATAGCCACCGTGAATATCGACTTTTCAGTTAATAAAGCGAAAATTAACGCGCGTGTATCGTTAGATTTAGCAGGCCATGTTGAAACCAACCTAAGAAGTTTTATGCAGTTTTCGCCAAACGCTTTATCAGCCGCAGAGCAAATACTGTCGCCATTATTGTTTAGCCGACGCATTAGCGATTTTGAAAACTCAGATCCCATTGATATTACAACGCCTTTTACCTTATCAGCCAACTTCAATGACATAGCAGAGCTAACCGCAGAAATTGATAACTTTAGATACAGTTATGATTACAGCGCACTTTTAAATGTTTTTACTACGCTGAGTAATCTTGCGCCCGTAGCGACGCGAAAATTCGATTTTGTTATCTTGCAACCTATAACGGTTGTTATTAACTCCTTTTACCCGCACCCGTGGTCAGGCTCAACATTAGGTTATAGCCAACCGGCGAAAAATGTAGAAAACGACTTTTTTGAAATAACCCACCAAGTGCAAGAAAAAAGTGACGGCATGTATATAAGCTCAACCTTTGTTTTGCCTAAGCAAGTTATTAAGGTTGGCGACTATGCGCGCTTTTATCAGCAGGTAAGTGAATTGCCAACACATTCACAAAGCTTATTTGTTTTTCTAAAACCGTCGAAATCAACACCTAAGGTTGATATTAATGACGCGACAACAACCAATAAAATAGCACT
Source organism: Colwellia sp. NW0002-52-1 (assembly GCF_057550865.1). Lineage (NCBI taxonomy): Bacteria > Pseudomonadati > Pseudomonadota > Gammaproteobacteria > Alteromonadales > Colwelliaceae > Colwellia > Colwellia sp. NW0002-52-1. The sequence goes on along the minus strand of NZ_BAAJLU010000007.1, from coordinate 189,568 downwards.
AGCAAAGCACTTGTTAGAGCAATCAGAATTTGCACAAGCACTTGAGGTTATTGGTGAGGTAGTTGCGTTAGACGAAACTAATGGTGAAGCACAGTACTTATTAGGCATATCATTGGGCTTTGCCGGTAACAATGAGCAATCTGAAAAAGCTTTTGAGCGTGCAGAACAACTTGGCTATCAGGATTAGGAGCACAGAGATGAAAATTATTTTACCTGTTTTAATGACTTCAATTCTTTTGCTTAGTGCCTGTGCAAGTACGAAAAAAGAACCTAGCAGAGCAACAGCTAATCAATCGTCATTAGATAATTCGTTAGCAGCAACAGCTGCCAAATACCCAAAAGACACCGTAGCGTTAACCCAATTAGCCTTGCAGAAATTACAAGAATATGAGGCCAATAAGAACTTATATACCTTAAACCAAGTTATTGCCTCTTATGATGAACTATATAAACGCCAGCCATATAATCACGATGTGTTATTAAACTATTATCGTTTGAATTTGATCAAAAGCTTTGGCACTAACAGTTATGATGTAGCCTATTGGCAGAGTTTTTTTCAACAACAGCCTTTTCTAAAAACGATTGATATTGCACCACCGGTATATATGAAGCTTCCGCTCGCGCCACGAGGAAGTTTAAGTATTGAAGAGCGCATTAAAATTTTACAAGAAACAGTGCACGATAATCCAAAATTTATTAACGGAAACATGGCGCTTGCTGCAACATACGTAGAACAAAACAACTTACAATTAGCCTTATTCGTGCTCGAAACTGCAGCCAAACATAATCCTGAAAGCAGCGATATTTTAGGCGCTTTAAATGAATACAGAGTCGATAAAATATTCGATAACCTTTGTCATAAAGATGCTAGTCAGCAATTAACTCAAGTATTTGAAGATTATAAACTATTAGTAAAACAGGCCCCAGAAAACGCTTATTATCATATGCAATTAAGTACGGTATTAAGGTTGATGGGCAAACTTCGCATGTCAAACTTTTCAGCTAAAAAGGCTGCCTCACTTGATGTTGACTTTAAAAGTGCTTTAGCGGAATCTGAGTTTTGGCTTGGCAACAATAAAGCGCTTACCGCCTATTTTTCTGATAAAGACATGCAAAGCCTAAGTACTGACGATTTATACCTCGCTATTTTGTCTAATGTGGTTAACTTTAACTGGCAAACTGCGGCGGACCTAATGCCTGAATATATTACGCGTAACGACAGAAGTTTTTATGGTGTGCTATATGGGGCGCATGCTTTTAAAATGTTAGGTAAACCCGATGTCGCAAAACAAATTACCGAGACAGGTTTAACAAATGTAAACCTTAAACCTTGGCATCAACAGATGTTAAATTATGCTAATCAACAAATTACCTCTGCTGAACTGATGGCCGCTAGTAAGAATAATTGTAACTTGTCAGAAGCTCATTTTATCGAGGGCTTAAGCGATATTAAAGCCGATAATATGACGAACTTTGAGAAAAATATGGTCGCAATTGTAGAGCTAAATATTTATCCATTTTATGAATATGCTGGCGCCAAGCAAATAATAAAGCGTATTAAGCGTAGCAAGCCTTAAACATGAAAAAGTAAAACGTTAATTCATGTGGTTAGCTCAAATGGCTAACTCAAGTGTTCAACGTAGGTAACATGCAAGGGCAGGTCATTAACTTACTAACGCGGCATCTAGCTTATGCTGCATTAGTAAATTAACTTAACATGTTGTGTTTATCGAACACAATGCAACATTTATGCAGTGATGGTATTTGGGCTAGTCATAAACACGTTAAAAGGTAATGGCGCTTCTAAGGCACTGTCATTAATGGCTAAATGGCTGAAGCCAGCCTTTGCAAAAAATGCGCTTAATTGGTCTTGAGTTAAGGCATCATCTGTTAAGTTCATCGCTTGATAATACGCTTTGTTTTCTTCAGTTTCACAATCTTGTGCATCAACAAACAAATTCATCGGCATACTTAATAATGAAATAGATTGCACTTTATTATAATGCTGAGCTATTTCGTTTAATAAAAATGTAGCAACTTTTTGCTGGCGAAATGCCGGTAGTACACTAATCGCTTCAATCAAAATATGATCTTTCGCTTTTGCGTCTACTTTGGCTTGAAATTTTTCGACTAAGTCAGCAGCAATATTCTGTTTTTTAAAGAACAAATTTAAAGGTACTTCCCAATCAGTCGCATCTTGTTGGCTAAGTAATTCATAACTTTCGTCAGCGCCACGGTGCTTGTTTAGGGTAATTATTTCAATCTCTGCTTTAGCAATAACTTGGTTGTCGTCATTTTTAACGTTAACTTCCTGTATTAACTGCCATTCAAAGCTAGTTTTAATTTCTGGTTTATTAAATTCTATTGTTAAATTCATTTTTCTTCAGTGCCTTGCGATGAATTTTCATCGTAATTAGCAACAGCCTTTATTTGTTAGCGCAGTAATTCGATTAAGAAATTTTGGTCACTACTGCAAATATTAATTCTATGGCGCGTTTATACCATTAGAAAGCCTGCCTGGCCAGATTTTGCGGCAATTACCGCATATTAATTGAGCTTTTTTAGGGAATACATAGTATTAATTTGCATAAAAATCTCAAAGTCTTCTAAGCTTAAAAGATGCATTTAAGAAGTGAGCGCGAAATGACAGATTTTTATGGTCTTAATCTAAAAAATTTACTCGAAAAAGCGCATGTAGGGGTTGTTGTTCATCGATGGGATACCTCAATTGTATATGCTAATCCAACAGCGTTGAAATTGTTAGGTGTAAGTTTTGAAGATATGAATAACAAAGCAACTGCCGATTTTCAATGGGACTTTTTAGATTATGCTGGTAATAAATTAGCTGAAGAAAACTTTCCCGTAAACAAGGTAAAGCGTACGAGAAAACCCGTTACCAATGAAATAATAGGCATAATAAACGCTAATAAATCACTTTGGGTTATGATAAATGCTTACCCAGAAGGTAATGAAGAAAGCGATACTCGTGCAATTATTGTTACCTTTAATGACATATCAGACTTTAAACAATTATATTTTTTCTCAGACATTGTTGAAAATACGCAAGATATTGTCATTGTGTGCGAAGCCGATAATATTCAATATCCAACAGGGCCTAAAATTGTTTACGTTAATAAAGCCTTTGAAACACTTACCGGCTATAAAAAAGAAGACGTAATCGGCGAAACACCTCGAATATTACAAGGCGATCTTACCGACCAAACTGCCATGGCGCGTATTAGTGAAGCGCTTAAAAATAAACAAGCTATTACAGAAACTCTTTTAAATTATACCGTTAATGGTAAGACTTATTGGGTTGAAATGAATATTATTCCGTTAAAAAATAAATTTGGAGAAGTAACGCATTTTGGCGCAATAGAGCGTGACGTTTCGGAGCGAAAGTTTCATTTAGAACAGCTACAGTTTAGAAATCAAGAACTAAAGTCTTTAAAAAACGAGCTTGAAAAATTAGTGCGAGAAAGAACAATTGAACTACAAAAAGCCAACGAAAAATTAGAAAAAATTGCATTTTTTGACCCTCTCACTAATATTCCTAATCGCCGTTTTTTTATCGATCAAGTACATCGACTGATTAAGTCTTGCAATAGAAGGAAAGTATCAATTGCTTTTGGCCTAATAGATATTGACGACTTTAAGTTGGTAAACGACACACATGGCCATGATGCAGGTGATTTAATCTTAGTAGAGCTAGCAAGCTATTTAGAAAGATTTTGTCGAGTAGATGAGGTTTTTTGTCGATACGGCGGAGAAGAGTTTGCCTTTGCGGTAGCGATTGAAAAAGAATCTGATCTCGACAGCTTAACAACACGTTTAATTGAAGGAATTCGCGGCTTAAAGCCAACACTTGGTGGTAACGACTTATCGATTACCGCCAGCGCTGGCTTTAAACTATGCCAACCTAGCGACTATCTCGACTTCGAAAAAGCGATGAAACAGGCCGACATCGCGCTTTATCATTCTAAACAAAGCGGAAAAAATAGAGTAACCATTGAAAGTGCCCAAGAAAATGACTGCTGCATTGAAAACAACTTGAACACAGTTGATAAGCTAACACCACATAAGGACGAGTAACGCTTGGGGATGTTATAATGCTTTAAAATGTTAATGAATATATAGGACTTATTATTACTCAATATTAGCTAAACCGCCTGCCCACAAGCAACTCCACTGCTCCACGCGAACTGAAAATTGTAGCCCCCAAGCCATCCTGTTACATCAATAGCTTCACCAATAAAAAATAAGCCTTTCGATTTTTTAGCTTCGAAAGTTTTTGATGACAATTCATCGGTGTCGACACCGCCTAAAGTAACTTCAGCGGTTCTATAGCCTTCGGTGCCATTGGGTTTTATTTGCCAGTTATGTAGATATTGGCTTAGATAAGTAATTTCGTCGTTACTAATTTGGTTGATGGCTTTATCGGTTATATCTTTTTGCTTTACTAATGCTTCAATAAAGCGCTTGGGTAATATGGTTGCGAGCATGTTTTTTAGGGATTTCTGGCCGCTAGTTTCTCGCCATTGTATGAGTAAATTTTCGATCGAAGTTTTTGGCAATAAATTTATAGTTACCGCTTGTCCTGAGCGCCAGAATGACGATATTTGCAGGATGGCGGGGCCAGATAAGCCACGATGGGTAAATAATATATTTTCTTTAAATGAGGTGCCGTTTTCGCTTGTCACTACAGTCGCTAAGCTAATGCCTGATAAACCATCAAACTTTTGTTTGTCGTGGTCGTGTAAAGTAAAGGGCACTAGAGCTGCCATTGTTGGTAAAACGTTTAAACCAAATTGCTCAGCAACTTTATAGCCTATTGGGCTGGCGCCTAATTTCGGCATAGTTAAGCCACCTGAGGCAATAACTAATGATTCACACTGGTAACTTTCACCTGAGGTAACTACCACATAACCGGTTTCATTTTTACTTACTGATATTACTTCGCTGCGCAGGGCAATATTAACTCCGGCCCATTCACATTCGGTCATCAAAATATCGACGATGTCTTGCGCGCTGTTATCACAAAATAATTGCCCTAAGGTTTTATGATGATAATTAAGGCCATGGCGATCAACGAGTTCAATAAAATCTTGCGCGCTATAGCGACTCAATGCTGATTTAGCAAAGTGAGGGTTTTGGCATAAGTAGTTTTCAGCGCTGGCATTTTCGTTGGTGAAATTACAACGCCCACCACCTGAAATGAGTATTTTTCGACCGGGCTTTTTACCCATATCCACAACGGTTACGCTTTTGCCACGATAGCCAGCAGTTGCAGCAGCCATTAAGCCTGCAGCGCCAGCGCCAATAATAATTACATCAGAAAATATCAACGAAATAACCTAGTTTATGCTTTTAATGTCAGCATTATACGTGAGATAACAAAGTAGGGCGATAAGTTAAAATAGTGAATAAAATGTTAACTATAAACTTGCATGAGTCGGCCGCTATGTCAGGAAATGTAGGGTTAAGTAAAGAAGTGCAAAGATACTGTGAATCGTTGAACTTACACATAAAATGCCGCTCTACGTAGTGCTATCTCAGCTGTTTAACAGGTGTAAGCACAAATAAGCTGGCAGTTATATCTGTACAGTCGTGACAATTAACTCTATTGGAAAAATATATGCGCTTTAACTCCAACCTACTTTCAACTATTTCGCCTGCAAAAATACTGTTACTTTCTTCCGCATTTGTACTGGCTGCTTGTGGCGGCGGCAGTGACAGCTCAAATATTGGTTATGTAAAATTTTATAACAGTTCAAAGAATGCACCAGATATTATTCTGACTTTAGATCAAGATCTGGATTCAGACGATGACGACGATGCGGATAACTTTGAAGTTACTTTTAATGGTGTCGCTTATACAGAAGCGCTAAGTGCTTTTGAAATAGACACTGGCAGCTACTTTTATGAAATGGGTTGGCAAGACGAAGACAGTAGCGACCGTGATGATCTTGAGTTAGTTGCAGAAGGGCAAGTTAATGTTACAACCGATACCATTGAACTTGTGGTATTAACTGACGATATTACGGCTGCTCAAGTACAAACCTACAGCATCGAAATGCTTGACGATGAAGAAGACGAAGATGATGATTTATTCAACTTACGGGTATTAAATTTACATCCTGATTCAGCTGGCGTAGATTTTTATATGTCTGAGTCTGACGAAACCTTTAATGAAGCAAAACTTGTTGGTCAATACAACTATAAGCAGTTATCGGATAATCAAAAATTTGATCAAGACGAATATATTTTCTACATCACTAAGTCTGGAACGCAAGAAGTGCTATTTACTTCAGACGATATAGATTACGCATTTCCTGCACAATACGTGATGATAGTTCGAGAAAATACCGGTTCAGGTACCTCGCCTTATGCTATGGATAGAATGTCTAACTCGTCAATTACCGAATATTTAGATACTGACTCTGAAGCGCAATTTCGAGCATACAATGCGATTAGAGAGCACGAATTAATCCCTAATTATACTGGTACGTTAGATATATATATTAATGGTGTTGATGATGAAGCAGAAATATCAGCACTTGAAATTGGAAACTACAGCGAAACTAAAGTTCAAGATAAAGGTGATTACAGTTTAGATTTATTAATTCCGGGTACTACTGAACGCCTTTTAAGTAATCATTTACTCAGTTTGGCTGAAAACACCAATAAAACTGTATTCTTTTACTTAGATGAAGAAGATGTGGATTTAGATGGCGACGGTAATGTTGATGAAAACAATGACGGTATTGTTGATGAGATTGAAATAACGATTAAATCTCTTGTGGTAGCAAACAGCACACGCGAAAGTATATACGATCATCAAATTACGATGATTGATTTAGTCGATAGCGACGATTTTAATTTTGTGAAATTTTATTTTGTGCGCAGTGATGAAACCATTGAAACCGCATTGTATAACCGCAGTGCTGTTTACGCCCAACCCGAATCTATCTTCTTACAAAATAATACTTATCAAGTGTTTGCCGTTGCAGAGGTTGATAGCAGTGAGGTTATTTTATCAAGCTTTCAATTGACACTTGATGAAGACTCCGATGAGCTATTTTTAATTGTAGAGGCTGATAACGACGCGCCAACTGGTTATAGCATTGAGATGATTAAGCAAACTGAAGGCGAGTAATTAATCTTGAGTGATTAAGGCTTTGAGCATAATTAATGCACAGAATAAAGCAGGGAGCCAATGGCTCCCTGCTTTGATAAACAACGGTTAACTACATTGTTTAAAGTCGTTTAAAGTTGTTTGATAATTGTTTCTGCATTACTAACTTCAAACTTCTGTGGCTGTTCAACATTTAATGTTGTTACAACGCCGCTTTCAATAATCAAAGCGTAACGTTGTGAGCGTAAACCACCAAAAGCGGCGGTATCCATTTCAAGGCCTAACGCTTTTGTGTAGCTACCATCGCCATCAGCAAGCATCATTAGGTTTTCAGCATTTTGCGCTTTACCCCAAGATGACATTACAAATGCGTCATTAACTGCCACACAAATAATTGCATCAACGCCTTTGGCTTTGAATTCGTCAGCTAAAACAACATAACCCGGTAAATGAGTTTCTGAACACGTAGGGGTAAATGCACCAGGTACGGCAAACATAACTACCTTTTTGTTCGCGAATAATTCAGCGGTTTTGTGGGTGAGCATTTCACCATTTTTTAATTCTTGTAATTGGCCTTCTGGCATAGCTGCATTTAATGCGATCATAATATTTCCATTATTGTTAAGTGAATAGAGCCCGTAACTTACGGTTTTAGGCTAATGTTTATGGTGTAATCAAAAGCTAAATACTGTTTAAGCTAGTGTAGAATAATGTATAGCACAGCGCACGAATTAGATGGAATTAATTAACCATACTTGCGTTAGCTAGCTTGCTTTAAGGTATCGGAAATACCTGATATATGGCTATTAACATCTTGAGTTATTTTCTCGGCAAGCTTTTGTGATTGATTCACTTCTTGGTCAACATTACTCATAGCGGTTTCAAACGTAATGAACTGTTCTCGCTGTAGGGTAATTTGTTCTAAAGTGTTTTGGGCAACCTCAGCCGAAACTTTCGCTTGGCCTGTAACCTCTATAGCCGTTTGTTGAAGTTCATCGGCAATGTTTTGTTGATTGGCTGATGCGGTTTCTATATCAATAATGGTGGTTTGAATTGAGTTGGTCGCGCTTTGTAATTGCTCAAGCTTCGCTGAAATTTGTTGTAATGACTCTTGTGTTTTACCTGCTAACTGTCTTACTTCATCTGCGACTACCGAAAAACCTCTACCGTGCTCTCCAGCTCTTGCTGCTTCAATAGCGGCATTTAATGCCAGTAAATTAGTTTGGTCGGCAATCGCGGCAATAACGTCAACAATCGAGGTTACACTGTTTACTGATTGAGAAAGTGAGGAAATAGCCGCTTTGCTTTCCTGTGCAGCCATATTGGTTGATTCACTGGCCTTTAATACTTGTCCAACACGGGCTTGGCTCGCTTCCATTGCTTGTTGAGTCGCTTGGGCATTACCAACAACTTGGCCAGATAAGTCGTTAACTGTTTCAGTAGCTTGCCCAAGTGCCGCCATTATTTCACGTGCGCCTTGCACATGGTCACTAGTGCTTGCAGACGATTGATAAATATTTTGTACTTGGCTTTCCATGGCTTTAAGTGCATTAGCGACTAAGTCAAGTTGGTGTGCTTTTTGTCTGTCGTCGTGAGCAAGCTTATTTACCATCTCATTAAAGCTTGACGATATTTCGCCGAGTTCTGTTTTAACAGAAATCCCTTTAATGTTATCTACTTTGCCTTGCTCAACTAAGGCGACAAAGCTATCGCGAAGCTTGCGCAAAGGGTTTAAAATAACCGTACGTTGTAAGACATAATTAGTCACAAGAAAAATAATTAAAAATGCCGTTAAGCCACAAACAATCCACATAAGTTGATTATTTAATGCTTGTTGTTTGCTAGTAATTGTTGATTCGCCAATAAGAATAATTTGTTCTAATGCTTCAACGTCTTCTGTTAGCTGTTGAAGGCCTTTTCGACTGCTTAGCTTAAGTGCTAAGGTATTATTAACCTCATTAAGATAGCGATTGTTGACTGAACGTAGCTCATGTATTGCATCGTTTGCTAAGTCTTCATTGTCTTCTTCATCAGCAAAAAAATCATCTTGATCCACGTCAGCATATATAGCTAAAGCAGGCATTTCTTCTAGCTTTGCTATTAAACTCTGTAGCTCAAGTGTAATAATTTTTATGTGCGCAGCGCTAGTAGTGCCAGCAAGAAATAACTTTTCTCGACTATGTATCAGCTCATTAATGCTTTTAGTAATTAATTGAGTGTTTGTTAAGTAATTGAGGCGCTGTTTAATACTCAGTTTATCACTAACTTGTGCATATTCAGCCAAAGAATAAGAAAGCGAAAGCATGTCTTGTTCTGAGTTTCTTAGTAGAGCAAGAGGGTCTCCACTGAGTTTTCCTAAGGCGCGATATTTTGTGCTTATATCATTATCTAGTTTAGCCGTTTGTTGCTCAATTTTAGCCTTTAAACGAGGAAAGTTAAGTTGTGTACTTTGCTGTCTAATGTATGTTAATTGCTGTTGTGCTTGAGTTAATAAAGTGGCATCGCCAGATCGTAAATATTGTGCAATGGTACGGTAGAAGCTAACGGTGGTTGCGGATTTTAGCGTTTGATAGTTAGCAAGTTCTGCGCGGCTAGATGATAGCGAACTACCAACATGGAACATGGTTGTTAAAAAAACGACGGCAAATAAGCTGACCGCAATAACGGAAATTTTTGAAAAACTTGAAACCCGCACTAACATTCAACCTTGTAAATAACGTTTTTAAAACATGCTAAATTTTTACTTTTTTATATGACAGTTACGTTACGGTTAAGTGACACGAATGTGACAAATTTAAGGTGATGAAGCTAATAGACGACTGATACGTTATTTAGTAGAACTAAGCTACAGTACGTCTGCAAGATGTCGAGCGGCTCAAGGAGTATAAATAAAGTGAGAATATGCTCCAAATGCAAGGAGCATTTTTAGCCAATCTATTTTTAGTTATTCTTAGGAATAGCTAAGTTAACATAAACATCGAAACGGTTTTTCTTCATGTTAATGCTAGTAGACGGTGTTTTACCTGCAAGCGGTGGCGCATAACTTGGGCGTTTAACCACTACGCGATATTTTGCGAGGGCAATCGCTGGCGCGAGTAAATTGTCGGCATCAAGATCTTCACCCACTAATGACTGAAACACACGCATTTCTTTTTTTACGGCCGCCGATTTTTCTCGGTGTGGATACATAGGATCGAGATAAATTACATCGGGTGGTTCGGCTAAGGTCATGTTTTCAATCGATGAAGAGTTAATTAAGCTCATGCGATTGGTAATGTCGTTTATTTCTGTACTTAATTTTGCTCGCTCTAAACCGTCTTCGAGCAAGGCGGCTACAATGGGCATACGCTCCATCATGGTAACGTTGCAACCTAAGGTGGCTAATACAAATGCATCTCGACCTAAACCTGCGGTAGCATCAAGTACATTTGGCGTAAAGCCATGTTTTAAGCCTACGGCTTTGGCAATGTCTTGACCGCGTCCACCACCAAATTTACGACGATGCGCGGTAGCACCATCGACAAAATCAACGCAAATAGCGCCCAATTTTGGTTCATCAAGCTTGCTAAGTTCTAGGCGTTGTAAATTAACTTGTAAGGCAAATAATAGCTCTGGGTGATTTTTTATGGCGGCGATATCGCCGATATAATCTAACTGCCATTTTTTGGCAATTTTTTTGGCTTTATCAACGTCAACTGCATCAACATAGGCAACAGCAATTTTATTCAACATCAGCAACTTCTTCTAAATGAATATGATTATCACCTGTGGCATAAGCAACCAAACGGCTGATTTGCCCTAACGATAAGTCACACTGTTGCTGCCAAGTATTAAAGCTTGCTTGAATGGCATTTAAGCTTGATTTTGTTTGAATACCGCCAGTAATTATATCGTGTGCTCGAAAATAGGCTTCAATGTCTCGGCTAAGCAAAAATGTATCTTTGCCTAAAGCTCTTAAAGCATAAGGGCCTGTGTTGCCACCAAGGCGTTGACCATGCTTTTTCAAATAAGCCCATAAACCGATAATATTGTCGCTTGGCCATTTGGCAATGAACTCAGCAAAGCTATGTCCTTGTTGCTGCTCTTCAAAAATCATTTGTGCGTTGGCTTTAATGGTTTTTACTTTATTAAAGTTTCGAATAATTTTGGGATCTGCGGCTTTTCGCTCCATCATTTCTTCTGGCATCATCAACACTTTTTCGATATTGAAATTAAAGAAGCTTTCTTCAAAGTTTAGCCATTTGTTTTCAACAACGCGCCAAACAAAGCCTGACTGAAAAACCTTTTTACTGAACTCAGATAAAAAGCGATCGTCAGGAATTGCTGTTAATAAGTGGTCTTGTTTACCAGCGCCCAGCAATATATTGAGCTTGGCTGCGCCACCTTTGCGGGCTGCGGCGCGTTGATAAATTTCGTCAATTGTTTCTAATGCCATGGAATTTAACCTGTGATGCCGCTATGACGTAATAATGCGTCAATGTTAGGCTCGCGACCACGAAAGGCTTTAAATAATTCGCTTGGCTCTTTTGAACCGCCCATTTCTAACACATTGGTTAAAAAGTCGTGCCCAACTTTTTGGTTGAAAATGCCTTCTTCTTCAAAACGAGAAAATGCATCTGCCGATAATACTTCAGCCCATTTATAGCTGTAGTAGCCTGCTGCATAACCACCACCAAAAATGTGGCCAAAGCTATGCTGAAAGCGGTTAAAATCAGGTGCTTTGATAATTGCGTAATCTTCACGCACTTGATTTAACACCTGCTGAATTTCATCACCTTTTTCTGGTGAGTATTGCGCATGCATTTTAAAGTCGAACAAGCTGAATTCAAGTTGACGGATCATTTGCATGGCAGATTGAAAGTTTTTCGCTGCTAACATTTTGTCGAGCATATCTTGAGGTAAAGGCTCATTGGTTTGGTAATGACCAGAAATAAAGGCTAATGCCTCTGGTTGCCAACACCAGTTTTCTAAAAATTGACTCGGTAATTCAACAGCATCCCATGGCACACCGTTGATGCCTGAAACTCCTGCGGCATTAATTTGCGTTAACATATGATGGATGCCATGGCCAAATTCGTGGAATAAGGTGACGACTTCATCATGTGTAAAGAGAGCGGGCTTATCGCCAACGGGGCCATTGAAGTTACAGGTAAGGTAGGCAACGGGGTATTGAATATCGCCGTTAGCTAATTCACGACGGCCAACGCAATCATCCATCCAAGCACCGCCACGCTTTTTCGAGCGAGCATATAAATCGAAATAGAAACTACCACGCAGCTGTTGTTTGTTGTCTAAAACATCAAAAAACTTAACGTCTTTGTGCCAAGTATCCACGTCTTTTCGTTCGCTAATTTGTAAGCCAAACAAGCGATGCACAACTTCAAATAAGCCGGCTACCACTTTGCTTTCTGGAAAATATGGGCGCAGTTCTTCGTCAGAAATAGCGTAGCGATCTTGTTTCAATTTCTCGCTGTAATAAGGTAAATCCCAAGCTTGTAAATTACTTTGACCAAAAGTTTTTTCTGCAAAGGCTGTAACTTCTGCAAAATCTTGTTCGCCTTGATATTTTGATTTAACCGCTAAATCTTCTAAAAATCCTAATACTTCGTTAGTGTTTTGCGCCATTTTTGTGGCTAACGATTTATCGGCAAAGCTGTCAAAGCCTAACAAAGTAGAAAGCTCGTGACGTAATGCGAGTAATTCTGCCATAATTGGGCTGTTGTCAAATTCGCCGCCGTTTGGCCCTATTTCTGAAGCGCGTGTTACAAAGGCGCGATACATTTTTTCGCGTAATGCTTGATTGTCACAGTAAGTCATTACCGGTAAGTAACTTGGAATGTCTAGAGTAAATAACCACCCTGACTTTTCTTGTGATTCGGCTAAGGCTTTTGCGGCTTCTTTTGCGCTCTCGGGTAAACCAGTAAGCTCTTTCTCGTCAGTAATATTAACGCTAAAGGCTTGTGTAGCATCAAGAATATTATTTCCAAAGGTTGAGCTAAGTTCAGATAAACGGGTTGAAATTTCACCGTAGCGCTTTTTGTCTTGTTCATTTAACGCAATACCTGAAAGTTTAAAATCGCGTAAAGCGTTGTTAATTACTTTTTGCTGAGCCGTGTTCAGCTCTTTAAACGCTGCACTTTCACTTAATTGCTGATAAGCTGAAAATAAGCCAGCATGTTGCCCAACAAAAGTGCCGTATTCAGATAAAAGTGGCAAGCATGACTCGTAAGCCTCGCGATGCTCATCGCTGCTTACCACTGAGTTCATGTGCGAAATAGGTGACCATAATTTACCTAAAACGTCGTCAACTTCATCAATAGGTGCAACCAAGTTATCCCAGGTAAACTCCGTATTATTAGCCAATATTTCGCCAATAATATTTTTACAATTGGCAATAGACTCTTCAACCGCAGGCTTAATATGTTCAGGTTTGATTTTAGAAAATTGCGGTAACGGTGTGGTTTGTAATAATGGGTTGGTCATAATGGGCACTATTTGTTGTTAGACATTGCTAGTAAAGATAAGGGCAGAATAGATTAATTCAAGGCTTTAGTTGTTGAGTAGTATAAATATGTGCCCCTATGAAATAGTGAAGAGCAACATGCTATTATTACTTGTAATGTAAGTAAATTTTTGTGAAACAGTGCCATACTTAATTTTTATGTAAGTACCATTTATTATTTCATTTTTTATTATCGAGAATTGAGTTTTTGAAAATATGTTAAAAATCAATCAGTTTTTATTTTTGATAGCAGTTTTAATTGTTGTTTTCTTTTGTGGTTTCTCTGATTCAGCCACGGCAAAAATGAATAACGTAATGCTTGAGAGAGTTACGGTAGAAGATGGCTTGTCACAGGCAAGCGCGCAAGCGATAGCACAAGATAAACAAGGGTATATTTGGTTTGGCACAGAAAATGGTATTAACATTTATGATGGCTATAAAGTCAGCACCTTAATGGGCCCTGACAATGATTTTAATAAATTTAGTGTTAACAATATTTATGTGGCAAGCGATGGCTTAGTTTGGATTTCTTTATCGGGTAAAGGCTTATATAGCTATAACCCTTTAACAGAAGAATATCAGTTAATTTTTAGTATTGGCTTTAATAAAAATGATTTAGAAATTTGGCGTATTATTGAGGATAAAAAAAACCACAGTTTATGGTTTTTAACCGAGAATACCGCTATTAATTACGATGCAAAATCTGGCGTAGTTATAAAGAAACTCGATTTTACACTGTATCTATCTGGTGCTGATATGCTATACGGTTTAGCAATTTTAAATGAACGATTAATGTTTTTTAGCCGAGCAGGGACTTTCGTATATAACGTCGAAGCAGAACAGATTATTCAATTACCTCCGGTTTTGCATAGCCCAACGGCGGGCAGTAACTTTAATGAATTAGAGTCTTCAAAATCCTATAGTGCTGTTTTTTTAAACGGTCATTATTACTTGGGCTCAAACGATGGTGTTTTTAGTTTTTCTGAGCAAGATTTAACCGCATTTCTGCAGGCTAAAAGTGAATACCTACCCTACAAAATAGCGATTGAAAATACCTCTGTTTGGCAATTGTTAGCCACAGAAAATATTATTTATGTGGCAACAACTCAAGGGGTTTATCGCATTGATACTGCTACACATAAGAATGAATTTTTATTTAAGTTTAGTGAACATTTCAAGGCAGTTGCAGACCCGAGTGTTATTAGTTTATTGGTGGATAGTAATGGCTTGTTATGGATGGGCTCTAATAGTTCTGGTGCGTATCGTTGGGATCCTAAGTCTGAAATAGTAACCACTTATAACTATGATTATTCTAATCTAAATAGTTTATCTCATGGCAATGTTACTTCTATAGTCAGCACACAAAAAAATAGATTGTGGGTAGGAACCAATAATGGTCTTAATCTTATTAATTTAGTCACCGACAATATTCAACGTTATCTGTTGAATAACAACAATAAAACAACATTTACGCAAAGTAACATTTATGACATTGAAAAAGATTACCTTGGGCGACTTTGGCTATCAACGGCTTCTGGTATTGTTATTTTCGATGTTGATAAAAAAAGCATAATAACGCCCAATTTTCCTGAAGAAACACATAAAGTATTAACGAATGCTAACGACTGGTTAAGCATCGAAAGTATTGATAACTATATTTGGTTAACTTCTAAACAAGGTGTTCAAAAAATTCATGCGCTTACAGGTGAAGTAAGTAATCTTGATAATTTACCTGATTATTTTGATAACAATTATGTTTGGCATATCATGCCTTCATTTTCTGATGACCCTAATAATGTGCTTATTTCAGGTACAGATACGTTATGGGAATATAATCAATCAACTAAAAAGTTAACGCCAGTTTACCGTCCTCAAGGCGTATCAAGAGATGGTTTTAGTTATGTCGATAATTGGAGTCGTGATAGCAACGGCCTTATTTGGCTTTCATATTTGCAAGTTGGGTTAATAGCTATCGACCCTAGCACCTTTGAGGTTAAGCATTTCTTTGATGAACACAATAGCATTTTAGATGTAAACCTTTATGGCGTTCAAGTTGATAGTGAAGATAATGTTTGGGTGTCGAGCCACAGCGGAATATATCGAATACGCTCGACTGATCAGCATATACGTCGTTTTAATAAGTTTGATGGTTTAGCAAGTTCAGAGTTCAATGCTGGGGCTTTTTTGACATTAGCTGATGGGCGATTTGTTTATGGTGGTATTTCAGGTGTCAGTATTTTTGACCCGATAAAACTTAATAGTAAAAATAAAGACGATTTGAACGCTGTTAGTATTGTGAGCGTTGATGCATTATCGCGCACACTTAACACTTCAAGCCGACTTTTTAATGATGAAGAAATATACTTAAATTATGATGATTTTGGTATTCGCATAGATTTTAGTGACTTCACTTTTGGAAAAAATGAGAATCCCATATTTAAATATGGCTTTGTCGGTAGTGTTTCGTTTCCTGAAACCCAACAAAATTATGTTGTATTTCCTTATCTAGATGCAGGTCAGTACACTTTTCAGGTGCAAGTAAAATCAACAATAACAGGGCAATATTCAACCCCGGCGTTTCTTCGTATTCATGTTAATTATGCACCTTGGCTTTCGCCCGTTGCTTATACTTTTTATGCCGTTGTTATCATTGTTGTTATCTCAATCTGGATTAGATTTCGACAATTAAGGCGCAAAAAATTACATGTGATGGCCAATTATGATCACCTAACAAGTTTACCTAATAGAGCGTTATTGTTAATTCGACTAAGGCAAGCTATAGCCTCTTCGCGCAGAAGTCGAACGCCAATCGCGTTATTCTTTATAGACCTCGACCGCTTTAAGCAAGTTAATGATTCTTTAGGGCATGAATTTGGTGATTTGTTATTAAAAGAGGTCTCAACACTTTTTACCACGTCTTTGCGATCAGAAGATACGTTAGCTCGTATTGGTGGCGATGAGTTTGTCGTTCTCCTGGAGCGATTTAATAGCGTTAATGATCTTGCACACATAGCGCAGAAAATTATCGATATAGTGCAGAAACCTTTTACCTTACATAATAATCTAGTCAGTATCGGCGCAAGTATTGGTATTTCGCTATATCCAAATGATGCAGAAGACTCTGAGCAATTGTTTAGAAATGCTGATGTTGCTATGTATCACGCCAAGCAATTAGGTCGTAATAATTATCAATTCTTTACCGAGCAAATGAATAAAGAAGCAAAAGCACGACTAACAAACGAAGCTAATTTGAAAATAGGGTTAAACGAACAAGAATTTTTTAACGTATATCAGCCAATCATCAATACACAAGATAATAACATAGCCGTTGGCGCTGAACTTTTAATGCGATGGCGCCACAATAATGAAGTTATATCGCCAGTAGAGTTTATTGCCCTTGCAGAAGAGTTAGGTATGCTTATACCTATGACTGAACAAGCCATGGAAAGAGGTTTCATACAATTACAGCGTTGGCGTAAATACCGGCCGAATTTTTATCTTTCGGTTAATTTTTCTGTCAAACACTTTAATCATAGTAAGCTTGTTTCATCGATTCGGGCTTTATTAGATAAATTTAATTTGCCTGCCAGCGCATTGAAAATAGAAATTACCGAGAGTGCTTTTATTGTTGAGCCTGAACAAGCCATAGAAACGATGAAAGAGCTAGTGAACATGGGTGTGTTACTTTCACTTGACGATTTTGGTACCGGTTTTTCGTCTTTATCTTATTTGAAACGGTTACCGCTGAGTGTTATTAAAATAGATCAAAGCTTCGTTCATGGTATTGGTTTAGATCGCAAAGACGAAGCCATTATTGAGGCGACACTGGTTTTGGCAAAAAGTCTTGGTATTAAATGTGTGGCAGAAGGCGTTGAAACACAAGAACAGTTAAATTATTTAGTGAATAAGCAATGTTTCTACATTCAAGGCTATTTGTTTTCTAAACCGCTGATAGCGGAAGACTTTATCGAGCACTTAAAATAAAAGTGTGCATGAAATTTAAAACATCAGATTAAGGTCTGATATTACTTATAAGTATTGCTGTAATAAGTTATTGGTTTTCTGTATTTAGTATTCACCAGAACTTAAATTAGTATAACCGCAATCAATACATTGACGAAAATAAGGTAAAAATATGACTCAACATTTTGACTACATTTCAATTGGCGCTGGCAGTGGTGGTATTGCTTCGGCAAACAGAGCTGCTCGTTTAGGTAAAAAAGCTGCCGTTATCGAAGCAAAACACATTGGTGGCACTTGTGTGAATGTAGGTTGTGTACCGAAAAAGGCTATGTGGTATGCCGGTCAAATTGCTGATGCCTTACATTATGCTAATGACTACGGTTTTAAAGCACCGCTGCAAAGTTTTAACTGGGCTAAGCTAGTTGAAAACAGAGAAGCTTATATTGAACGCATACATGCTGCTTATGCGCGTGGATTTGCGAGTAATGATGTTACCGTAATTAATGGCTTTGCTAAATTTGTTGACAAAAATACCGTTGAAGTTGATGGCACTTTATATACGGCCGACCATATTACTATTGCCACAGGCGGGCGCCCAAGTAGACCAAGTATTGAAGGGGCAGAATATGGTATTGATTCAGACGGTTTCTTTGCATTAACCGAGCAACCTGAAAAAGTAGCAGTAGTTGGCGCTGGTTATATTGCGGTAGAGCTTGCGGGTGTTTTGCATGCCTTAGGTAGCGAATCACATTTATTAGTTCGTAAAGAAAAGCCACTTCGTGGCTTTGACGACATGCTAAGCGACACCTTAGTCGAGCAAATGGCTAAACATGGTCCTACATTACACACCATGAGTGTACCAACACGAGTTGAAAAACATAACGATGGTAAATTAACTATTCATTTAGAAAATGGCAAAAGTATTGGACCAGTAGACAGCCTAATTTGGGCCATTGGTCGTGAACCTGCAACCGACAATATTAATATCGAAGCAACGGGTATTACACTTGACGAGCGCGGCTTTATTCCGACAGACAAATTCCAAAACACTGATGTTGATGGCATTTATGCGGTAGGTGATAATACGGGTCGAGCACAATTAACGCCTGTAGCCGTAGCTGCGGGTCGTCGTTTGTGTGAACGTTTATTTAACAACAAACCGAACGAGCACTTAGATTATTCTAATATTGCTACTGTAGTTTTTAGTCACCCTGTTATTGGTACGGTTGGTTTGTCAGAAGCTGAAGCTATTGCTGAGCATGGTGAAGATCAGGTTAAAGTTTACAATTCTCAATTTACTGCGCTGTATCAAGCTATTACAGAAGACTATCGCGACCCAACACGCATGAAATTGGTCTGTGTCGGCAAAGAAGAAAAAATAGTGGGCATTCATAGTATTGGTTTTGGTAGCGATGAATTACTACAAGGTTTTGCTGTTGCAATGAAAATGGGCGCAACCAAAGCTGATTTTGATAACACAGTGGCTATTCACCCAACGTCTGCTGAAGAATTTGTCACTATGTAAGTTTAATTATCGACACTATTTGACGAGATAATTTTAAAAGATAAAACCTGTTAGAAAACCACCGGTTAACTTTTATTCGACATAAGAATAGAAGCTAAAGGTGGTTTTTTTATGCTCGTTACTTCTAAACTCTGTTTGGTGGTGCATTAAATAAAACCTTAAAGGTGGTTTTATCATCATCTGAAGTAACCGTTACTTCGCCACTATTTGCTTCTACCATCGCTTTAACAATGGCAAGGCCTAAGCCAACACCTTCACTGTGGCGTTGTCTGGATTTATCAGGACGATAAAATCGGTCAAATAAATAAGGCAAATGTTCTGCCGGTATTTTATCGCCTGGATTACTGATCGAAATAGCGACTTGCCCTTGCACTGTTATTTCAGTTTTGACTACTATCGACAACCCCTTTGCAGTATATCGAATGGCGTTTGATAACAAGTTAGAGAGTAATTGGCGAAAATGTAGTTTGTCACAATAAAAACTTACATCATCACCTTGGCGAACAAAGGTAATGTTTGCTTCTTCGGCGAGGGCATCAAAGTATTCAAATAAAGCTTTAATTTCTGTTTGGCTATTTAATATTTGTTGTTTTGGCTTAATTAAGCCATTTTGAGTTTTAGCTAACCAAAGCATATCTCGCACCATGTTTGTTAACCTATCAAGTTCTTCTAAATTCGAAAATAGCAGTTCTTGATATTCTTCTGACGCTCTAGGCTTTGACAACCCAACTTGAGTTTGTGTAATTATATTGGTTAAGGGGGTTCTTAATTCATGGGCAATATCGGTAGAGAAATTAGACAAGCGTAAAAACTCACTTTGCAGTCTATCTAACATTAAGTTAAATGATTGCACCATGTTTAATAGCTCAATAGGGACGTTTGTTTCGTCTAACCTGATTTCAAAATTGTTTGTTTGAATATCTCGCATTTTTTTGCTCAGACCGCGCAACGGGTTTAATCCTTGGTGAACAGCAAACCAGCCAGCTAGTAGCACTAAAACAGCAGCGCCAATCATAATCGCCCCTAAACTTTGCCTAAATTGAGTTAAAAAACGAGTATGAAAACTCATATCAATAGCAATAGTTGCTTTGTATGTTGCTTTAGGCGTTTGGTAAGTCGTTGCTAATACACGGTATGAGAATTTTCCAACATTTTGATGTGTTATATTTTCAATATCAAAATCACCTTCAATAGCAGGTGCAGTGGTAAAGTGTTGAAAATTTAATGTTGCGTTAGCATAGATAAAATTACCTTTTTGGTCGCTAACTTGATAATAAACGCCATGATGACCTGAAACCGCTTGCGATAACTCTTCTATAAGCGTTTCGTTACTGTCGGTATTTTTAGACAAAGCTTCATTGATTGAAGAAGATATAACTTTGAGTTCATTAATATCCTGCTGAATAAAATGATGTCTTATCGAGGTATCTATTAGTATGCCGAGAAAGGTTAAACTAAATATTGTGCTAACAGCGACAAATAAAACCACTCTAAAAGTCAGAGATAGAGGTCTTTTGTTAACTTTCATTAACTTGAACCTCCAACTTATAACCCATGCCTCTTACTGTGTGTATGAGTTTAATGTTGAAACCTTCGTCAACTTTTCCACGTAATCTGCGAATGGCAACATCAATAACATTAGTATCACTGTCAAAGTTCATATCCCAAACTTGAGATGCAATTAAAGATCGCGGTAAAACTTCACCTTCGCGACGAACCATTAATTCGAGCAGGCTAAATTCTTTATTACTTAATAATATATTTTTACCGGCTCGCTTTACTTTATGCTTTAAAATATCGACTTCTAAATCGGCAATTTGTAGCGTGTTTTCAATTTTCGGTGTTCCGCCACGGCGAATAAGTGTTCTTACACGGGCTAATACTTCTGAAAATGCAAAGGGCTTAATAAGGTAGTCATCGGCACCAAGTTCGAGGCCTTTTACTCTGTCATCAACGCTATCGCGAGCCGATAAAAATAACACAGGTGTTTGATTACTTGCTTCTCTAAGCGATTGTAAAATCCGCGAACCTGAAACGTCAGGCAGCATTACGTCTAATATTATGACGTCAAATACTTCAGTCATCGCCAAATGATGACCGTCTAAACCATTACGCACTAATGACACCTGAAACCCAGCTTCCGTTAAGCCTTGTTTCAAATAGTCACCTGTTTTTTGCTCATCTTCTACAACCAGTAATCGCATGAAGTTTTCCTAAATCATAAATATTTATACATTATGGCGTAACTGTGTAAACAGCAACATGACATTAAGATTACAACTTTGTCATGTTTGAGTCATGTTATTGACAGGTATCATCTTTATACTGCACTTATATTGTGAATAAGAGGAGTCCGTTAATGGGCGACATTAATAAAATACAGTCATCTTTCATGCCTCGCCGCAGATTTGTTCAAGGACTTGTCGCGGGGGGAGTGCTAGCGGCGTTTCCAAGTATTATTCATGCAGCTTCATCGTTATTTACAGATACAATCACCGGAAATGCACCAGAGCTTAGCGGTAAAGTTATTGAGTTGGTTATCGACGAATCTCCAGTTAACTTTACTGGTGTTGTTCGTATGGCAACGACCATTAATGGCTCAATACCTGCTCCTACTTTACGATTGCGAGAAGGAGATGATGTTACCATTAAAGTAACAAATAAATTATCAGTGCCTAGTTCTATTCATTGGCACGGTATAATTTTGCCATATCAAATGGATGGTGTACCCGGCATTAGTTTTAAAGGCATTATGCCTGGCGAAACTTTTGTTTATAAGTTTAAACTACAGCAAAGTGGTACATATTGGTATCACTCCCACAGTGGTTTTCAAGAAATGACTGGCATGTACGGCGCTCTTATTATTGAGCCAAGAGAAACCGACATTATTAGTTCAGATAACGAACATGTTATTCAATTATCTGATTGGACAGATGATGATCCAATGGCATTGTTCCGAAAATTAAAAGTACAGAGTGATGTATTTAATTTCAGCCAACCTACGGTACCTGAATTTTTTGCTGATGTGTCAAATAGTGGTGTCGCCAATGCCTTGCAGCGTAGAAAAATGTGGCATGAAATGCGAATGAACCCAACAGATCTCGCCGATTTGTCAGCATCAACTATGACCTTTCTAATGAATGGCAGCACGCCCATGGCTAACTGGAGAGGCTTATTTAAAACGGGCGAAAAACTCAGGCTAAGATTTATCAACGGTTCGAGTAATAGTTTTTTTGATGTAAGAATACCGGAATTAAAATTAACGGTCGTACAGGCCGACGGACAAAATGTAGAACCCGTAACCGTTGACGAATTTCGCTTTGGGCCCGGTGAAACATACGATGTAATTGTTGAACCTAAAAACGATGCTTATACTATTTTTGCTCAAAGTATGGACAGATCTGGTTATGCAAAAGGCACTTTGTCGGTAGCCGAAGGTATTGATGCACCAACACCAACCTTAGATCCTGTTGAATGGTTAACGATGACTGACATGATGGGGAATATGGGTAATATTGGGCATGGCAACGATAAAGGCGCTATGACAGGTATGGACCATGGTGCTATGGCTAACATGAAGCAGTCAGGCATGGACCAAGGTTCAATGAAAATGGACCATAGTCAACATGGCGCAATGGCAATGGACCATAGTAAGCATAATATGTCTGATAACCCGCTTAGCGTTGCGAGTTCGAAAGTTCGTCATGCCAAAACAGAATATGGTGCATCAGTTGACATGCGTGTTGACATGCCCAGAACAAATTTAGACGACCCAGGCATTGGCTTGCGTAAAAATGGTCGCCGTGTACTCACATTGGCTGATCTACATTCTTTGGATGGAATTGCTAATCATCAAGAGCCAGAAGCGGAAATTGAACTGCATTTAACCGGTAATATGGAACGCTACAGTTGGTCTTTTGACGGCCTAGAGTTTGGTAAAAGTACACCAGTACATATGCAGCACAATAAACGTATTCGGGTGATTTTACAAAACGATACCATGATGACGCATCCTATGCATTTACATGGTATGTGGAGTGATTTAGAGAATGATCAGGGTGATGTTCAAGTCCGTCGTCATACTATCCCAGTGCAACCGGCACAGCGGATCAGCTTTTTAACCACACCACATGATGTGGGGCGTTGGGCATGGCATTGTCATTTATTATTCCACATGGATGCAGGTATGTTTAGAGAGGTGGTTGTATCATGAAAAATTTAACATTGTTAACCACATCGTTAACCACATTGATGTCCACCGTGTTGCTTTGCTTACCCTTAATAAGTACACCATTATTTGCCCAAAATGACATGTCAGGTATGGCTGGCGCAGATGGTGAAAAACCACAGCCACAAAGCGGAGACGCGCCAAAGGATGCCAGAGATCCACATGCATATTCGGCAGGTACAACGTTAACTGAAGGCCCTTATACCTTAGGTGAAGAGCATAGGTTAACGCTGGCCGATGAACATAGCTTTTATACCCTCTTAGGCAACAGGCTTGAATATAATGAGCAAGCTAATGCTGGCGTATTCGATTTTCAAGCTTGGTATGGCACCACATTTGATCGATTAGTGATTAAAACAGAAGGTGATATTTCAGAGGGTAATTTGGAAGAAAATCAAACCGATATATTATGGGGACATGCCCTGACTGGATATTGGGATACGCAATTAGGTATTCGCGTTGACTACTATAAAGAAGGCAAAAACCGTCAATGGCTAGCATTTGGTGTGCAAGGCCTAGCACCTTACTGGTTTGAAATTGATATGACCGCTTACTTAGGCGAGGGCGGCAATACAGCATTAACCTTTGAAGCAGAATACGAATTACTACTGACACAAAAATTGATTGTACAACCGCGTGCTGAACTGACCCTGTATGGTAAAAGTGATGTTGAAAATGGTTTAGGCAGTGGTTTATCAAGTAGTGCTATTGGTTTTCGAGTGCGTTATGAATTCACCCGTCAATTTGCACCTTATATCGGTGTTGAATGGACAAACAAGTTTGGCACTACAGCAGACTATGCAGAACAAAACAGGCAAAGTAGCAGCGAAACAGAATTTGTTGCTGGCGTAAAATTTTGGTTTTAATTTTTTAATAAATAGAGGTAGTAATGAAATTATTTAATAAAGTAGCGGCATTTTTAAGCCTAGCATTAGCATTTACAGCATCGGCACATGTGTCAATGACACAGTCATCACCTGAGAATGAGGCTATGTTGATGCAAAGCCCTGAAGAACTTGTGTTGACCTTTAGTGGTGAAGGTAGATTAGCTAAAGTTTTACTTACAGATTCAGGTAATAAAGAAGTAGATTTTAACTTTAAGCCAAGTGCACAGGCGAGTAAGCAGTTTAATTACAAATTACCGACCTTAAGCGAGGGACAATACACGGTTAAGTGGATGGTCTTAGGTGGTGATGGCCATAAAATGACCGGCACTTTTACCTTTATGATTGGTGAACATGGTATGCATCAAGATATGAAAAAAGCAATGCCAGCTTCGCACAGCCATAATCACTAGGACGCTAATCAATGGAAATAAGTTACTGGTCAGTGTTATTACTGCTATTAAAATTAGTCATTTATGTTGCTAGCGCAGCGTTGGCCGGTAACTTAGTTTTACGTTTACTAGTTCGAAACAATCAAGCTAGCGCCGAGAACCTTGCGGCTTTTAATGTCTATCTAAAACGTGGGGCTTTGGTTTGTTTAAGCTTAGCGTTAATTGCTTCTATATTACAGGTGCCAATTGAGGCAGGGGCAATGGCTGAATCAGGTTTCTCTGGCATGACTGATGCCTTTATGTTGGAAATAGTTTGGCAGTCAGTTATTGGCGAGCAAGCCTTGGTAAGAATACCTGCTTTTTTACTCGCTATCGTTGCGCTGATTACTTGGGGTAAATATAGCCCCTTATTTAATGCGCTCAATATTTTGGTAACAGTTGGAGTGCTGATAGTCATTACCTATAGCTTTACTTTTACTGGTCACAGTGCTGAAAAAAATTTCTGGATAAAAGCTTTATTAGTACTTCATGTTTTGGCCATTACTTATTGGGTAGGTTCATTATTACCACTTTATAAAAGTTGCCAGTTACTAGCACCGACTGAAGTGAAGCGTTTAATGCATCAATTTGGTCAGCTTGCGATTATTATTATCGTACTACTTTTAGCATCAGGCATTACCCTGATTTTACAATACTTAGATACAGTGGCAGATTTGTTCAGCTCGAGTTATGGGCAATTAATCTTACTTAAATTATTATTGGTTAGTGCAATGCTTATATTGGGGGCGTGGCATAAGTTATCGCTGGTACCTCAGATCACCGAAGCACATCATGTACTCATATTAAAGCGCTCTATTTCAATTGAAATGTTTATCGCACTTACCGTATTAATCATTACAAGTATATTTACTACGCTAGTTGGGCCACCTATGTAGAAAATAAGCTCATAAAGCACATAACCGAAGTCACTTTATGCTACTTAACACGTATGTCTAAAGTGGCTTTTTTATTTGCTGAGTTACATGCCTTACATTTAGTTATTAACGCTCATTGGCGTTACTCACATTCATGAGTAACGGCTGTTTAGTTTTTATTCATCTTGGATTCATTATCAAATAAAAACGATATTTTTATTAAAAATAAATTCATCGAATTCAGCTAGCCCTTGCCAAATATAGCTTATGTTTTTTTGTTATTTCTAGGTGTCATAAAAGGGTAAAAATAGTTTAATAATTGTCTGGTAATGGCGCGGTTTTCTGGTAATCTCTTAGCTCGCTTATTTCTATTGTTCGTTAATTGAACAAGTAAATCTAAGCTTGGACATTTATTTATCCACATAATATAAAAATAATAAAAAATATGTGAAAAGGATTTCTGACTTACCTTTTTCCTTATATAACAATTAATTAAAATATACTTGCCGTAAAGTTCGCCAGATCTTTAGGGGGTTTTCCTGTGCTTTTCAACATACTTATCCACAATTTCGGTTATTTTTGTGACTAAATATAATGAATAGCTAGAGAGAATTTGCCGATTATGGCATGCTTACTCCATCTTTCTTCTAGTTATAAAATTATCATGCCAACTTCTGACCAATCACCGCTTATTTTAGTCGATGGTTCATCTTATTTATTTCGCGCATATCACGTGCCATATTTGCAAGCATTATCAACTTCTGAAGGTCAACCTACAGGCGCTATTACTGGCGTCTTGAATATGATCAGAAGTTTGAAAAAAGATTACCCTAATGGCAATATTATTGCGATATTTGACGCTAAGGGTAAAACATTTCGCAATGACATGTATCCAGATTACAAAGCTAATCGCCCGCCAATGCCAGACGACCTTCGTACACAAATTGCGCCAATTCATGACATTATTACCGCTATGGGTTTGCCACTATTAGTCGTCGATGGCGTTGAAGCAGACGATGTTATTGGCACTTTATCTCATCAAGCAACAGCCCTAGGTATTGAAACGGTAATTTCTACCGGTGATAAAGATATGGCGCAGTTAGTCAATCCCCATGTGCGTTTAATCAATACCATGACTAATGTTGAAATGGATGAAGCAGGCGTAATTGAAAAGTTTGGCGTGCGCCCAGATCAAATAATTGACTACCTTGCCTTAATGGGAGACAAAGTAGACAACATTCCAGGCGTTGAAAAATGTGGCCCTAAAACGGCGGTAAAATGGTTAACGGCTCACCCAAGTTTGCAAGAAGTTATGGATCATGCTGATGAAGTTAAAGGCAAAGTCGGCGAAAACTTACGCACAGCGTTAGAATTTTTACCGTTATCTTATGAACTTGCCACCATTAAGCTTGATGTAGTACTAGAGCAAAACGTTGCTGAACTTAAGCCAAAAACACCAGACACAGAAACATTAAGAACATTATATAAAAAGTACGAACTTAAACGCTTATTAGCCGACTTAGATGCAGGTGATAGCCAAGTTGCTGCGCAAAGTACTCAACAAAGCGCTGAAGTTGCAGAAATTCCAGCAGCCGTTGATAGCGAATACGAGATTATTCTAGACCAAGCTAGTTTTACACTTTGGCTTGAAAAGCTAAACAAAGCTGAGCTTTTTGCTTTTGATACTGAAACCACTAGCGTTGATTACATGAAAGCAGAGTTAGTGGGTCTATCTTTCTGTATAGAAGTAGGTAAGGCTGCTTACGTACCCTTAACGCATGATTATATTGATGCACCTGAGCAGTTATCATTAACGTGGGTGCTTGAGCAGCTTAAGCCATTATTAGAAAGTGATACTGTCTTTAAAGTCGGGCAAAACTTAAAATATGATGCCAATGTATTATCGCATTACAATATTGAAATGCAGGGTATTAAATTTGACACCATGCTTGAGTCTTATTGTTTTAATAGTGTAGCAACGCGTCACAACATGGATGCACTAGCAGAGAAGTATTTAGACTATAAAACAGTACATTTTGAAGAAATAGCAGGCAAAGGCGCTAAGCAACTTACCTTTAATCAAATTGATATTGAAAAGGCTGGGCATTATGCCGCTGAAGATGCCGATATCACTATGCGTTTGCACGAAGCTATTTATCCACAATTAGCCAAGATAACTTCACAGCTATCAGTATTTACTGATATTGAAATGCCGCTATTGCCGGTGCTTGCTCGCATGGAGCAGCATGGTGTGTTAATAGATTGCGATATGCTCGCAGATCAAAGCCAGTCGATAGGTGCACGTTTAGCCGAGCTAGAAATCGAAGCACATAATTTAGCAGGCAAAAGCTTTAACTTAAGTTCTCCTAAGCAATTACAGGTTATTCTATTTGACGAGCTTAAAATTCCGGTTATTAAGAAAACACCTAAAGGTGCGCCTTCGACGGCAGAAGAAGTGCTGCAAGAATTAGCCTTAGATTACCCATTACCAAAAGTAATTTTAGAGAACCGTGGCTTGAGTAAATTAAAGTCTACGTATACGGATAAGCTACCGCTATTGGTTAGCACTAAAACTAATCGAGTGCATACCTCTTACCATCAGGCCGTTACAGCTACGGGTAGACTTTCTTCTACTGATCCAAACTTGCAAAATATTCCTATTCGTAGTGAAGAAGGACGAAAAATTCGCTTAGCCTTTATTGCGCCACCTGAGCATAAAATTGTTGCTATCGATTACTCGCAAATTGAATTACGCATTATGGCGCATTTATCTGACGACCCAGGCTTAGTAAAAGCCTTTTCTGAAGGTAAAGATGTACATAAAGCAACAGCAGCAGAAATTTTTGCTGTACCGCTAGACGAAGTTACCAGCGATCAACGTCGCAGCGCTAAAGCAGTTAACTTTGGTTTAATTTATGGCATGTCAGCCTTTGGCTTAGCAAAACAGTTAAACGTACCTCGCCATACCGCGCAAGCTTATATGGATAAGTACTTTGAACGTTACCCTAATGTATCTCAATACATGGAAGATACCCGTCAAAAAGCGACAGAAACGGGTTATGTTGAAACCTTATTTGGTCGCCGACTTTATTTACCCGATATTAATGCTAAAAATGGTATGCGCAAAAAAGCGGCTGAGCGTGCTGCTATAAATGCGCCAATGCAAGGTACAGCCGCCGATATTATTAAAAAGGCTATGCTAGATGTTGATGCTTGGATTCAAGAGCAAAACGACCCTAGAATTAAAATGACCATGCAAGTGCACGATGAATTAATTTTTGAAATTCATCAGGATATTGTTGAAGCAACCACGGCTACATTGGTAGAGGTAATGAATAATGCTATCACCATGAGTGTACCGCTAATTGCTGAAGCTGGTATTGGTGATAACTGGGAGCAGGCACATTAATGCCAGTATTAATGTGCCTTATTGTTATAATGTTTATGCTATGGTGAAATTATTTCACTAGCCAAACGTTCTTATTAAATAACACTTAATGATCCCTTCAACGAGTGTTACTTTATAGGCCTCTACGCAGAGGCCTTTTTTTTAGTTTTATTCCTTCATTTTATTTATCCTGAACTCTGGATAATCAGTGCTTGATACTCAAGTGAGTCAAAAGCTTAGGTAGTAAAGTCAATGCTTAGCTGGGTGAACATCACGAATAGACACCATCAATGCTTCATTCTATGCCACTTCCAAAGTAAAAACGTTTATCAATAGCGCACTATTTATCGACTTTTGAACACAGATAATGGATTAAAAGGTAATTAAATAACTAAAAATGTAAAAAAATTACAAATGAGCTTTACATGCTTAGAGTTGTTACTCTATAATTGCCTTGTTTCCAAATTTAACACTTGTTGTGAAAGTTTGAATTTAAGCTTCCCCATATAGCTTTTGAGTCGATAACTTAGTTGTCGACTCTTTTTTTTGCTTGAAATATGAGTAAGTAAATTATGATCCGAGAATATACTTAGCACAGATAAAATTTAAAATTGTAATATAATTACACAAAAACTTAAATGGGTGCTGGTAAGTAACGAAAGACTGAGGAAAGTTTACTTTATTTGTTTTTGTATGAAAGCATGGTTAAGCACAAGTTAAGGTGCTCGACTAGCGCAGAACAAAGATCAAAATCTGTACTAGAAATCTCTTTATCATGTTGAAAAACTTGTGCGGTAATTACACCTATCGGTGTTTGAGCCACTTTAATTGGGCAAATTATTACTGAGCCTTTAACCATAAACTCGGCAATTTCACCGGTAATGAATTGATACCATTTAGCTTCTTGGCGATCTTTTACTAAAATGGCTTGGCCATTATCCATAGCGTAGCTAAAAACATTATTAGTTCGTACAAGAGAAAACTTGGTATTAATATCAGATTGTTTACCGGTTATATCGTATGTAAAACGTGATTTTATCGCCTTTTTATCATCAACAACTAAAAATAAACTGCAATGTTCAAATGCAAATATTGTTGACATAGCTTGCAAGGTTAATTGTATAAACTCTGTTAAGTCGGTCGAAGATTTAAGCAAGGTATTGAGCTTACTATAAGTACTAAGCAAATTAATTTCTTTCTCAGGATTAGGCTTTAAAACTTGGTACTTATTACCTTGGAAGTCACCTTCTTTTGGCAAAGGTTTAATATGCTTGGTTAAAGCAGAAGCACCGTAAGATGCTAGTAGTTTGTTAGCCCTTTCACGTAAATGCTCAATTTTCAGTACTAACTGTCGAACATTTAAGCCAGTTAACTTCGCTACATCTGTTAACAGTTGCTGAAACTCTTCTGCGCTACAGCTTGGATTTGCAATTGTGTTACTGAGCTTATCCGCAAAATAAATTATTTGAATTTCAATCGTTCGACTTTTAGGTTTATCTAAAGCTTTTAATAATAAATCGCTTAAGCCCCATGTTTTAACAAGTTCAGTACTAAGCTGTGAAAAGTCGCAGCCAATTTCATTAATGCATTTTTGACGAAAGCTTTCTGTGGCCATATCATTATGCGAGATCAATTCTTCGGCAGACTCTCCACCTACAATCCAAAAGGCAGTTTCGCCTATTCGATAGAGCATTGCTGCTAAATAGAGTTCTTCCTGAGTATCTTCTGCATATTGTGGTGCCATCATTTTGGCTAATAGCCCAGCATAAAAGGAGCTTGCCATTGATTGTGTTAATTGATGGTAAATTTTAGGGTTAAGTTCTTTATTTGATAACAGTCCTTCAACTAATTTAGAGGTAAGGCAAATGTTTTTTACTGACCTAATCCCCAATATCACTGCAGCACGAGAAACAGTATTCACCTTATTAACACTAAAATGTTGCACACTATTAGCAACTTTAAGCAGACAAGAAGAAAGCGCTTGATCGTGCAAAATTGCCTGGCTTAATTTAGGTAAAGACGATTTATCATCATTATTAAATTTGTCCAGCATTTTAGCTGTCGAGGTGATAGCAGGCAGTTCACTTTTAGCAATGATATCAACCCAATGCTCAATAGAAGTCTGCGGTAGGTCTTTCATCTATTTGCTCCGAGTTTTGTTAAGCTCAATTTAGGCTTTTTGATCGAGCGTAACATATTTTCTAATAAAGTAACTGAATATCGATTAAACAGTGGTTTCTAGCGCGCCATCAGTCGCTTACCTATTAGTGCAAAAATATAGGATTTATCGGTAAACTGCGTTACTAAATTTTACAATATTTTTAGCAAAATATAACAAACAAGCTATTGTGCTTGTTGTCTATTTAGTTAGTATTGAGATAACTCAATATAATAGTTGTACCTAAAGGTGAATATTTTGAATAAATGGATGCTACCCTTGTTATGTCTGTGTTTAACGGCATGTGAAAACACTAAACAAGCAGCGACTAAAGAGACAGCAATAACAGTGCCTGGCATAACCTTTGTTGAGCGTGTAGACAGTAAAGCTGGAAAAACGGTCATTCCTTATCAGAAATATGTATTAGATAACGGTTTAACACTGATACTTCATCAAGATAACTCTGACCCACTCGTTCACGTTGATATGACTTACCATGTTGGCTCGGCTCGCGAAGATATTGGCAAGTCTGGCTTTGCACATTTTTTTGAGCATATGATGTTTCAAGGCTCAGAAAATGTTGCAGACGACGAGCATTTTAAAATAGTGACTGAAGCTGGCGGCACCATGAACGGTACAACCAACAGTGACCGAACAAATTATTTTCAAACAGTACCCGCTAACCAACTTGAAAAAATGTTATGGCTTGAAGCTGACCGCATGGGTTTTTTAGTTGATGCAGTCACCCAAGAAAAATTTGAAATACAGCGTGAAACCGTCAAAAACGAACGCGGTCAAAATTACGAAAATCGTCCTTATGGATTATTACGCGAACGTGTAGCGGAAGCTATGTATCCTGTTGGTCATCCATATTCATGGCAAACTATTGGTTATATCGACGATCTAAATCGTGTAAATGTTAATGATTTAAAAGCCTTTTTCTTACGTTGGTATGGCCCTAACAACGCGACTTTAACTTTAGGTGGCGATTTAAATGTGGCTGAAACCTTAGCTATGGTGAACAAATACTTTGGTAGCATTCCTCGTGGTCCTGAAGTTAACATGCCTGAAAAACCGCAATTTACTATAGATGCAGATCGTTATATTTCTATGGAAGATAATGTGCACTTGCCATTAGTGTATATGT
The DNA here is from genome assembly GCF_057550865.1 of Colwellia sp. NW0002-52-1. Taxonomy (NCBI): domain Bacteria; kingdom Pseudomonadati; phylum Pseudomonadota; class Gammaproteobacteria; order Alteromonadales; family Colwelliaceae; genus Colwellia; species Colwellia sp. NW0002-52-1. Next base: position 157,332 of record NZ_BAAJLU010000007.1, on the reverse strand, counting down.
CTTACCCAACGGTAAGTGTTAGGCATAAAGATGAAGCGGCATTAGATTTGTTGTCGAGCATTTTAGGTGGTGGAAAAACGTCATTATTGTATAAAAATTTAGTGAAAAATCAGCTAGCGGTGCAAGCCTCAGTAAGTCACCCATGTGCTGAACTCGCTTGTACTTTTAACTTGCTAGCCTTACCTCACCCGGCTTCTGGTAAAACCTTAGCAGATATGGAAAAAGTGATTCGTGATACGTTACTCGAATTTGAAGCACGTGGTGTAGAAGATGACGATTTAATTAAAGCTAAAGCTGAAATGGAAGCAGGTTTTGTGTTTGGTTTGCAAAGTGTTGCCGGTAAAGTAAGTCAGTTAGCGGCGAATGAAACTTTCAAAGGCAACCCAAATTATATTGAACAAGACATCGCGCGCTATGCCAACGTAACTAAAGCAGATGTTATGCGTGTTTACAAAAAATACCTTAAAAATAAACATGGCGTGATCATGAGTATAGTACCAAAAGGGCAGTTGGCATTTGTTGCCGCTCCTGATAATTTCGTTGCACCTAAACGAGTGCTTCCAACACTTGAAAGCGCTACCGCCCAAAATTTACAAGTCCGTAAAGCAAAAGATGACTTTGATCGCAGTGTAACTCCAATTGCTGGCGCGAATAAAGCCGTTGAAGTTCCTAAAATGTGGCGAGAAACTTTTGCTAACGGCATTAAAATACTCGCAACGCAAAGTACTGAAACACCAACAACGTCAATGTTGATAAAAATTCCTGCAGGTCATTACTTTGAGCAGAAAGAAAAGGCAGGCACAGCATCATTGTTAGCGGCGATGTTAAATGAATCTACTACGCAGCGAAGCGCAGAAGACATGAGTAAAGCGCTGCAAAAACTCGGTGCCTCGGTTAACATTTCAGCAGGCACGCAATATTTATCGATCAATATAAACGCCTTAACTAAACACATAGATGCCACACTTGCGTTAGTGTATGAAAAGCTTACCCAACCTGCGTTCTTGCCAAATGAATTTGATCGTAATAAAAACAACGCTATTCAAGGCGCAATTAATGGCAAAAAAGATGCAGGCTATTTAGCGGCAAATGCTTATCGCCAATTACTACATGCAGACAATATTGCTGCGACGTCTAGTAATGGTTCAGAGGCGTCATTATCGAATATTGCACTGGCCGATGTTAAAGCACTTTATCAACAGCAAGTTAAAGCTAAAGGCAGTGAAATAATACTGGTATCAGATTTAGAGAAAACAGCGGTATTAAAGTCTTTAAGTGTATTTAATACTTTAACAGGTGAAGCAAAACCTTTGTTATTAGACTTACCTGAATCTAATGCTAAACGTGGAGTTATTTATTTAGTTAATAAAGATAACGCAGCACAATCGGTAATTCGCATAGGTAAGCGCTCACTTACGCAAGACATCACAGGCGAGTACTATCGTGCTTATTTAATGAATTTCCCGCTAGGTGGTGCTTTCAATAGCCGTATTAACTTAAATTTACGAGAAGATAAGGGCTATACCTACGGTGCAAGTTCGTATTTCTATGGTAATAAATTTTCCGGCACATTTACCGCCAGTGCAGAAGTACGTGCAGACGTTACCGATAAATCGATTGTTGAGTTTGTTAAAGAAATTAAACGTTACGCAGAACAAGGTATAAGTGATGAAGAGCTAGTCTTTATGCGCAATGCCATTAATCAAAAAGATGCATTAAAGTATGAAACTCCGGGTCGTAAGTTAAGCTTTTTAGCACAAATTTTAGAGCACGACTTAAGTGCTGGCTTTGTTAAAGAGCGCAATAATATAGTCGCCAATATTAGCAAGGCAGAGATTAATTCCTTAGCGAAAAAACACTTAAACTTAAGTGAGATGTTAATGGTAGTGGTTGGTGATGCTAACACCCTGAAACCTCAACTAGAAGCGTTAGGTTACCAAGTGATTAATTACGAAATTTAGCTTAGCTATGCATAGCTAAAAAAATATGCATAGCCAAAAAGTTAAAATAAATTAAAAGCATATAACAAAGGCTGTCGTTTGGTGGCCTTTCCTATATGAAGAAAATGAAAAGCTTTACCTATAACGTCATCTGCAGTTTCACGGCTAACCGAACCTAATTTATAACGGTAACGAGATTGAACAACATGAACGTTTAGGTATATCTTTCGGTTTTAATACTTTGAACCATAACAATCTTTAAATGGTTGATTTTTATCGTTTTTAATGGTTAGCGACAAGCGTTTAGGTTATGGCAGCCTAGGTTTTTATCGACGTTTTAGTTTTTACTTGGTTAAGTAATAAAGCGGCGAAAATAATCCCAGCGCCAATACTTAACCTGGGTATGTCAGCCTCTGTATTCCATATCAGCACGTTAACAACAATGCCTGCTGGAATAAGTAAGTTATTCATTGCTGCTAATGTTCCGACATTGACAAGCGTTGCGCCTTTATTCCAGCCAAAATAGCCTAAACCTGAAGCAACGATACCTAAGTATATTAGCACCCCCCACTGAGTTGGTGTGCTGGGTAATTTATCGCTATTGCCAAATAACACATAACAAACAGAAGCCACAATGAATGCACCAATAAAAAACCAGCCGAATACGGTTTTGTGGTCGAGCTTACTGTCGATCATTAAGTGCTTGTATGTTACTTGCCCTGTAGCAAAGCACATGTTGGCGGCTTGCACGAGTAACAAACCCACCAAGAAGTTGCTGTTAATGCTTTCGTAGCGAATAGCTAACGCACCACATACCGCAATAATAGCGATAAGAAAAAACCGAGGATTAAAATGCTGTTTAAGGGCATCATTAAGCAGGGTAATATAAATAGGGGTCATCACGGTAAATAATAAGACTTCGGGCACGGATAAATATAAAAAGGAGTGATAGTAAAAACTATACATTACGCCAAGTTGTATCGCGCCAATAAGCATCAGTTTTAAAGCTAAGGCCTTGGGTGTTTTTTTTAATTTTAAAAACGGTAAAAAAACTAAAGTCGCCAGCGCAATACGCATTAAAACGCTAAACCAGGCATCAACTTGGCCTGCTAAATAAACGCCAATTAAACTGAATGAAAATGCCCACAACAGGGTCACTGCAAGTAAATAGCCCATAAATATCATCGTTAAATCATTAATGGCGACAGTTTATCTCTTATGGAAAATAAAATCTCTTTGTTGGGCTTTAACTAGCATAACTATAGTGGCAACTTTATTGTTAATTAGTATATGAATTCATTTATTGATTTATCATTTAATTATCGTATTCTGAATGAATATTTTTACTTATTTGGTGAAGTTGTTTTGAAAAAAATGGCAGAAGGTCTTTTATTGTTGGGTGTAATTTTTAGTTTGTCAGGCTGTATTGCAGCGACAGTTATTTCTACCGCGGTTGATGTGACTACGACCGTAGTGGGTGGCGCTGTTGATGTTGTGGATACGGTTACGCCAGATATTATTGATGACGAAGAGTAACCAATTAGCGAGCCTAGCAATAAGCAAACTGAATTTGCCTACTGCTGGTTAAATCAAAAGCGCTAGCGTTGTCAGTTTTTACACCGACAACGCTGACTAATAACGCAAATATTTGATATAACGTTATTGTTTATGGCTTACTTTGATATTTCGCAGGGGTAGTTTTATTCGGTAGTGTTGCTTTTAAAAACTCACGAATATCTTGATTCGAAGCTTCTAAATCTTGGTAGCGCAAATACATCATGTGGCCACTTTTATAACCTTTAAAAGACAGTCTGTCTTTCATTTTTCCGCTTGGATCAAGCTGCGATAAGGTATATTTAGCATCGAAATAATTAGTCGCACCATCGTAGTAACCTGATTGGATCATAACGTTTAAATACGGATTTTGCGCCATGGCTAAACGCAGGTTTTTACCTGTGTTGTTGTTACTTCTATCCCATGGGTGAACGTTGCCAAACATATTATATTTAACATCAGTTTTATAATTAAGCTCTTCACGTAAGTAGTAGTTTATAGCCGGTGTAAAGCTGTGTAACCAAGAGGTAAGCTCTGCGTTATAGTCTGGTCTGCTACCGGTAACTTTTTCATCGATGCCTAAATAGCGTGAGTCTAAACGGCCCACGGTTTGTTCGCGCTCACGCAGTATTTCTTTCCAAAAGTAAGAGGCTTCAATATCTAAATTATTGCGTAATACTTCTTGTAACGACAAGCCAGAATATCGGGCTACTTGTTTAGCTATGCGTAGTTTTTCATCGGCGGCAATAAAGCCACCTTTAGCAAGGGCTGGTAGATATTGCTCGACAGTGAACTTTTCAATTTCAGGTAATATTTCTAATAAGTCTTTATTTTGTAAGTCACTGGCTAACGCTTTGTGATACCAAGCTGTTGCTGCAAAGTAAGGTAAGCGATTTGCTGATTTTACTGGTCCTTCACGTTTTATACCTATATCGGTAGGAGAGACTAAAATAACGCCGTTTAAATACATCCACTGGCGAGATTGTAGCTCTAACGCTAAACCCGAAACACGGGTGGTTCCGTAGCTTTCACCAATAAGGTATTTAGGTGATTGCCAACGATTATTGCGAGTTACAAAGGTATTTACCCAATCAGCTAAGTATTTAACGTCGGCATTTACCCCAAAGAACATTTCTTTTTGTTCTGCCTTTGACGGCATTTTGCCTTCTTTATTAGGTAAAACTCGTGAATAACCGGTATTAACTGGGTTAACAAAAACGATATCCGCGGTATCTAAAATTGAAAACTCATTAGTTTTTACACCGTAAGGCTGTAATGGAAAACCTTCACTATCAACATTTAACACCTTAGGGCCTGTGTAAGCTACATGCATCCACACAGAAGCTGAACCCGGGCCGCCATTAAAAGATATAAGTAAAGGGCGCGCCGCTCTATTTTTTACTTTCGAACGTTGGTAATAGGTATAAAAAAGGCTCGCAATTGGGTTACCTTCTTCGTCCCAAACTGGCTGTGTACCAGTAGTTGCGGTGTAATCAAACGATTTACCTTTAACTTTTGTGCTATGGCTAGTGGTTTTGCTTTCATCAATAGCAATTTTGCGTTCAAACTCTGCATTTGCTAGCGGCGATAGCAACATGAGTAAAGCCGATAAGGTTATAAAATGTCGATATGTCATCACAATGTTCCCTAGGTTAAATTTACTTTATCTTGAGACTACGACAGCAAAATTAAAAAATCATATTTAAAAGTTAGAACGAGTAATTATAGCGATTAATAACCGTATACCTGTTTAGCAGCGCACAAGCTTCGTTTTATAAAGCGAAGCTTAAATCGCACAACGGCTAAGATAAACAATAATTAAATGTTCGCCCGTTATCGCAACATTATCTGCCGCTAAGTCGGTTATTTTTACTAAATGTTGGCTAGGCACAACCGTAACTTCTTGCGTGCTTTTTGTCGTGAAGGTTGCGTCGTTAAATAAACTGTAGATAAAGCATAAGTCGCTTTTTTCTAGAGTGTGGTTGGTAGTATTTTTATGACAGCTAACCTTACTATGAAACGCTGAAGTTCGGGCAATAACGTTAAAGTCGGTTATTTCATTAGTATGTAGGTTACCAACGGTTTTATTACCGCCGTCAAAGGTGGCAACATCAAGTAAGTTTTTTAAGCGATCAATTTTGTTATCGTTGTGCTGCAGGTTAATGCCATCACCTTCAATTAAAATTAAGTTGCGCGTGTAACCAGTAAAGTTAGAAAAAACACCATCTTCAACCACACTTGCCATACTTAAGCGCCAGTCGAAATTTTCTAAAGTTCCGCCTGGATTTATCGCCATTTCAACTGTTTCGCCTTTGCCGTTTTTCCAAGGTACGGTTTTAAATTGAGTAGGTTGAATAATTTCGATCATATGAGGCATCCCGAATAAAAAAACGAATATAAAAAGAATAAAGCAATGTACTGATCATAACGCGAAACAAGGTTGAATACTTACAACAAGCTATATTTTACCGATGAGTTTTTACAGAAAACATAACTTGTTACGTATTGTATAAGTTTATAACAATAATTTAATTGCCTAACAAAAGTTGCATTGATAGCATGCGCACTTTCTTAATTTGATTTTATTTCTCTAGAAGAATAAAAGGATATTATTATGTTTAAAAAATCACTTATTGCACTTTCTTTATTGGCATTACCTTTAACTGCCTCAGCTAACTGGTCGGCGGGCGGCGGTTATGCAAACTTATCTGATGAAGATCTTTCGTTAGGTGTTATCTATGGCTCAATTGCTTACGAATTTGCTCAAGAGGGCAGTAAATTTTCTTTTATGCCAGAATTGCGCTTAGGTACAGGTATTTCTGACGATAACATGGACGGATTTAAGCTTGAAGTAGAAAGGTTTACCGAACTTTCTGTTCGTGGACAGTATAACTTCGATAATGGCTTCTACGCCTATGCCATGCCTTCATATGCAAACTTAGATGTTAAAGCTAGCTATCGTGGTGCATCTTATAGTGATGACGAATGGGAACTAGGCTTTGGTGCTGGTGTTGGTAAGAAATTAAACGACAAAACCAGTGTTGAAGCTTCATTTGAAAATTACGACGGACTTGACGTATTTACTGTTGGTTTTAAATACTCATTTTAAGCGGCTAATTTAAGGGTTAACTTTTAAATTATTACGAATAGGGAAGCCAGTGAGCTTCCCTTTTTTGTTGAGAAAATAAAATCACACTTTTATTTAAAAGCTAGATCAAAAAAGCAGTGATAACCACTGCTTTTTAAACATTATCCTACAAGCGTTTAACCCGTAACAATATTACTTTAAAGATGACATATATTGCGATAATGCTGTGATTTCTTCATCAGTTAAATTAGCCGCAACACCTTGCATCATGCCGTTAAGGTCATTATTACGTGAACCGTTACGAAATTTTTCTAACTGAATTTTTAAGTATTCAGCATTTTGGCTTGCAAGGGCAGGGAAACCAGCACTTGGCATACCTTTACCATTAATACCATGACAAGCAACACATGCAGTAACTTCCATTTCAGCGTTGCCACCTAAATAAAGTTTTTTGCCTAAAGCATCTGCGTTACCCGTACCTGCTGTTATTTCTTGGCTAGCATAAAATGCAGCAACATCGGCCATGTCTTGTTCGCTAAGTGCCATTGCCATGCCACCCATTACAGGGTCAACACGACCAGACTTACCACCTGATGTCATACCTTGCTTAAATTCAACGAGTTGTTTTACTAAGTAACTAGCGCTCTGACCCGCTAATTTAGGGTACATAGGTACAAGGCTATTTCCGTCAGCACCATGACAAGCAGCACACATTGCTGATTTGTTTTTACCTGCTTCTGCATTACCTTCTGCCGCATTGGCGGTAGCAATTGCACTTAATCCTAATAAAATAGTAATGATAAATTTTTTCATTGGTTTACTCTCTACTTGTCGTAAACACGATCATGGGTTTACTGCTAAAATTTGTTAACGTATTGCTTCTGCATTCTACACGAATTTAATGATTGTGAAATAATGCGGAGAAAAAAATCAATCAAATCTTTGATAACGTCCAGTTAAAAAAAAAAAACCGCAATGAATGCGGTTTTTTTAATAACGTTATAACTGGCTTACTTCATTGAAGCCATGTACTTAGCAAGCTCATCCATATCACTTTCTGATAGTTTAGAAGCAACGCTTTGCATCATGGTGTTGTAATCGTTATTACGCTCACCTTTTTTGAAGCTCATTAATTGCGCTTTTAAGTATGTTTCATTCTGGCCAGCAATTGTAGGGAAACCAGCTTTATTCATACCTTTACCATTTACGCCGTGACAAGCAACACAAGCTGTAATTTTGCGTTTTACGTTACCACCAAAGTAAAGTTTTTTACCTATTTCAGAGCCGGCTAACTCAGCCGTTGCTACTTTTTGTGCAGCATAATAGCTAGCAATTTCTAGCATGTCTTGTTCGCTTAGCGCTGCAGCCATTGGGCCCATTACTGCGTTTTCACGTGTTCCAGCTTTAAATTCTTGTAACTGTTTTATTAAATAATCAGCGCTTTGACCTGCAAGTTTAGGGTACATAGCAACAGGGCTATTACCGTCTGCGCCATGACAAGCAGCACAAGTAGCAGACTTAGCTTTACCGGCAATAACTTCAGCCGTTATTGGCGCTGCAGGCATTACTCTACGTGAAACTACGTTGGCAACTGCTGCAGGGTCAGCAAAATAAGCGGCCATATCAGCTATGTCATCTTTGGTCATGTTGCCAGCAAATTGATTCATTGCGTAGTTATCACGACTTTTATTTTTAAAGTTCATTAACTGTTTAGCAATATACTCTGGGTGCTGATTAGCTAAATTTGGATAAATCAGTACTTCACTATGACCTTCAGTTCCGTGACAACCAATACATGACGCAATATTGCGAGAAGGGTCGCCAAGTTCATATAAACTTTTACCTGCAGCTGGGTCTGGTACATAAGCTACTGGTGCAGCACTACCTGTAGCGCTTGCATTATCAGCGCCTGAACCTTGGCTGGCACCGTCACGAGGTAAAGCTGAAAAATATGCAGCAACGTCAGCCATATCTTGCTCAGATAAAGGCGCTGCCATTGGGCTCATAAGTGGGTCTTTGCGATCGCCTGATTTAAAAGCCTTTAATTGTTTAACAATATAATCAGCATGTTGGCCTGCTAAGTTGGGGAATGTATCGCTTGCGCCAATCCCGTTAGAACCATGACACGCAGCACAAGTAGCTGCTTTAGTTTTGCCTGCATCTGCATCGCCCGATGCGGCTACAGCAAAATTAATACTTAGAAGTGTTAAAATTAAAGAAGTTAAAATATGTTTCATAACTAAACTCTCAACATGCTTTGGTGTTTTTTATTGAATGCAATCAATAAGCCGGAAAATCGGCAACATCATACACTATTAAAGCACCTTAGAGATATTTTTAGCTAATTTTTTTAGCAAAAACTGAATACAATTGCATCTTTAATGCGAAAAAACGATATAATGCCGTTTTTACTTACATAGTTGGATCTAAACTTGTCATCTACAGCCATTCATCTTAGCAAAGCGACCTTTACACTTAGCGCACCCGATATCCGTCGTTTACCCGCAGATAGTGGTATTGAAGTTGCATTTGCAGGTCGCTCTAACGCCGGTAAATCAAGTGCGTTAAATACATTAACTAATCAAAGAAGCTTAGCGCGTACCAGTAAAACACCAGGTCGTACTCAGCTAATCAATATTTTTGAAATTGCAGAAAACAAGCGTTTAGTCGATTTACCCGGCTACGGATTCGCTAAAGTGCCTATGGAAATGAAGAAAAAATGGCAAAAAGCTTTAGGTGAATATTTAGAAAAGCGTGAATGTTTAAAGGGATTGGTTATTTTAATGGATATACGCCATCCGTTAAAAGATCTTGATATGGACCTTATTCAATGGGCTGCAGACGGTGATTTACCGGTATTAGCTTTATTAACCAAAAGCGATAAGCTTTCTCAAGGTAAAGTAAGTGCACAAGTACTTGCCGTTAAAAAAGAACTCGCAAAGCTCAATGCTGACATTAAAGTGCAGGCGTTTTCATCATTAAAGCGCAGCGGTGCAGAGCAAGCTGATAAAGTGATTTGTGATTGGTTTCAAGATGAGAATATGCAAGAGCTGAACGAATTAACCGAAGGCCCTTATTCAGAAGAGTAATTAGCTAAAATCAAAGATATAAAAAAAACGCCTCGAAGATTCGGGGCGTTTTTTTTCAGGTGCTTTATTAAGCATCAAGTTTTCATTTTAAGCTTAAGGTTAAGATTACTGCTCAGGTAGTACCCAATCAGCTCTTGGAAAATGACAAGTGTACCCGTTAGGCATGCGCTGTAAATAATCTTGATGCTCAGCTTCGGCTTGCCAAAACTCACCAACAGGCTCAAGTTCTGTAACCACTTTACCGGGCCACAAGCCAGAGGCATTTACATCACTAATCGTTTTTTCAGCAACCATTTTTTGCTCCGCGCTAGTGTAATATATAGCCGAACGATACTCGCTACCTAGATCGTTTCCTTGTCGGTTAACTGTTGTAGGATCATGTATTTGAAAGAATAATTCTAAAATTTTACGATAACCGATCACCGTATTATCAAAATAAACTTCAATAGCTTCAGCATGGTTACCATGATTTCGATAAGTGGCATTTTCAACATCGCCACCCGTATAACCTGCACTGGTTTCTGTAATGCCTGGCAACCTACGAATTAAATCTTGCATACCCCAAAAACAACCACCCGCTAAAACCGCTCGTTCAATGGTCATATTTTATCCCTCTACCTGTTCTAAGTAAGCTTCGTAACCTTCAGTGACCATATTATCGCGATGAATAAATTTTAAAGAAGCTGAGTTTATACAATACCGCAACCCCCCTTTTTCAACAGGACCATCGGTAAAAACGTGCCCTAAATGACTATCGCCATGTGTAGAGCGAACTTCTGTACGCACCATGCCATGTGTAGCATCGGTAAGTTCATTTATATGAGTTTTTTCAATTGGTTTACTAAAACTTGGCCAACCACAGCCAGCGTCAAACTTATCAGCTGATGCAAATAAAGGTTCGCCTGAAACAATATCAACATAAATACCGGGTGCAGTATTTTCTAATAGTTCACCAGTCCAAGGACGTTCAGTTCCGCTTTCTTGCGTAACCCGATATTGCTCAGACGTAAGTGCAGCAATAGCATTATTTGATTTCGTATATTTTGGCATAAGAGATCCTAAGTAACTCGGTAACGATAAATGGTTTATGGCTCAGTAGCTTCAGAAATATTATCTTGATAAGCAACTTGAAACAATAGACCGATGAAACAGTAAATAGTGTGCAAACATTAATGTATTTAGTTTAAGCAGAGTACTTTGATAGCAAGAAAATCATCAAATTTTAGACATAAAAAAACCGATGTCAAAAGGTAACATCGGTATAGAAGCTTGGGGAAGCTAGAATTTAAAAATTAATACAACAGGTCTCAAAAGAGAACAAAGTAATTATAGAGTAACCACTCTATAAAAGTAAAGCCTTTACTCTAAAAATATTTTAATATTTTTTAAATTTGTTGGTTTTGGAGATGTCGTGCGTCATAAATAATGAGAAATGTGTGACTAGTCATATTGCTTGAGATTATCAGTCACCACTTGAGATTTTGTTATAGCTGATCGTAATAGTCACCACTTCTTTGTCTAAAGAAAACATTACAATATTCTAACTCTAGCTTGAGAGGTTCTTTCTTTAATATTTTTACATATGGATTTAATTCCAACGTAACAACAGTATTTTTTGATGAAACCAGATCATCATATAACTTCCGTTTAATCTCTGCGTTGTCTGAATATGGCATTCGGATAATGATGTCTTTTTTGCAATTAGGCGCATCAATGGGGAAATATCGTTTAGGAACCAAAACTTCAAATTGCCCGCCCTTGTTAAATCCATAGTCAGAATTAACATAATACTGTCCTGAAGTAAGTTCATATTTAATATGATAGTAATCAGAGTATTTGCCAAAATTGACCTTAATTTGAATTGCCATTACTGGAACCGTAAACAGCAACAAACTAGTCAGTATGATCTTGAATGTCATAAGCTACTCTTTATTTTTGCTAAAGTTGATGTCAGTCCATTGTCTGACAAGAATGAGGATAAATTTGAATAATCGTTTAAGTGGTCTGCGCAATATGCTGGCAGAATATGAAGCCCAAGCTCAGAAACAAGCTTAAACATATCAAAACACTGCTCTGGGCTTAAATATTTAAAGTGGATAGTCCAGTTATCTTGAAACCAAAGCTCGACACCTAATCTTGGGAAAACGATATTTGGTGAGTACACCTCATCAAATTGTTCTGACAAATATTCAGAAACATGCTGATCATCGATGTAGCTCGAAAATTGCAACTTTTGATATGCATTTCGACCTACATATTTGTATTTCAGCGGAACTTCTAATTTAGTTAGCTTAGAGAGAAATGATTTAATAGTTATATCCCATTCTCTTTTTTGAGTTTCAGTAGCATTCTCAATAACGCCAAAGGAGTCTGTCTCGTATAACCAGTGATCAAAAATAGTAATCGCAGCCCACGAAAAATCATTCGTTGTACAATGTTCATTGTATTTTAAAAGAAATGAAAATTTTTCAGACAATACTTTGTTGTCCGCCTTAGTTACATTTTTGAATTTTCTTTGATTCATAGGCTTGGCTTCAATAGCAATGCTATTTTCTTTGAAAAATTGTCTTCTGTTATGAAGCTTATTTCTTGCAGGTACTCTATGTCCTTATCTTTAGAGTAAGTCCACTCATAATGATTCGACCAAAGTTCTTTAGGCATGTTAAAAAGAAACAAAGCCTCAGTGTTGAATACATTAGTTGAATGAATAACTTTACTTCCGAAGTTACCAGTTCTTTTAGGTGTGGTTAACCAAGCACCATTTTGCTCATCTACGACCATACAATCCTCTTCACATTTAAGGAAGAACGCACCAAACTCACCAACAGGTATTCTGTTTTTGTAGCCTGTTAGATAGAGGGTTACTGTGTTTGATGGTTTGGCAAAAGAGATGCGTTTATACAATACCTCATCTAAAGCTACTTTTAGCTTTATCATCTTATCTCGCCCAACAATTGCGATATCATCTGGCTTGACTAGTAGTTCCGCAGAAGTAACCGTTCCCATTAAAACCACATCGGTATCTTTCTTTAGCTCTTCCCAGCTATAGGGATTCGATTTAGCCAATGAGGAAGTACTAATTATACTTGTAACAAGCATTAAGGTAACTGCGCCAATTATCTTATTCATAAATCATCAAACCTTGTATCAATTCCATTCTTAACATAAATGCACCAAACACAATTACTAACCTCGGAAGCGGCAAAATAAATATCTTTTACCCTGTATACAGTAAAGTCATGCAATTGATCTTTATGTTGCGGGTGAGGTGCTTTAAAAGAACTAATAGTTGTTGGCTGCCAGCTATGTTTCCAAATATCAATGCCGTTCACTTTTATTGCTTGGCCTTCAAAATTTATATCGTGAAATATCCAGTTTTCCATCACAATTCCTTTATCGCTGACATTGAAAACATTCGACTATTTTGTGTACTTCACTTCAGCAATATCACCTGTTGCTAAATCTATTTTACAAACACAACCTATGAAGTTATGAACAAAAATGGAATCAGATATCGGTTCGCTTGTTTCATAAAAGTTGGTATATGCATCAGCACTTTGATTGGTAGGGTTCTTTGCTAACCACTTTTCTTGCCCGTCCATATCTAAGCAAACTAAATTGGCTGCTGTTCCATGTTTGGGATATTCCATATAGTCATGAATTACTAAAATGAAATCTTCTATCACCTTTGCGTCAATTATTGGTTTACTAAGTCGAATTTTTCGCGCACCAATTCTTATAATATTTTCAGAGTAGGTGACCATTTTGTTTGGTGTTAACGTCATCTATAATCGCTCAATCAGCTCTATAAAAGAACCCTATCTCTATGGTTTTAGTGCTTCCTTAATTGAAGACTCCAATAAATCTTCATCTTCCGCAAGGTCTCTGTATTCAGCTAAAGGTAAATTCCCTTCGTTATATTGCTTTTCAAAGAATATTTTTAACCGCCACTCGTCAGGCGCTATTTTATTAAAATCAAAGTCAATTCCACCTACTTCAATAGTACGATAAACATCTATACCAATACCATGAGTTCGATACATCCAATTGGTGCCGGGAATTTGATTTGCACCTCTACATTTCTGCTTCAAGATATCTTCTGCTTTAGAAAGGTTGAACGACTTCATCAATAGCTCTTCGGCCCACTTCCTCTGTGCATACCAAAGTGGTATTAGTTGCTTAACTTTTTCAACATTATTCATCAGTTATTACTTCATCGTCATCAGTTGTATTCTTTAAAATATATGCTTCTAGTAGTGCCCCAAGATCATTCGGGTACTTGTAAAATTGGTCGTCTAAATCTTCTAGGTAGCTCTCAAACTTATCGTTAAAAGAAAATAGCTTTTGAGTTCTCTTATGCCAATCTTGATGAGGCCCGTCAGAGCCAAAGATCAAATTAGCCTTTCTTGCTATTTTAGCAATTTCAAATGCTCCAATTGCCACTAAAGCAGTAGGTGCATAGAAAGCTAGGTCACCTGAAGAGTTAAAGAAAAATTGATCAAAGCCCCCATTATTAACTTCAGCTTCTATCGCAAAGACAGTAGCGATAACTTTGTCTAACTCGCTCAACGCATCGAACCCATATAATCCCAGATTTTCTAATGCCTTATCGTTGGCAGCATAAATTAAATCACTCAAAGCTAATACTACCTATTATTTAATCCATCTCTCTAGTTCTTCTTTGTCGATATAACTAACATTTGAGTTGGGCACAACCTCAAGTGTTTTTGGAACAGCTCTATACTGTTGATAGGGGAAGTGCCAAATATTTATATTTGAATTTGGAAAAGTATCATAGTGTAGAGCAACCCAACCTAAGCACTCTGCCATTTTGGTTATAGCCAGTATTTTTCCTTTATGGATTTCTGCCTCTGGATTTAGATATAAATAATGAGATGCGTTTATTGCGCCTGTTAGCAAGTCAGCAACTTGAATCATGACTTCTGATTTAGAGTCACATTTTTGAACTTGTTTAATTTGACCAAGCCGCATTTTCAAATTGTGATTCGCAATTATTTCGACAACTTCAGCTCTTCTATTATATGCATCAGATTTATCGTCAATTTTCGCTTCTATTTCAGCATTTAAGATTTTAGCGCAATGAGTCATTAACATCCTATAAGATTTATAAAATGCGACTTCTTCATTTTTCTGCCAATTAAAATAATGTTTCTTCCAAGCAACTTTACAAATGAAGCTTGCTGGAGAGATATTGATTAATTTAACTAAGTCGATTAAAAAATTTACCATCCCATAACTTTTTTTAACTCTCGACCATTTCAACTCTCTTTCTCTAGGTAAATTATGTTTTTCAATTAATTGTGTGATTGAATCTTCAAATTCTTGAAGTTGTTTATGAGGAACCAGCAAGCAACCAATTGTAAAGCATTGCTCTGGCGGAGAGGTGCCACTTTCATCTGCAAAAAGAGAGTATTCCATCGTACTTCCTTGCTAAATGGGTAACGCTATATGAGTTAGCCTATCTTGAATTCCATAAGAAGACAATTGCTACTGGAAATTAACAGTATTAAGTAGGGTCAGGTACACTTTATTAATTATTAGGCAACCAAGAATAATCTCAACGCTCACAATAAGCTTATTCCAGCTTCTCAAACATCGAGTTATTTTGGTTAAAACCGTTCTTAATATATTAATGATATAACAAAAGCTAATGTCGGTTATTCGATAACTGTTGACCTAAAGAATGACCGATTGCTAGCGTTTTCAATACGTACAAAGCACAAGTTTACAAGTTCATGCATCTTAAATATTGGATAGCTGCATAATAAAAGTAGTCCAACGTTCGACATGATTTTCAATGGTTTCTATCCATTATCCAATGTCTTATTAGCTTGATTTTTACCAAGATACTCACGACAAAGGAATTATAATATTCCAGCATTGCCAAATCAGTGAAATGACTCAACAGTATTTTTAAGCACTCTGTTCAATGTTATTTGGCTGCATCCCTGTACAAAAACGATTAAAGTCGAGTTAAATAGGAAATGCAGCGGGTATATTTTAGTAGTAACCTCAATAATTAGTGGTCTTTTTTCCGAGCTGCGGATATCCAGTCAGTTATAGCAAAGAATAAGCCAGAGAGTACAAATGTGAAGTGAATACCTACCTTCCAAGCAAGTTGCTCACCAGTATATAAATTGCTTACTAAAAAGGCTTTAAGAAGCTCAACTGCAGAGATGGCTACAATGGCACCAATTAATTTTAGCTTGAGATCAGCAAATCCAACTCGTCCCATCCAAGCCGGCCGATCTTCGTGATCGCTAACCGAAATTTTCGAGACAAAATTTTCATAACCGCTGAAGATAATAATTAGCAGTAAACAAGCTACTAGTGAGGTGTCTACTAGCGTGAGAATAGAAATAATTGCATCATGTTCATTTGAGCTCCAAATCATCATAACAAGTGATGAAAGCTCTTTCATGAACTTCACAAGTAATGTAATTATCGCGACGATCAGGCCGAGAAAAAAAGGTGCTAGTAGCCAACGACTAGAAAAAATAAGTGCTTCTAAATTTTTTTCAAACCAATTCATAAAGTTTCATCAAATAAATAAAATTAAGTGTATTTTTTAATAATACTTCTTTAATTAACAAGGGTAAACAAAGTCGAAGCGTATAAAAAATTTAAAACGATACTGATTCAAAATAAGGCTTATAAAGACTTTATATAAAAATCAAAAGAACTATATTGTCTGCGAGAGCTAGAGATATGCTTACCGCTTTCGTCTATCGCATGTACTTCAAATGTATAATAAAAGCCCGATGCTAATTTTTCACTTAAACCATTCAACTTTAGTGATGTGGATGTTGTTTTTGCTCTATTAAGTAGGTCAGGTACAATTATTAATTTGGCAATTTGCTCTCTATAGCCTTAGCAAGAAACTCGTGCTTTTGAGGACCGCTCTGTGGCAAAGATATGACCGCAGTTTCACCATCAAAATTTGATAAGAAATCTGAAAATAACTCTCCTGTGCCATCCATGCCGGGTAACAATACAAGTTTCAAAATTAGGTTAGCCTTACTTTCTTAACTGAATAAGTTATCAAACCCAAAATTGCTCCACTAAATAACCCACCTAAATGTGCCGCATTGTCGATACCACCTGTTAATCCCATTAATAGACTTATCGCTACATAGGGACCAAACATCATCAGCATTCCACCTTTAGTTTCACCAGGAAACGCCTTGGTAAAGATTAGTGCTAATAAAGCACCGTATAATCCGAATATGGCACCTGAAGCACCTACACTTATGGTATTTTCATACCAAATGATACTTGCAATGCTGCCGCATACTCCTGAAACCAAGTACAAACAAGCTATTAACTTCCTACCTATCATTGGCTCTAAAAACAAAGCGGCCATGATTAGGCCATATAAATTCAATATTAAATGCATGATGCCAGCATGCAAGAACATGCTCGAAATTAGTCGCCACCAATCCCCATTTATAGTCTCTAGTCGTCTATTTGCTCCCCACTCAAGTAAATCGCCACCAGATGCCTGAATAAAGCCAACACCATTGAAAATCAAAATAATAAACACCAAAAGATTCAAATTTATGATAATCGGCATTGTAAAATAGTCCTTACCAGGAACCAGAAACTCCCCCATACCAGAAAATGGCATCTCAATATTCATTTTCCCTTTTTGCTGCTGTTCCAATTCAAATTTATCGAGAGCTGTTAGGTATGAAATTAAAATAAAAAGAAATAAACCAATAACTAAAGAAATGATTAAACCTTCAAGCTTACCTTCATTTCTAGAATCAAAATCACCGAAATAAGGCTCTAGGATAAAAGCTTTTTGTCCAGTCTTGGTGGGTTGGTTTTGAGCTATTGCCTGGAGAAAACCTGCAAGCTTTTCAGATTTAGGAATGACTTCAAATAGATTCAAACGTTGAAAGTTATGCCCTTTTAATTTTGCAATTGAGGCACTGACAAACTTGTTATACTCAGATTCTTTTTCTTGCTGACTTAGCCTATTACTGATCCGTTTATAATATTGAATTCCAAAAAAGTACTTTGTTTGAGCATCGATAGTTTGTTGAAAAGGGTAAGTGGCATACAGACGAAAATTCATATCAGTATTGCCTCTCCCGCTGGTACTTACATCAACATGAATACCCTCCATATCTTCAACTACATCAAAGGTATTTATTTGATAATACCTGGAGTGCTTTTCATTATTTGCATCTTCAATTACTTTTAAGGAAACTAGATCACTTGTCGAAGTGGTAAGCAAGCTCTGAGCACAAATGGTTGAGATAGCGATACTAAGCCAAACCAGCATTTGAAGAATAAAACGACCATTATCCTTTTTAAAATCCAATATTTGTAATTTAGGGCGTAATAGAAAGAAAATAGGAATCCAAGTGAAGACCATAGGAAACCAAATTTCCCAAACGTCCTCATCCAACTCAACAAGATCCCATTGAATAGATAAAAGCCAACGACTAGAAACTGTAACTACCAAAGTGCTGATAGCTACATAGAAAAATGCAGGTGTTATATGTCTAAATTTTTTAACCTGTGTATTCATTATTACGTTTTTGTCTGGCTTGTTGGATTTATATAAAAATCAAAAGAACTATATTGTCTGCGAGAGCTAGAGATATGTTTCCCGTTTTCACCTATAGCATGTACTTCAAATGTATAATAAAAGCCCGATGCTAATTTTTCACTTAAACCATTCAACTTTAGTGATGTGGATGTTGTTTTTGCTCTATTTGACCATTCAAAAAAGGTATCGCTAGTGGTGTAATCAGTAGGACCTTCTTTTCGATAAACTTGAATTAAATAGTGTGCTGCACCAGGGTAAGCTTCCCAACCAATTACCACCTCTTGGTCAATATTGAACTCACTTTTCGGGTTTAGCTTTATAACGGGTTTAACAAATGACAAACTCAAACCAGCGCCATCTTTGCCGTCACTTACTTTGAAAATATCACTTGAATGAATATTCCTTGGTGCATCAATTAAACCAGATAAAAATTTGTTTGCCGTTTGAAAGTCAATTTCATACCCATTTATTTGATATTCACCAGCAGGTACATTAACTTCATATCTCCCTGTATTATCGGTCGTTGCCCACTGACTCATTACCTCTCCATTCAAGCCTAGTCTAAGCTCAATACCTTTAACTGGCTCACCTTCAGCATAGATAGTACCAATAATCTTTCCTACCCCCGGCGAGAGGGTTTTATTTTTATCGCTAGGAAAATCACCTGAAAATATAGCAGAGGAGCCTAAGAAACCTAACCTTGGTTTAGAAACACTACTGACCTCAGTAGATATTTCTTCGTCCTCTGTGTATGGAGTTCGAGCGTTAATCGAATCAATAAAGAAAAACTGAAAATAAACAACTAATATGACAATAAAAGAGAGCGCAAAGCCTGCACCAAAAAACACGCCATTTATAAACTTTTTGAACACAACTATCTCGCTTATAATTTAATTCACATACTAACGTTGAGTAACAATTTCTTGGATTAATTTTTTAGCATACTCTATGGAATATCCATTTTCATACTCTAAATAATCAAGTAGTGATTTTGCACACTCATTTCCTTCGCAATATGCCTCTAATTTTGCTCCGTGCTTTAACAAAAAAGCGGCATTGTCATGTTTTTTCATCAACATAGAAAACATGATAGGTGTATATCTAGTGCTACAAATATGTGTAGTTGATACTTCTTTATCAATTAAATATGACAATAGCTCTTTGGATTTAGTAGAAGCTAAATGAACGACATTACAATCTACACTGGTCTTAGCTGCGAGTAAGTTTTTGTCTCGTTCAATCAATGTTTTTACAATATTCAACTTATCCCAAGAGATAGCATCAAACAGCTTTATTTTATCAGACTTATCTGACGCTAAAATATCAGGTGAAAAGTCTATAGCATTATCAACATTAGCCGATTGAATGGTTAAGTAGTCACCTACAATTGTGTAGTTTGGAATGAATAATGGGGAAGAAAACTCACTTCCATTTTCCAATGGTCTACCATCTAAAGAAAATGAGATCCCGCTGCAAGGATCTACTAGTACATTGTCATCATAATCTGCACTTATAGCACAACCACGAATAGGGCTTACAGCCAGTAGAACGATTACTGGGTATTGATTAATCAGCTCATTCTTTTGATATGCATCTTTGGTTGAGTGGTAAAGCATAGTGGCTTTTTCATTCCCACTCGTTTTGGCATAGCTTTGGATTGCACTATCAATATCTTGTGGTGTTATCTGAGTTTTGTTCTTTTTGATGAGCTGTAGTTGTTCTTTTGTTGGCTTTAATACCATTGTTGGCATTCCTTGCCACTCAAAAACGACATGTTTGCCTTCGGGTAGGTTGGCGATATTTACGCTGATTTCATCATCATCGGCAGCGTAACTGGAAAAGCCTAAAACTAAGAAAAGCAAAACTAAAATTTTCATAAATCCATTTAAATTTTATAGTGTAAACAACTTGTTGTAGGTTACTTTATATATGCTTGCTAAGCAATTTAACGTATAGTCATTATCACTTACTATTACATTTTCACTAATTAAAATGGACTTTATAAAGAAATTTAAAATAGGGTTTTTAATAGCAATTGCCATTATTGCTGGCACTTATCACTTATATAGTGATGATGAGTTGAATCCTGAGGCTAGTAAATGGATTGAATATTATTCAATACCAACGGATCTAAACGAAAATGCTTTTATTGGATTAATTGCTTTATCGCCTTCTAACGATATATCTACTTCTCAAGCTATAGACATATACGAAACTAAATTAGGTGAAATTAATAAGGGATCACTTGATTATTTTCAGCAACTAAAATACCCAGATATTGAAGGGTTACCTGAAGTATATGAAGATGATTTTTTTTGTGAGTTTCATAAAGGTAATTGCTTAGCTGAAACAGCCAAAGATAGAAAAGAACTTGAAAAAATTACGGAACAATTCGCGGCAGTGACTCTGCAATATCGCAAGTTATCAATGCTTACTAATTTTATGCCACTCAACTCAATAGCAACTGAGCCTAACTGGGATTCTCTTATTCCTATTCAAAGGTTAGCAGCAATAGAGGTTTATTTTCATATCTTAGATAACGACTTGGAGTTAGCAGCAAACCAATTGTCACAACTAATATCTTTAGATAGAAAGTTTCTCAGAACAGCTTCAGAGGCCCTGTTTCATGCGATACCTATTGTTAATTTTGAGTTTTATTATCAACCATTATTAATCGCTCTAAAGCAAAAAGGTTTCACTGATTGGGAAATTTTTAACAAAGCACTTAGCCCTCTTACAAATGATGATATATCAATGAATAGGATGTGGTTAATGATGTTTGCACAAGGAACAAGATCATTACAATTTAAGTACATTTCAGATAGAGTTGAAGATCTAGGTTATTCACTGCATAGCTTTCAGGCCAAGTTAAAGTATAAAGAAAATATGACGCTCAATAGCATGTTTGATTACTATAGCCTGCAATTGATGCCCGATAATGCGAAGAAAGAAAGCTTGGTTGCATGGATTAATGCTGCAAGTGATTTAGCAGATAAACATTCGGAAAAGCTCATAAAAGAGATGGATAATTTGATTTGGTTTACCATAAAAAATTATCGAAATATTGTCGGTGCCTATTTAGAAGTAACCGCTTCACCCAAGTTCTTAAACCTTTATGATGAAAAATTTAAGCTAGACCTTCGTTTACTCCTATTAAATATAATAACTCAAGAAAATAAAGACTTATTGACTGAAATTCTAAATCTTGAGAAGTATAAAAACCCCTATACTGGGGAACCGCCAACGTTAGTAGGCTCTGAGCTTTGTTATACGTTACAAGATGATGAAGTTTGTATATCAGCTTTTTAGATAAAGCTATTTAATCACTAAAAATCCGCTTGTTAAATGGTTATTGCGTTAAGAAAAAACTTCTCAACAAAGCGCCAGCTTTCTCTTTTGGTAATAAGTTAATTTCTTTGTTTAGCATAATGCCAACAGCGCATAGTTTTTCTGGCTCGTTTTTATAATCCGTTGGCGTGCTTAGTACATCACCATAAGAGGCATCAAAAGCGATCATTTTATTGATTACTTGGGTAATGAGTTCGTTTTGTTCTGTTGCATTAACTATATAATTATCTATTGATAGAGATTGAATAAGTGAGTTTAAGGCCAGGGTTTCTTTTTCATTAATTGTTGCTGGTACTAAAAGTTTAAAAGACACTCATTTAAAATAAAACCTAACTGCATTTCATCGGTATTTAAATATTTCGCCAGCTGTGGCTTTTAAAAAAACACTTTTAAGCATGTAGATGCTAAATTTATCAAAAAATAAACATAAAAAAACATCAATCACTACAATTGATGTTTTCTAATACCGAGAAGCTAAATTTATTTTAGACTATTTTTTAAATCGGCGAGATGCTAAACCCATAAGACCTAATGCAAAAATTGCAAGTGTAGAAGGTTCTGGTACAGCAGCCACCAAAGTAGTAGCACCTAATGGGTCGTTGAAATGGGTAAAAACTCTAGATGAGTCGGCAACTGAAAACTCTAATGATGCTTCGCCACCATTCTCAAAAAAGTACAACTCAACAGAATGACTGCCAACACCGAGTAATTTAGAACCTTCGAAACGAGTTTCTGGATGTTCGTTCGGATCATTAATAACAAGTTCACCATCTATAAATACAAATACACCATCATCATTAAAAGTTTGAAAGAAATAAGTGTCTGCTGTATTTGTGAAAAACTCGCCAGTAATGCGAGCGAAAAAGGTGTTATTAAGTGGATGAGAATTACCTAGATTTGCGCCGTTTGCTGAAGGCCATGGGCTGCTGCCAGGAATTGCTCCAGCGAATCCTGCAGGATCATCTGTAAAGTCAATAACTTCCGAAAGTGCAGACGAGCTAGCATTGTTAGTATTAGCGTAATTTATTAGTAGATTTACGTCTGCTGACCAATAGTCGTCATATTGTTCAACGAGTAACAAGCCTGCATTTGCCGCGTTACACATGGTTATAAATAAACCAGTAACAAGTATTTTGAATAATTTAAATCTCATGTTAATCCCTCTTTTAGTTTTAATCCGTGAATGTTAGTAGGTAATTGTAATTATTGTGTATTTAAACAATTGTTAAGCAAGCATAAAATAAGCCAAATGAAAAATATTCATTTTTTTCAGTCGGTTATGCTTTGAGGTAAGAGCAGTTAAAAGTGTTGTGTAAAATATCCTGACATACATAAGCTCTTAAATACTAAACCTTTTCATAGCGGATCATCGCGTTAAGAAAAAACTTCTCAACAAAGCGCCAGCTTTCTCTTTTGGTAATAAGTTAATTTCTTTGTTTAGCATAATGCCAACAGCACATAGTTTTTCTGGCTCGTTTTTATAATCAGTTGGCGTGCCTAGTACGTCGCCGTAGGAGGCATCAAAAGCGATCATTTTATTGATTACTTGGGTAATCAGTTCGTTTTGTTCCGTTGCATCAACTATATAATTATCGACTGATAGAGATTGAATAAGTGAGTTTAAAGCCAGGGTTTCTTTTTCATTAATTGTTGCTGGTACTATACGAGTAATATCATCAGCAATGCTAATATCGAATACCTCAGGATAAGTATAGAAGGCACATTTGGCGGGATATTTTTCTTGTAAAAACTCCATTTGAGCAATTTGTGCATCCATATATTCTATTACTGCATTATCGCCACCTAACTGCATATAGTGATTTATTCTTTCAACATAAAGGTAATTATTAATAGTGGTTTTAATGGTATTTAAAGGCGTGCCATCTTGAATAAACGCGACCATTTTTTCGCGTACTGCGGCATAACCTTCTTTATCGAATACATTCATGCTTTTATAGATTTCGTGTTTTTGTAACTCTTGATCAATTGTCGTTGGGTTTTGCCAGTCGGTAACGCCACTCATCGCATAGTCTTGCGAGTCGACAATTTTATCTATTACGCGAGCTTTAATTAATTCTTCTTCAGTTGGAGTCCACATGTCATCGGCACTGACCTTCGATACTTTTTGAACAAACCAAGGGGCAACATTGGCTTGTTCAAGTTGCGTAAGTAACTCGTTGTTTAATTCTTTTAGTTCGCTACCAGATACGCCACCAAACGAGGCGCTATGAAAGCCTAATTTAGCCCCTTCACCGAGTAGTTTTTCTTTTCCGGCTAGAAACACAATAGGGCAGGCTGATAAGCACTGAACTTTAGTAAAAGTGACCAAATTTTTATTTTTGACGATAGTTGCAAGCTTATTTGCCTCAACTAAACGGCCGCCAATACTGTTTAAATGAATAACTTGTACCTGCGGATTATCAGATAATACCTGTGATAATTGCGCTGCAGTACCAAACTCGAATCCGCCTTGCAGTTCTATTTCTGTGCCATTATTCATTAATCGAATGGTAATGGGGGGAAGTTCTGATTGGCCAACGGCAAGTTTACTGCTTGCTAGCATAAAAGGGATGCCAGTTTGATACATGTCGAAGCAGTAGCGAGTTACGCCAATAAACACCATTATTTTAGCTATCATTGCCCAACCCTGAGTGCCGCCTCTTGCAGGGTGTTTATCAGCCGAACGATATAGCCCAACGAGTTGCCAAATAGAGATGCCTGTTATAATTATGTAGAAAACGATAATCGCCAAGCCTCTTAATTCAGAAGAGGCATTACTATCCGCTAAAAGTTGAAACAGTGGTGGGGTTATATATAAAAGGATCAGGCCAATGGCAAATACATTTATCCAATAGCTATTTTCTAGTGATAATAAGCCGCGCCAATGCAAGGCAAACCAATTGCCTTTAGGGGTAACGTAGCTTTCACCTGTGTTATTAGTTGCTTCATTACTTTCAATATCAACTAATCGAGAGGCGATTTCTTTTTTAATCTTTTCAGCTATTTCAGGGTAGGCACTTTGGTCGAGTTGCTTATAGCTTTCTTGCAGTTCTTCGAGCGTGTATTCTTGATAATTTGGCACTGTATTCACGTATAATTCCTTTTATAATAATTTTTGTTAGTGATTAATGCGTTTTGGTAGTTTGAGAAAATAGCTGCAATGTTAATTACACGCCATCTTCAATCATCTTCTTAATAATATGCGCTTTAACAAAGTGATCTAATTGATGCGTTTGTATCCACCACGTTGCGGCTTCCATTAGTAATTCAGGCGTATTATTTTTATTGGCGAAAAAGGCATAAAATGAAAGCCCAACTTCATTGCCTTTACTGGCTATTTTTTTATCGCAGACCGTAATTATTTTTTCTCTTAATGCTTTTCTCATTTTTCACTTTACTTACAAAAGACTTATATTGTAATAATTAATATCACATAAACTTGAAGTTTTAGGCATTATTAACTTATTGGAATTCTATATCGCTCTTCAGTAGCGTAATGGTGCAGGCTAGCTAAGAAGGGGTAACCATTATTGCTAGTACTTATCTCAAATAGTCGTTAACATGGTTTTAAAATAAAAATATTCAAATCAATAATAAATAATTTGAAGTAAATTTATGTATAAACTTTTCAAGTGTTTTACATTCTTCACATTGCTTTTGCTAACTTTCTTCACGAAAGCCGCTGATGTTGAAAGATGGCATTGGCACGATAAAATATTTAAAAACTATTCTGTAGCCCAAGGCCAGCCACATGGCGCTATTAATACTATTTGCGAAGATAAACTCGGCTTTGTGTGGTTGGTAACTACGCATGGCTTAGTTCGCTTTGACGGTACAAACTTCGAAAATGTACCTACTACAGTTAACGATGAAAACTTCAGTATTAGCGGGATGGTGGCTGACCCTAACGGCATAATGTGGATGTCGACCAGTATAGGTTTAATGCGTTTTGACCCTTACACTAGAAATTTTAAATCGATAAAACTCTCTCCAAACCAGCTTCCGGCTGTAGGTAAAATCTCCATAGAAACAAAAGATAATACCTCGTTTATTTGGATAGCGTCTGAAATAGGTGTGTTTAAATTTAATACGACAAACCAAACCAGTAAATTGTATTTTGAAAGGCAATATTTGGCAGATCCAAACTTAAGAATATTCAGTATTTTAAACGCTAAAAACCATACCGTTTGGGTTGGCACTAGCCAAGGGCTTTATTATAAACAAGTAGATGAAGCTACATTCTCGCCGTTCGATTTAACCGCCTTTTTACCAAACAGTTTACGTATTGCAGCACTTTTACAAACAAGTGATGAAAGCATTTTTGTTGCTACTCCCCAGAATGGACTTTTAAAAATAGATTCAACATTAGTGGTAACTCAAGCGTTTGCTACTAAAGAGTGGTTATATGCACTTGCAGAGATATCACCAGGCGTTATTTGGTTAGGCAGTTTTGGAAGAGGGGTTGTTGAACTAGATTTAGCAAAAAATAGTAGCCAAAGAATGCGCCATAATAGATTAATTGATACCAGCTTAGCGAATGATGAAATTTGGCAAATATACCCCGCGAGAAATGGCTTAATATGGCTTGCTACTAATAAAGGCTTAAGTTCGTATAACCCGAAAAAACGCGCGCTTAAAACAATATACGGTGATGTAGGTCATGTTAATGGCTTATCAGATATGAATGTAAATTCAGTCGCAGAAGATAACACAGGTAACATTTGGCTTGGTCTTAGAGAAAAAGGTGTTGATGTTATTAATGCTCAAACGGGCCTTCTAGCGAATATTGGCGTTGATGCTGAAAACCCTAATAATGCTTTACCTGGCGGTGCGATTGAAACTTTGTCGGTACAAGCTTCAAATAACAATTTTATTGGCAGTAATTGGGGCATTTACCAATATTGGCAGTCAAAGTTACAAAAATTAGATACTGGCGAGCGAAACAGTCATATTTATACTGGCGTATTATATTTTAACGACAGTTATTTATGGGCTGGTGGTACAGATGGCCTGTGGCGCTTTAAGGTAGATAAAAATCAACTAACACAATCAAAAAAAATTAATACTTCGACGAATAAATTAACCGATCAGCGTATTTCTGTTATTGGTGAAGGGCGTAATAACGAAATATTAGTTGGCACTTGGCGGGGTATTAATTGGCTTGATGAAACAGGTAAAGTTATTTACCAACTGCCACAAGCGGAGCAACCAAACATAAGGTTTGATCATTTTATTTCGTCGTTTTTTTATGATCAACATGACCGATTATGGATTGGCACTGAAGGTGGTGGTATTTTTGTATCACAAGACAAACATCACCCTGTGAACTTTATACAAATAAATAAAAAACAAGGACTTTCAAGTAATGTTGTTCGTGCTATGCAACCGGATAAATATGGCCGAGTATGGGTTAGCAGTGTTGCAGGCATAGACGTAATTGATATTGATAACTTTGCGGTAACGCCTTTATCTGCTCATGATGGCAAACTGCTTGCGCCTTATTACGGTCAAGCGGCTATTGAAACTTCAGCATCTGAGATAGTCTTTGGTGGTAGTGGTGGAATAACAATTATCGAACCAAGCCTTTGGCAGCCAGACAATAGTTTTGCACCTTTAGTGATTACACATAGTGTTGTTGGGGGGCAAACTTACAGCGGCGCACTTTTAACACAAGATAATGCATCACCTTTAGTGGTACCAGCCGAAAACAACAAAATTACCATTGAATTCACCTCGCTTGATTTCATTAATAGCCAATTAATAAATTATCGCTACCGTTTACTTGGATTAAGTTCAAAGTGGATAATGACAGATGCAGAGCACAGAATAGCTGCTTATACCACGTTACCTCCTGGTAATTACCAACTTGAAATACAAAACACTAATCATCTGGGGCATTGGAACGAAAAGTCAAAAATCTTGCATTTTGAGGTGTTAGCTTTTTGGTATCAAACACTTATCGCTAAGGTCTTACTGGTTGCAGTTATATTAATTTTAATACGCTTGTTTATTCGTCTACGGACATCAAGTTTACATAAACGAAAAGTATTTCTTGAAGAGCAAGTGAAGCGACGTACTTTAGTACTTGAACAAACGACTAAAGCATTAGAAATAAAAACACAGGCGCTTGAGCAAGTCAGCGTAACAGATCCACTAACAGGCATTAATAATCGCCGCTTTTTAGATCGTAATATGCCTGCGGAAATAGCTTTAACGCATCGAAAATATCATAAATTACCGGCTGATAAACTCGCGATTGAAGGAGCTGATTTAATCTTTTTTCTAATTGATATTGATTACTTTAAAAAAGTTAATGATCAATATGGGCATCAAGCTGGCGATGCTGTACTGATTGAATTTACCCAGCGCTTGAAAAAAATAGCGCGTGAAAGTGATTACTTAATTCGTTGGGGCGGAGAGGAGTTTTTGTTTGTGGTAAGAGAAACATCACGAGACTTAGCGACAAAGCTAGCTGCGCGTATTTGTCAGAACATTAAACAAAAACCTTTTATTATTAACCAAAATATTGAAATTTCATTATCGTGCTCAGTAGGTTTTGTACCATTTCCTTTTTGTGGACATAATCCAGAAGAAGTTTCTTGGTTAGACTGCATTGATATTGCCGATAAAGCACTTTATACCGCAAAAAATGCTGGAAGAGATACATGGGTAGGTACAACCTTAAAACAGCCATTATCGGCAAAAAATACCGCTATTGATGTATTAAATTTACCGTTGAATATTATTGATTTAGAAAGTAATTTATCGAAATCAAAAGTTAATGATACGTGGGAGAAAATACATAAATCTAATGGTTAATGGCTAGGGAGAATAAGTTAATGTCAGCTTGGGATTAGATTATTTACCCAAGCATATTCACATTCCAATATATATCGAATTATCTTACACTCTAACTATCTGACATTACTTAAAATTTTACTATGGCTGCTGATCGCTTTATTCCTTATAGAAAACAAGATATTGTTGAAATGTGTGTGCGAGAGCTTGAGCTTGATGATTCATTATCATTTCGACAATTTTGTGACCTGCTGTCTAACTCATTGCATGTTGAATATCATCAAACCTTAGAGTCGTTAAAAAACGATTACGCGCCATTTGATCCTAATGCCGATACTAAACAGTTAGAGCCTTATACCACAGAGCAAAAAGCACAATGTCAGGCGAATTTTGCCAATAATTTTTCCCATGTGCTTAATGCGGCGAATTTTGAAAAAATTACCGAACAAGACCTACAAGACGCCTTAACAGAAGAGTCGCTATTTAAAGTGAGGCTAGAAGTTGAGTTTGACGATTTTGAGCAAGTGGTTTTCTACCGCCGAGGCGAGTCACAAGTGACTGAAACCATAACTTCATTATTTGGCTTACGAAAACAAACGCTTAACTTTACCAACTACGATCGCGTAGCAATATTTATTACCTTTAAAGACCAAGCGCATTTCGATACGAAGAAAAAAACCTTGATAGGTTTTGAGCCGGGATCAACCATAGTTAAGCTTTTTCAAAATGTGCCTAAAGCTGATTTAGAAATGCTATTTCCGAACAGTGAGGTGCGTATGCGACCCATTGATAAAGCCTTTATTGGTGCTTCAGCCGTGGTTGGCGGCGCTGTGGTGTTAGTTACTAAACTTGGCGCGTCAATTTTATTACTTGCTGCATTACTGGGGTTTTGGATAGGCTGGCGCGAAGAAGCGGTAGAAATGACACAACAGCACTTTATTTCTTTTGCGCTTGGGCTAGGGGTTTTTGCAGGCTTTATATTTAAAGAGTGGAGTAAATTTAAGAATAGAAAGATTAAATTTATGAAGGCGCTTTCAGACAACCTTTATTTTAAAAATCTAGATAATAACGCCGGTGTTTTTCACACCTTAATTGATGCAGCAGAAGAAGAAGACTTTAAAGAAGCAATACTCGCTTATAGTTTTTTATTGAAAAGCCAAACTGGCCTAACGTCTCAAGCTTTAGATGAGGCGATAGAATTATGGTTTAAAGATAAGTATCAATGTGAGCTAGATTTTGAAATTACTGATGCATTGAATAAACTCGAGCGTATGCAATTGGTGGTATTAAAAAATGGCGTTTATCATGGTATTGATTTAGTTCAGGCGAAAAAAACGTTAGATCACCATTGGGATAATATTTTTAACTACGCGTAACGCATGCCATGAGTTATCGAATAATTAGGCAGCTAAACGCTTTTTATCAATTAATTTATAGTGGTTTATTTTTTGTAGATGAGGTTTAAGTAGCTGAGTATTGCGCTAACATTAATGCGCGTAATCGAGATAAACCTTTACCTTTATTAACTGTTTTCCATGCAAGAAATAAATCAGTGCTTAGGTGGGGTTTCTCTGTTGTTAATGCCACTAATTCACCATTTACTAAATATGGCAGCACACGATCTTTTGGTAAAAATCCTACGCCTATACCCGCAACAATAGCTTCAATTTTATGCGCTACGCTGGCCACATAAAAATGGCGGCTTTGGTCAATAATATTTAATGACATGGGCACGGTATTTTTTGATGAGTCGTGTACGATGACAGTGCGATAGTCAGCAATATCATTGTAGGTTATAGCTCGTGTAATATGGCTTAATTCATGACCTTTAGCGGCAACTAAAACATTACTGTGCTCGTATATTTTTATCGCACTAATACCTGCTTGAGTCGGTACAGGGCTTGGAGCTCCAATAAGCAGGTCGACTTTGTTTTCAACTAATGCTTCCCATGAGCCATTCATTACATGTTCGCATAGATCAATTTCTACATTAGGGTGCTCTTGAAGAAATAACTGTAGGCATTGCATTATAGGCTCTATTGCCATAATGGAGTCAAAAGCGACTTTAATGCTGGGTTCCCAACCATGTGCAAGTGTTTGTGTTTGCTCGGTAATTTTACTCACTGCTTCGAGAACCTTTCTACCTTCTAATAGTAAATGTTGGCCTGTGGGTGTTAGCACTGAGCGCCTTCCTTGTCGAACGAATAAGGTTACTGAGAGTTGCTCTTCAAGTTTTTGAACTATGTAAGATAACGCTGAAGGTACTTTGTTTAATTGCTCGGCTGCCGAAGCAAAGCTGCCCCTGTTATCAATAGCGTCGAGTACCATTAAGGCTTCTAGAGTTAACAGTGGTCCCTTCATATTTATAGCCTTTATTAATTGTTCAAAATTTTTGAATGAATTAAACGGATTTTAGGGGTTATTCAATCTTATTACAACGCTTAGAATACGCACAACTTAAACAAATAAAGAGATTTACAAGCCAATGAACAGTTCAATTATTAAGAAAGTATTACAAACTAACCTCAGTAATTCTACCCTACCTTTACGCCTTATTGCTGGGATTATTTTTGCGGCACATGGTTCACAGAAGTTGTTTGCATGGTTTGGTGGTTACGGTCTCGATGGCACCGGGCAATGGATGGATTCAATAGGATTAGGACCAGGCTACTTAATGGCATTATTGGTTGGCAGTACGGAGTTTTTTGGCGGTATACTTTTGATCTTAGGACTGTTAACTCGACCTACGAGTGCGGTTTTGGCGATAACTATGGTGGTTGCTATTATTAAAGTGCACTTAGCAAATGGTTTATTTATGTCGAACAATGGCTATGAGTTCGCTTTGGCTTTATTGGCGATGACGTTAGCATTAGCAATTTCAGGCGCTGGCAAGTACTCAGCAGATCAGTTTATTAGTAATCGATTCAAATAACTCAGTTTTCGGTATTTAATGAGGAGTCCGTTGGGTAAGTTATCAACGGGCTATTGCCGTATTAAAGGTGTAGAAAATGATTAAACATTATCCATTTCAACAGTTAGGTAAAGCTAAGCATGGTTGGTTAGATACACATCATCATTTTAGTTTTGCACAGTATTATAACCCTAGAAGAATGGGGTTTGGTTGTTTACGTGTGATTAATGATGACCGGATCGCAGCACATAGTGGTTTTCCTGAACATCCGCACAAAAATATGGAAATTATTACCTTTGTACGTTCTGGGGCTATTTCTCATGAAGATAGTAGAGGCAACAAGGGCGTTACGGGGGCGGGTGAAGTACAAGTAATGAGTGCAGGTAAAGGTATTTGGCACTCAGAGTTTAATCAGGGCTCTCAAGCGGCCAGTATGTTTCAGATTTGGATCGAACCTAACAGCCATAATGTTGCGCCACGTTGGGACAGTATGGCATTTCCAAAAAGTGCATCGAATAGCCATTTGCCTTTAGTTGTTTCGGGCTATGTGGAAGATCGACAACAAGCATTATTTATTCAACAAGATGCACGTATATTTGCTGGAAAATTAGTCAAAGGCAGCGAGCTAATTCATCAGATAACACATCAAGCTTATGTTATTGCATCGCAAGGTGAGTTTACTTTAGGTAATGATCAACAAATAGTTGAAATGGCAAAAGGTGATGGCGCGGAAGTAACACAACAAAAATTTGTAACTATAAAAGCTCAGCAAGACTGTGAGATTATTATTATTGATGTGGCTTAAATTTTAAGAATGGCTACACTTTGAAAATATAACGGGTATAAAACGAAATAAAGCATCCATATTTTAGATAGATTTAACGTAAGCTATACTAATACATTAATTTAACGTATTAAAAAACATACCATCGATATGATAGTATTTGTGGGTGTAACTTAACGTTCATTAACATGGAATTATTTTTTGACTTTACTTTTTATTTATTTAGCCGTAGCTATTGGCGTGTCATTTCTGTGCTCAGTGCTAGAAGCCGTATTATTATCAATAACGCCTAGCTTTGTTGAGCAATTGCAAACTAAGAAACCCAAACATGGTGCAGTTTTAGCAAAAGTAAAAACCCGATTAGAAGAATCTCTCGCCAGTATTTTAATTCTTAACACCTTTGCACACACCATGGGTGCCGCTGGTGTTGGTGCTCAGGCTATTGGAATATTTGGTGAGAAATGGGAAACTTTAATTGCTGTAATGCTGACCTTAGTTATTTTATATTTTTCAGAAATTATTCCTAAAACCTTAGGTGCCACTTTCTGGCGCAATTTAGCTGTGCCTTCTGCTTATGTCATTACATGGTTGATTAGAATTGTATATCCCTTGGTTTGGTTGTCGACTCGCCTTACACGTTCGTTTAAAAAAGGTAAAGAAAACGAAATTACACGCGAAGAAATTATTGCTTTAGCGTCACTAGGTTATAAAGACGGTAGTTTGTTTTCTCAAGAGAATGAATACTTATCAAATATGCTAAATTTGCGAGAGTTGCGCACAGGCGATGTATTTACGCCTCGCACGGTTGTACACATGTTACATCAAGATATTACAGTAACAGACGCACTTGATCATGAAAAAACAGGACAGTTTACTCGGATACCTGTTTACGCTGATACCATTGACGATATCACTGGTAAAGTTATTAAAGGCGACTTGTTTGACGCTGAACGCAACGGCTTTGGTGATGAACCCATCAGTAATTTTTCCTTACCACTCACCGCGGTATCAGAAAAGTTACCGGTTCAACAATTACTAGATATGTTTATTAAAAATCGCGTACATATTTATTCTGTTGAAGACGAATATGGTCAAACCTCGGGCATTGTTACCTTAGAAGATGCCATTGAAACCTTGCTAGGAAGAGAGATTGTTGACGAAAGCGATGCCGTTACCGACATGCAAGCACTCGCGCGTGATAAATATCGTGAAAGACTAAGAGAACTAAAACAAAACAATAATGAATAAACAGTTCCATTAATCAATTAAATGTAGCCTGCAACATATCTGATAAAAACCGAATTAGTTAATTACTCAACTTGGTTTAAGTTAGTAGTTTATAGTTATTTAAATTTATTTTACTCACCAAGTGAACCAAACTCATAACGAGTACGTATAGCTCTTTATAATGTAAGGAGTAGTAAAGATGCGTTTTAAAATTTATATATTTGGTTTGCTTTTTTTATTAACTGGCTGTACTACTCAGTATGATAATAAAGATATTACCGGTCAAACTTTCCCCTCTGTGGTTGGCACCACACTAGCGCAAAAGACAGTGTCTATTCCTGGCGACTTTAATGATGAATTAACCTTGTTATTAATTGGTTATGTACAAAACTCTCAATTTGATATCGACCGCTGGTTAATTGCCTTAGATGTTACAAATACCAAGGTTAAGGTTTATGAAGTGCCAACGATTCAAGGCTTATTCCCTGAAATGTTTAGTACAGTTATCGATAATGGCATGCGAGCAGGAATACCAAAACCATTATGGCAAGGTGTGGTAACGATTTATGACGATGGTGAAAAAATTCAAGCTTTTACAGGTAATGAAAATGCCGCAAACACGCGTGTAGTATTATTAAATAATAAAGGTGAAATATTATACTTTTATGATCAAGGCTTCGCTGTAGATGCCCTGAACGAATTAAGACTGGCGCTAGTGACTCAACAGTAAACCAATAAATAAATGATAAGATAAAACCGCTGCATGACGTTTATATTAAGTATCATGCAGCGGTTTTTTAATTCGATTATCGCATTAAAGAATAAAGTTAACGTAAAGCACTTATTACTATTTATAGGTAAAGGTAACTTTATCCATTTTTGCGATTAAGCCTTGTTGAGAAGGGGTAAAGGTTACTCGTTCAGTTTTGGCAATAGCATTACTGAGAATAATCTCCACATCTCCTTCCATTACGGTTTGACCATCTTTAAAAGATGCATGGCTAGATTTAGTTGATAGGTTTCCGTTGTTAAAGGCAATTCTGACATCACCTGTATATGTACGAAGTTTACTATCGGCTGATATTATTTGTGATTTAGCGGTTATTTCCATTTCATTAGCTGTTGAAATATTTGAAAAAGCACCGGATAAAATAAAGGTTGATAGCACTAATTTTTTAAATAATTTCATCTTGATTCCCCTACCTAGATTCATTAAATACTGCTAAAGCTCAATAACACCATACTAAATTTTTAATGCATTGGTATAGTTAATTTTCAACATTCATAATAACTTCACAATAGCTATTTCAGTGATTGGCTTGTAATGCTTATTTTAAAAGCGTTATAGATATTTGGGCGTGTTAAATTGTTTTTTTTACCTCAGAAAAATTTTAAAAATTGAAAGCTGAATTAACCAAAGTATATGTGCTTAGCTCGATTGCGCAGTAAAACCAATTCTAAATCCGCCCCAGTGCTTGCCATTAACATAAATTGGCGCAGAAACGTCATGCATTACCTCACCTGTGTCACGCTTGTATGTTTGTAGCAAAAATTTATTTGTGTGTGAGCCACAGCGGCTACCTGTACTGTCGTCAAATATGCGTTTTGTGCGATTATTCATAGTGTCGGTGGTAAT
This sequence comes from Colwellia sp. NW0002-52-1, assembly GCF_057550865.1. NCBI lineage: Bacteria > Pseudomonadati > Pseudomonadota > Gammaproteobacteria > Alteromonadales > Colwelliaceae > Colwellia > Colwellia sp. NW0002-52-1. Next base: position 122,376 of record NZ_BAAJLU010000007.1, on the reverse strand, counting down.
ATCACCGGTTAACGGCTTTGAGAAGCACTGATTGTGGGTTGGAAAATATCCGTTTATATCTACGGCTCCAGCGTAAACTATATCGGTGTTGTTTTGTAAAATAGACTCTTGAATTGCAGGTAAGTATTTGTCGGTAAAATCATCAAAACTGCTATGGTATTTCTGCGGAGTAGTGTTGGCAATTTTTTGATAAGTAAAGTTAAAAAGATCTTGTTGATTGATGATATTCGCCTGTATTTTCTCGGCAAACATTTCGCCTACTTGCTGTGCTGCGGTTTGTGCTATTTGACAAGTTTTTTCAATATTAGAGCCTGTTTTAAACTCTGAAAGCTCAATAAATATTGACTCTGTACTTTGGCAAAGCTCAGCTGCTTTATCTGAAACAATATGAGTTTCTTGGCTTTTTTCGACTAAAAAATTATGTAGGTTTGTAATGGCTAAAGAAATTTCATTACTGGTAGTATTGTGCTCCTGAAGCGCGGCGCTTATATGGTTACTCGCATCAGTCGACTCTTTCATTTGTTGGTTAACATCGCTCAATGAAGTAGCTAAAGGGCCCATGCTATTGACTATACGATGACTTTGCTCAACTACATGTGCCATTACATGGGTTGTTTGAGAAGTTTCTTCATTAATTTGAGTTAACATAGAGCCAATTTTTTCTGTTGCTTCAGCCGTTTTTGAAGCTAACGCTCTTACTTCATCAGCAACAACGGCAAAACCACGACCTTGTTCACCTGCTCTTGCTGCTTCTATTGCAGCATTTAATGCCAGTAAATTAGTTTGCCCTGAAATAGCATCTATTACATTTGTGATATTTTGAATTTCAGTGGCATTTTGAGACAGTGATTTAATTTTTTCGGCGGCATTATTCACGTCAGCATTTAATTGGTTTATAACTTCTACATTGTCATTAAGCTGCTCAGAGCTAGCCGAAGCTTCGGACATTGCTTGGCTTGATTGCTTCGATGCGATGATCGAATTTTCGTTCATTACTTTAATACTTATCGACATTTGATGTGCAGAACTTGCAAGGCGTTCAACATCTTTACTCGATAATTCAATAGCGTTACTGAGTTGATCAAGAAAATAGCTAACTTCGGCCGAGTTAATGGCAAGTTTACTGGCTTTGTTATCAATATTTTTACCTGCTAGGCGTGTTTTATTGGTTTGTTGACTAAGGATGCTCTGTAATGTGTCGTTAGCTGAAAGATCTAATTGTAAACTTGATATGAGGGTGTTTTGTTGCGCTTGGAGTGTCTTTTTTACACAAAAATTTATACTGAACAGGAGAATAAAAAAACTCACTATTGATATAGCCGCTATTAACAAACTTATGTTTTCGATAACCTCAGTTAATACGAACATGAGTAACGCAATTATAAAGGCGTTTATAAGTGCTAATGACGTGGCTAGGTGTCGAGCTGTAAACATATTATTCACCGCATATTTTTTTATATATACCTTATTATAGTCTTAAGATAATAATTGCCATTAGTACAAGCAATTATACTTTAGTCTGGGGGAGGCTTTATGCGGGAATAAGAATAATTGGTGCTAGCTAATGTTCAAACTTTCCTTGTTTTAGGTAATGAAGAACTTGCTCGATTACTGCGTCATTACGCATCATAAAAACATGGGTAGTCGGCATTTCAATATGATCATTCATGCCTTCGACCTTAGTACTCTCAACTGAAACTTTACCATCATCAGTATCTGGGATAAGCGATGAGAGAATTAAATTTATACTTTGTGTGCCGGCGATTATGCCAACATCAAAATTAGCTTTACCTAACTGATTAGGTACACTCAATGCGCCTGTACCCAATTGCATGCCAGCATCGCCATTGACTAGATGAAACCCTGGTATATTGCTAAGTTTATCAACAATCTCAGTGCCTTTATTGGGCGGGCCTAACATCACGACTTTATTCAAATTTGTAACCGTATGATTACTCAAAAACTGTCGCACTAGAATGCCACCCATTGAGTGCGTAACAAAGCTTACAGGCATACCTTCGCACTGTAGTAATGCGTCTGAAATGGTTTTTTCTGCCAGTTGCTCAATAGAATAAGAACGTGAAGGATAATCAATATTCAACACTTTATATCCTTGAGCGGTTAAGCGTTCTGCCATTTTATCCATGGAATGTGCTGAGCGAGCTAAACCATGCAATAAAATTACACATTCATTCTCTAAGCTGTTTTTATCGTTCACGGGGTGTTCCAATTTCATTGCCATAAGTATGCTAATTCAGCAGGATTAAGGCTAAAATATAAATAACAATTTTACAAAACCAACATTAAAATGCCATGTTGGTTTTGTTTAGGAAACTAAAGCGCTAATTCAATTGAAATAGGGCAGTGGTCACTTAAGGTTTGGCTAAGTTCGCGGGTATATTTTTGTTCAAATACTAGCTGATCAAATGAATTCTCCACGTAACGGGCTTTGGCTTTTGGATCAAAAATTATATGGTCGATATAGTCTTTATAATAACCGCCCCAACATTTCGATTCAGCCGCAATTGTAGGTGCCCAAAGGGTTTCTGCACCTTCGTCATTAATGGTTTGCCATAAGCCTTGTATTTCACTGTAGTTTAATGAAATGTCTTTAACAAAACGACGATTAAAGTCGCCTAATAAGATAAAAGGTACACCTTCTTTAGCGCGTGCATCTACCCATGCTTCTAAAGGAATAGCTTGTTTGGCAAGCTCTGCACAGGCAGTTTTAGCATAAACTTCTTTTTCATTGCTATTGGGCATGCTTGCAATGCTTGTTTGGTCTAGCGCTTTATCAAAACAGCCTGATTTCATGTGCACTGCTAATAACCGCACACTTTTACCATCTTTAGTTAAGGTAACGTCCATACCTCGACGAGCTAATCCTTGATCAAGCTCTTTATATTCAACCGCTGTGGCTTTATAGCCGCTGCTTTTTCTTACCGCAACACCTACACGTTGTACCCAGTCTTTAGTGGTAAAGAAATAGTCGTATTCATCACCAAACACTTTTGCCGCCCATTTTGCACTTTCAACTTCTTGCAGGGCAATAACATCAGCATCTAATTCACGCGCATAGCGGGCTAGTTTCTGATAGTCAGTGTCTTTGCGCTGATTATATTCATGCGAGCCTAACCAAGCGATATTCCATGAGGCTACTTTTAAAGTTTCAGCAAAGCTATTAATGCTTACTAATGAGAGTACTAGCGCAAATAGGCTAAATAATTTTGTCATGTCATTATTCTAAACGTTACATTGGGCAGCTATAGTAACCGCAGCGCAGTTAAATTCAAATTAACCTATTAAAAAAATTGTAATATTATTTTTCGCTGCAAATTGTTGTCGATAATCTATTTTTATCCAGCTTGAAATTAATTAATTTATTTTAACCCCATTTATGCAAGTTAATCGTTTTACTCATAAGTTAGATATTGGCCACTGACTTAGCGTGTGTTCACACATCTTTAATTTATACCACTTTAAAATTATCAAATATTGGGGTAAAACGATGAAAAATATAATAACGATAACAGCGCTTGCGGGTGCAACAACCTTTGGTTTATTTGCTTTTATGGCATACTTGGTCAATAACGATCAAGTATTACCACCTGAAGCACAACCTAGCTTAATTGTTGAGGTGGCTCAATTGCCTGAGGAACGTCCGGCTGAAATGAAGCCGGTATTTAAAAATAATCCTCCGCCAGCACCTAAACCTATGCCAAAAACTTTTGAGCCCGTAATAGAAACAAGTGTAATAGGAGATTATAAGTATGATAATCAGGGGATTAAAGTAGCAAGCTCTAATACTAGCTTGCTAATAAATAATAATAAGCGCGATAGTGATGCTCGACCTATTGTACGCATTAATCCAAAATATCCTCCTGTTGCGGCAAGAGAAGGTATTGAGGGTTGGGTAAAGTTGCGATTCGATATTGACGCCTTAGGCGGTGTTACTAATATTGAAGTTATTGACGCAGAACCAAAGCGTGTGTTTAATCAAGCCGCTAAACAAGCGTTAAGAAAATGGAAGTATCGAGCAAAGTCAGAAGCTGGAGAAACCACTATTCAGCAAGGCTTAACAGTACAGTTAGCGTTTAATATGGAACAACAAAGTTAGGATCATAATTTGCAGTTACCTTCGATGATAAAAGGTTGGTACAACCCAAAAACTAGCCCTGAAAAGTTGCTGGCAAGTTATTTGGCAACCGGCAAAAACAAGTATTTGTCTTTGCTGGTTGCACAATTTCATCTGTCGTTGTATCACTATGTGTTGAGCCAATCTAATCGAGAATTGGCTGAAGACATTGTACAAACGACTTGGCTAAAAGTTATGCAAACACAAGGACATAACAAACCTCAAACCAATGTAAAAAGTTGGTTATTTACCATTGCAAGAAATAGTCTAATTGATGAGTTTCGTCGTCAAAAAAAATGGCAGATTCAATTGTTAGATGAAAATAAAGTGCTAACAGCAAACCTTGAAAAATCTATTCAAACTGCTGATAGATTAACGCAATTTAATGCTGCACTCGAACAATTGCCTTTTTTACAAAAGGAGGCTTTTATCTTTCAGCAAGAGGGCTTTTCAGTGTTAGAAATATCAATGTTAACCGACGATAGCTTTGAAACTATTAAAAGCCGTTTACGTTATGCACGCAATAATTTACACCATTTAATAGGAAGTCAGTCATGAGTGCCGATAGCTTCGATAAAGAGCTTTCTGGGCTTTATCAACAAAGAAAAGATCAAATTAAAGCCCCGGAACTCGTGGGAGATACAACTAAAAAAATGCATGTAAAGCGCTCCCCTTGGCACATGTTAGCTTTGCTTTTAACTGGTGGGGCAGCGTCTTTTGGTATTATGGCGATAGTCACTCATTTTGCAGCACCACCTGCGCACAATAGTGCTAAGCATTACCAACCACACTCTGTTCGAATAATTGAATTAGGCGAGGTTAATCCTCAAGCTGAAGCATTATTACCCGTTTCTTCTAAGTTACCGCCTCAACCAGAGAGTTTGCCACCCAAAAATATAGAAAATAACCTTGTTAAGCAAGAACAAGTTGTGTTGTTAAAAGCAGAATTACCCGCTCAAAAAGTGCTTAACCCGTTGGTTAAATTACCCAAGATTAATGCAAAATTAGTTGCGATTTACCCGATACATAAAGTGATGCCTGAATACCCTAAATCAGCACTTCATGAACAAAAGTCTGGCACGGTAAAATTGCAATATATTATTTCAGATGAGGGCAAAGCAGTTGATATTACAAATTTAAATAAGCAAGTTGATCGCGTGCTAGTTCGTTCAGCAAAAAAAGCATTAACACAGTGGCGCTACGCTAAAGAAAATAGCAGTAGCCAAATACTTGAGGTTGAATTTGAATTTAATCTTGAACAATAGCCATTATAGTTATTTTAAGTAAATCAGCGGTATAGGGGGATAAGTCTAGATGGAAATAATAAATAGATGGTAATCGTAGCACCCACAAACGTTTTATTTTTTAGGTATTCAAATGTTACTATTTTTTAAAACGATAACCACCTTTTCGTAGCAAATGTATTGTCCAAATAAGCCCCGTTAAGGTCAGCCACAAGGTGATAAAAGCGAACAACATAATTTGAACCGTGTTGAAGTTGCCCGCGCTGCCATAATCCATAAAATGTAGCATGAAGAAAAAATCTGCAAAGCGCTTGTCGCTATTACTGTGTCCAATAACACGGCCTGAGCCTTGTTCAATGTAGACACTGGTGGCTAATTTGTCATTAAAATTAACTTGCCAGCTGGGGTTTTTGTGCTTAATAAAATCAGCGATAGGTGGGGTGATTAACGTAGCTGAAGTTATATCACCTGGGCCATTATAACTTGCTTGAGCAATCGCATTAGCTAATGACTCATCCACTAAAGTTAACTTGCCTGTGACGGCGTTCACGATATGGTAATTATTGCTAAAGTGGCGATATAAACCTTGTTGTTGAGTTAACAAGTAATAAGGTTTTGAGAGAATGCTGGTTTGATTAAGCTCAATAGTGTTTGGATAAGATTTTAGTAAATGTTCAACCGGTATTAAATTTACGTTTAAGCTAACTGTTGGCGCTATAGCTTGGCGATAAGTATTACCTTGGGCTTTTTGATGATCGATTACATTGAATACTAAACCGCTAACTACCCAAATAATCACTTGTAAGCCAACGAGTAAAGAGGCCCATTTATGAAGCTTTCTTATCCAGATAATCATGACTTATCTCCAACAGAAGGGCTACTGCCAGGTCTTTTTATATTGGATTTACCTGAGGTTTTTTTGGCCTTTAGTTTTGGCTTTATGGCTTTAAAGTAAGTTAATACTAAGCCACTAAACACGGCAAAAATCGCAAGTATGGCGATAAAAAATAACAACCAATTACTGGCATCTGCTTCGTCACCGTAATCCATAATATGTAGGCGAAACATCCAATCAAAAATATACCAAAATCGATGTCGTTTACTGACCACTTTGCCGTTATTAGCTGAAATGAATAATGTAGGCGCAGAGAAGTGATCAAAGTTGACCTGCCAAACCGGTAGGTGCCGCGCCGCTAAGCCAAATACTGGATTTTCTGAAATGAGTTTGGCATTAAGTACATCTTCCTTACCCGCGTAAAGGTATTTTGCTACTTCAATTGCAGTACTTTTATTTAACGGTGATAGCTTTTCACCGTTACTTGCATCAATAATAAATTGCTGTTTTGCTATCTTGAAGCGATACACTTCTCGGTCAACCAACAAGCCAACACTTAAATCTTTAGCATCGGGGTATTTTCTAAATAGCTTAGCGGTAGCGTATGTTAAGTTTTCTGGCTTTATGGCTTTTTGATGCGTAACTACCAAGCTATCGCCATGGATATAGTCAATATCAAAAAACACCATATATGCTCCTGTAACGGACCATATAACAAACTGAACACCAATAAATAGCATCAACCATTTATGAGTCTTATGACTCAAATTAAATAACTTAAATGGTCTTTTTTTTATAGATTTAGTTTTGGATTTATTTGTTTTATTGATATTTTTATCCACTACAATTCCATTAAAAGGTGATTTTGAACTTATATTTCTAGTTATATTTTTGTTAAATAAGCAGCTGTTCACAACAGTTTATCGCCTGTTAATCTTTGCTGAAAGCTTGTTCTTATCATGGTAAATAAATTTAGAATTCAGCCACAATAAAGTTATAAGCAGCTGATTACAAGGTAAACTATATAAAAATAGGTTTGTTTTCCGGTGCTTATGTTTGAGAAAATACAACAATCGCGGTAATTATCCTGAAAACTCGTTATTATATAAATCACAATTTTTTAGAGCGTCAATACCCATGGATATTATGAATGAAACACTACCTATTTCTATTAAAGTAAGTGATGATTTAGCTGCAGAAGTGCAACACATATTATCTATTACTAATAAACTATCTGCGCAGTTAAATTTTCATACAATGACAGCAAACTGGTATGGCGACGAAGCGAATATTATGTCGATAAATTTTTATCTTGTCGCTCTGGCTGAGCTTGCTCACTTAAGCACTGATAATGAAAAAGTTACAGTAGAGAAACTTGCTGATGACGTAATGCTTAGCGCAAACAACAATGTATTTGATTGCCATGTTGCTATCACCGAAGCTGAATTAGCCTTGATAACAAAGCAACCAAAGTTATTATCTGGTTACCTCGCGAAAAAACTCACCAAAGTACTTAATTTAATTGCTGACAAACAACAACTCATTCATATTTAACGTTATTGAAAATAATTAATAGCTTGTTTTTGTTAGTAAAAATAAAGCTTATATCGAAGGTTTAATAATTTACTTTAAATAAAACTTAAATAAAACTTAAATTAATTGAACTAAATTAGAGTTCAGGGCTCTTACTTAGCAAGAGATTCTCCCCCTCGGTTTAGTTTTTATTGTTGTTTTATATTAGTGTTTTTATATTGTAAGCGCACCTCGACTGAGGGGCGCTTTTTTTTTCTTAAAATAAGTAACCTGAACTCTGGATAAGCAGCACTGATGGTATCTATTTCTGATGTTCACCTTGATATAGTAGTTACTTTATCACCTAAGGTTTTGATTTACTTGGGTATCAAGCACTCATTATCTAGAGTTCAGGGTAAGTAAACAAATGCAGCACACTTAACTTCAACTAAATGCATTAAATATTTAAGTTAAATTAATTTGAACTTAACCATAAATATAAGCTCTTACTTAGCAAGAGATTTCCCCCCTCGATTTTGTTTTTATTATTTTTTTGTATTAGTGTTTTATGACAAGCGCCCCTCATTTGAAGGGCGCTTTTTTTGTCTTTAATACTTAAAAACCAGTAACCTCTATCTCTAACTTATAAATAATATTTCAAGACAGGGATAGTCACATATATACATGCATACACAAATTGATAGGTTTTACCTATTGATGTTATAAATTCAAACGATTGTTCCTATTTGAAATTCCGGCGTATCATTCTCCCAACTTAACAAGAACTCATTTTTATAAACAAGTGGAGATACACATGTACCAATCAATTATCAATTCAACTATTCAACCATTTAACGCAACAGCATTTAGTAATGGCGATTTTATTGACGTTTCTGAAGCTGATGTAGCTGGCAAGTGGTCAGTATTCTTCTTTTACCCAGCTGACTTTACTTTTGTATGTCCGACTGAGTTAGGCGACATGGCTGATCACTACGCACAGTTACAAGAAATGGGCGTTGAAGTTTACTCAGTATCAACTGATACACATTTTACGCATAAAGCATGGCATGCCAGTTCAGACACTATTGGCAAGATTCAATATCCAATGATTGGTGACCCAACAGGTAAAATTACTCGTAATTTTGGTGTCATGATCGAAGAAGATGGTTTAGCGCTACGTGGTACGTTTGTTGTTAACCCTGAAGGCGAAATTAAAATTGCTGAAATACATGACTTAGGTATTGGTCGTTCTGCAAAAGAATTGGTTCGTAAAATTCAAGCAGCACAATATGTAGCTGAACATGACGGAGAAGTTTGTCCTGCAGCATGGCAGCCAGGTGCAGATACATTAACACCTTCTTTAGACTTAGTTGGCAAAATCTAAACTAAGCATAATATTGCCGCGATATTAAATTAAATATCGCGGTTAATTTTAAACCAACAAACGCCTTAAATCTTATTCATCACAATTTTCGAAGGAATAAACCATGTTAGATACAAACTTAAAACAACAACTAACAACCTATTTGCAAAATTTAACATCGGCTGTTGAATTATCAGTATTTTTAGGTGACGACTTAAAATCAAAAGAATTAAATACTTTGGTGACAGAAATTGCACAAATGTCGCGATTAGTGTCTGTTGTAGAGGCAGATGCAAGCAATGAACGTGTGCCATCAATGTTAGTAAAATCTGTTAAAACTGGCGGCGAAATGCGTTTTGCCGGTGTACCTATGGGGCATGAATTTACCTCGCTTGTGTTAGCCCTTTTACACAGTGGCGGACACCCAATAAAACTTGATAAAGCAGTGATAGAACAAGTAGCAGCATTAGAAGGAAACTATAGCTTTGAAACCTATATTTCTTTAAGTTGCCAAAATTGCCCAGACGTAGTGCAAGCGTTGAACATGATGGCCGCCATTAACCCACAGATTCAACATGTAATGATCGATGGCGCTTTATTCCAAGAAGAAGTGTACAAACGTGATATTTTATCAGTACCTGCGGTTTACCTTAATGGACAAGCGTTTGGTCAAGGCCGAATGACAGTAACCGAAATTTTAAATAAAGTAGATACTAATGCCGGTGCAAGACAAGCGAAAGCAATAAACAATAAAGAAGCTTTTGACTTATTAGTTATAGGTGGCGGGCCTGCAGGAGCAGCCTCTGCAATATATAGTGCTCGCAAAGGTATTCGTACCGGTATTGTTGCTGATAAGTTTGGTGGCCAAGTACAAGACACTATGGCGATTGAAAACTTTATTTCAGTAAGTGCTACCGAAGGTCCAAAACTGGTGGCAAGTCTAGAGAATCATGTAAACGACTACGATGTTGATATTATGAATAATCAACGTGTAAAAAATATTATTGAAAGTGATGTTGAAGGTGGTTTAATCACTGTTGAATTAGAAAATGGTGCAACATTACAAACACGCTCAACCATTATTGCCACTGGTGCTAGATGGAGAGAAATGAATGTAACCGGTGAGCAAGAATATCGAGGTAAAGGTGTTGCTTATTGCCCTCATTGTGACGGCCCTTTGTTTAAAGGAAAATCAGTTGCAGTAATTGGTGGTGGTAATTCAGGTATTGAGGCAGCCATTGATTTAGCAGGCTTGGTTGAGCATGTTACTGTTTTAGAGTTCGATAGTACTTTACGTGCTGATGCTATATTGCAAAACAAAGCACGTTCTTTGCCGAATATTGACATTATTGTTAATGCACAAACGACTGAAGTGTTAGGCAATGGAAAACATGTAACCGGGCTTAATTACTTGAATCGTGCGACTGATGAGCAAGAAACAATAGAACTTGCCGGTATATTTGTACAAATTGGTTTGGTGCCTAACTCTCAGTTCTTAAAAGGCACAGTAGAGTTAACAGAGCGTGGCGAAGTTGTGGTTAATCAAAAGGGTGAAACAAATATGGCTGGCGTTTATGCGGCTGGCGATGTTACTAATACACCGTTTAAGCAGATTATTATTGCCATGGGCAGTGGTGCAACGGCGGCGTTAGGTGCCTTTGATTATTTAATCAGAACACCTAATCCACTAGAGAACACTGAAAAGCTGACTGAAGCTGCTGCATAATATTCAACAAACTCTTGAACCTTTAAACGCTATTGTGAAAACAATAGCGTTTTTTTATTTTTAAAGTAACTCAAGTACGAGCACGTTAAATTAAATGATACGTTAAGTGACTATGTGCTAATCGAACAAACCTGTTACGGCTTGGCGAATATGGCTCACTATCGCTCTAACACTTTCCATGCGAGCGTAACCACTTCGACATAACAATACAATTTCACGAATCGGTTGAGGCTCTTGAAAAGGAATATAATGAATATGCTTTTGTGGTGCATAATTCATCGTTGCTAATTGTGGTAACAAGGTGATACCCATATTACTTGCCACCATGTAACGTAAAGTTTCAAGGCTAGTAGCGCGAAAACTATGATCTTCTTCCGCACCGGCACTAAAACAATAACCCATGGCCTGATCTCTTAAACAATGACCATCTTCTAAGGTGAGAATTTTTTGATTATGTAAATCATCAAAGGTTACCAATGAACGCTCTGCCATTGCATGAGATGCAGATGTAGCCATTACCAGAGGCTCGTTAAATAAATCGTAGCGTTCAAAACGTGCCATTTCGGGTAGCCAAGGCAGAATCAAAACATCAAGCTTGCCCGTTTCTAATTCTTGCAGTAAATCTTGCGTTCTGTTTTCATGTAAATAGAAATTTATTTTGGTTAGATTACTGTTCAACTCCGGCATAATGTGCGGCAGGATATAAGGGGCAAGTGTAGGAATTAACCCGATATGTAAATCACCTGAAAGCGGGTCAAGTAAGGCTTTAGCTGCTTCTTCAAAGTTATTTGCCGCAGTTAATACTTGCTGCGCTTGCTGCACAAGTTTTTCACCCGCTGGCGTTAACATAACATTACGCGGTTGCCGCTCAATTAAAGTTAACTTAAGGCGCTGTTCTAACTTTAAAATTTGCCCACTCAGCGTTGGTTGACTTACAAAACACGCATCGGCCGCATGACCAAAGTGTTTGTAGTGACCGATAGCCGTTAGGTATTCTAGGTCGCGAATTTTTATCATAGTTACAGTCTATGGTTACCTGAAAATTAATAGCTACAATATATTAACTGAAGCGAGTCAATTTAGCGAAATGCTAATCTTCACTAGGGAGTTTTTTGCTAAACCTACCTTTGAATTGATTCAATATTTTTATAGCGATACTAAACATATTATTGCCGGTTATTAATACTGAAGGTTAGCTTATATCCATAAATCATTTTGCGCGGTGAGCTTACCCGTTGCCTCACCCGTATTTACAACTCCTTTAGGTTCTATAATCATGATTTTGCATTCAGCATTAGCTACAGGCTTATGCTCTACACCTTGAGGGATTACGTACATTTCGCCAGCCTCTAACGTTACAAGGGTATCTCGAAATTCGATGCTCAGTGTACCTTCAATAACTATAAAAACTTCATCAGTATCAGGGTGGTTATGCCAAACAAACTCGCCTTCAACTTTAACCAGTTTAAATTGATAATCATTCATTTCAGCTATTACACGAGGAGACCAATGGTCGGAAAATTTAGTAAATTTCTCTTTAAAATTAATAACTTTAGATTGCATACTCACTTCTTTATGTTTATCGGTTATTTATTAATGTTACATTATTTCAGCGCCTTAGGAACAATTAATGCCTGATTTAATGAAAGTGCAGGATTGGTTTTATTGGTGTTTATAGCCGCTAAAATAATAAAACCGCTTAATACCATAACAATAAAATCTTGCGTTTACTCTAGGCCTGTATACAATAACAGTAATACTGTTTAAAAATACAGGCTTAACCATCAGTCGCTTAAGGAATGAAAATGCGCCCTTTAACACCTAGACAACAGCAGATATTTGATCTGATCAGAGAGAAAATAGCCGATACAGGTATGCCGCCAACACGTGCTGAAATTGCGACTAATTTTGGTTTTAAGTCAGCCAATGCCGCAGAAGAGCATTTGAAAGCACTGGCGAAAAAGGGTTATATAGAGATGTTGCCTGGTACATCGCGTGGTATTCGCCTTGCAGAAGAATTTATGGAAGAAGATGGTTTACCGCTTATTGGGCGTGTGGCTGCCGGCGAACCTATTTTGGCGCAAGAGCATGTAGAGCAACATTATAAAATTGATGGTAGTTTATTTCATCCTGCTGCAGATTATTTATTGCGTGTAAATGGCGAAAGCATGAAAGACATTGGGATATTAGACGGTGATTTATTAGCCGTGCACCAAACAACTGATGTGCAAAGTGGCCAAGTTATTGTAGCCAGAGTTGAAGACGATGTAACCGTTAAGCGCTTTAAACGTGAAGGCAACGTGGTTTATTTGCATGCCGAAAATGAAGACTTTGAACCTATTAAAGTGGACTTACGTTCGCAGCAGTTCAATATTGAAGGGTTGGCAGTCGGTGTAATTAGAGCTGCCGATTGGATGTAATTGTAATAAAACGTTAAATTTTTTCATCATTTTAAATCCAGCAACTTTAAATCCTGCAATATAATACAGATTAAACTCGTTTTTTTTTGAAATCATTCGGTTTAATCTGTTTTTTTATCTATCTTTCCCCCGCCATTTTTATCTTATTTTTGTTAACGACTAAAATACACATTTTACTTTAAATTCTCGTGAGTTGTAGATTTTTTATACAGATTTATTTTGGTGTTGATTATTTATTATTCAGTGTAAAAAAATCAACTTGAACAATAAATAAACATTCAGCATAACCTTTTAGAAATGGACCTTTCATTCAGTTTAGGGTTATTACTCTATTGTATTTATTAGTTTTTATTTTCAATGCATTTGAAATTTTAAATTGACCCCGATCAACTTTTAAGTAATTCTAGTCTAGAAAACGTACAAACATAACAATAGGGCGTACTTGACCGTTGTCGAATAATACGTCACTTAAATAATAATAAATGTATGCGCAAAACAGCCGGCTTTCATGATGAAACTGTGTTGTTTTGCCTTAAAAGGGTGAAGGAGATGTCGAGTGAAAAGACGTAACCTAGGTATGCTGTTGCTAGGGGGCTTGTTGTCTAGTTCGGTTTGGGCAGATATGCCGCTGAACTTAACCAAAGGCGTTACAGATGTCAGTAGAGACGTATATGATTTACATATGTTGGTGCTCTATATCTGTACTGCTATTGGTGTTGTAGTATTTGGTGCCATGTTTTGGTCTATGGTTTTTCACCGTAAATCAAAAGGCTTTAAGCCAGCAACCTTCCATGAAAGCACAAAAGTTGAAATTCTCTGGACGGCAATCCCTGTCGTCATACTAATCGCTATGGCTGTTCCTGCCACTATAACGCTCATTGATATGGAAAATAACGATGATGCCGATTTAACTATTCAAGTTACTGGCTCCCAGTGGAAGTGGCATTATAAGTACTTCGATCAAGATATCGAATTCTATTCCGTACTTTCTACACCACGTGAACAGTACGAAAACCAAGATGGTACTTCAGCCGATAAAGGTGAACATTACCTGCTCGAGGTTGATCGCCATTTAGTAATTCCTACTAACAAAAAAGTACGTTTTGTTATTACCTCTGATGATGTTATTCACGCGTGGTGGGTGCCAGCATTTGCGGTTAAACAAGATGCTAACCCAGGTTTTATTAATGAAGCTTGGACCAAAGTAGATGAACCTGGAATTTATCGAGGCCAATGTGCTGAGCTGTGTGGTAAAGATCATGGTTTTATGCCGATTGTTGTAGAAGTTAAATCTGAAGCTGATTATGCGATTTGGCTTGATGAACAAAAGCAACTTAAAGCTAATGCTGCAGCTGCTGAGGCCGCGTCATTAAATGCTTCTGTACCTTTAGAAGAGTTAATGCAACTGGGTGAAACCACTTACACTGCTTATTGTGCGGCTTGTCATCAAGTGAGTGGCCAAGGTTTACCACCAGCATTTCCAGCACTTAAAGGCAGTGCCATTGCAACTACAGGCCCAGTTAGTGAGCACATAGATATTGTGTTCAATGGTAAAGCGGGCACAGGTATGCAAGGTTATGGAAAGCAACTCAGCTTAAAAGAAATCGCGGCAGTGGTTACCTACGAGCGTAATGCTTGGGGTAATAATACTGGTGATGCGGTACAAGCTGCTGATGTTAAAACTGTCTCGGGCGGTGAAGATGCAAGCATCTTAGGCGCTGTTGAAGATGCCGTTGAAAATGTTGCAGAACAAGTAACAGAAGTAGTTGAAGAAATTATACCAGCCGAAGATTTAGCCAAGGTTTATAGCGAAGCTGAATTAATGACCATGGGTGAAGAAGTTTATATGGCATCTTGTGCTGCTTGTCATCAAGCTAATGGAACAGGTATGGCACCGGTATTTCCTGCACTGGTAAATAGCCCCATTATTAAAGGCGACGTAAAAGTACATCTCGACATGGTACTGAACGGAAGTAAGAAAAATCCAGCGATGGCGGCATTTGCTAGCCAATTAACTAAAACGCAAATTGCTGCGGTTGTAACTTATGAGCGAAATGCTTGGGGTAACAATACCGGTGATTTAGTCCAGCCAGCAGATGTTGCTGCTAGCGCGAAGTAGGGAGGCGTTATAATGACTACAGATGTAATTAATGATCAATCAGAACATGATCCACATGACGGTGATCACCATGATCATAAAATGACCGGCCTGAAACGCTGGTTATATACTACTAACCACAAAGACATCGGATCGATGTACTTATGGTTCTCATTTATTATGTTTTTAACTGGCGGTGTTATGGCGCTAGTTATCCGCGCTGAGTTATTTCAGCCTGGTTTACAAATAATTGAGCCTGACTTCTTTAACCAAATGACGACTGTACACGGTCTTATCATGGTTTTCGGTGCAATAATGCCAGCCTTTACAGGTTTAGCTAACTGGATGCTACCTATGATGGTAGGTGCGCCAGACATGGCATTGCCACGATTGAATAACTGGAGTTTTTGGATTCTCCCATTTGCTTTCGCTATTTTATTGTCGACTTTCTTTCTAGAAAGTGGCGCGCCAAACTTCGGTTGGACCTTCTACGCACCATTATCAACAACTTACAGTAACGGTAGTACGGCACTGTTTGTATTTGCGGTACATATTATGGGGATTTCCTCAATAATGGGCGCAATTAATATCGTTGTTACCATTATGAATATGCGTGCGCCGGGTATGACTTACATGAAAATGCCACTATTTGTTTGGACATTTTTCATCACGGCTTACTTGTTAATTGCGGTAATGCCGGTGCTCGCGGGCACGGTAACTATGGTGTTAACCGATACTTATTTTGGTACCAGCTTCTTTGATGCCGCTGGTGGTGGTGATCCCGTAATGTTCCAGCATATTTTCTGGTTCTTTGGTCATCCTGAAGTTTACATTATGATTTTGCCTGCGTTTGGTATTGTATCTACAACTATTCCTGCATTTGCACGCAAACCACTGTTTGGTTATAGCTCTATGGTTTACGCAACGGCATCGATTGCCTTCTTGTCGTTTATTGTTTGGGCGCATCACATGTTTACCACAGGCATGCCACTATTTGGCGAACTGTTTTTCATGTATTGCACCATGTTAATTGCCGTACCAACGGGTGTTAAAGTCTTTAACTGGGCGGCAACTATGTGGCGTGGCTCAATTAGTTTTGAAACACCAATGCTGTTCTCTATTGCCTTCGTGATTTTGTTCACTATTGGTGGCTTTTCTGGCTTGATGCTAGCGATGACTCCAGTCGATTTTCAATATCATGATACTTACTTTGTGGTTGCTCATTTCCATTATGTATTAGTTACCGGTGCGCTTTTCTCTATTTTTGCAGGCGCATACTACTGGTTACCAAAATGGACTGGCTACATGTACAACGATACCTTAAGTAAGTGGCATTTTTGGTGTTCACTAGTTTCAGTGAATTTACTGTTTTTCCCTATGCACTTTTTAGGATTAGCGGGTATGCCTCGTCGTATTCCTGATTATGCATTGCAATTTGCTGACTTTAATAAATGGGTCAGTATTGGCGGCTTTGCTTTTGGTATTTCACAGTTAATATTCTTGGTATTGGTTATCAAGTGTATTAGAGGTGGCGACAAAGCACCGGCGAAACCTTGGGAAGGTGCAGAAGGATTGGAATGGACAGTGCCTAGCCCTGCGCCGTATCACACTTTTGAAACACCACCAAAAATTGATTAATTGGAAATAAAATGACTAACGGCGAATCGCAAAATAAGTTGTCGGAACAAACACAAGCAAAAACACATGATGCATCAGTGAAAAAAACAGTTAAAAAGCTGATGCTCATCGTTTTTGGTATGTTTGGTTTTGGTTTTGCGATGGTACCGTTATATGACGTGTTTTGTGATATCACAGGTTTAAACGGTAAAACGTCTAATGTGGCAGCAAGTTACAATGCTGTATCGGTAGATACCGAACGTACGATTACGGTGCAATTTTTGACAAGAACCGCCAAGGGTATTCCTTGGCGGTTTGAGCCAATGATCAACGAAGTAAAAGTACACCCAGGTGAGCGTAAGGTCGTAAAGTTTTACGCGAAGAATGAATCGGTTAGTAATATTGTTGGCCAAGCCGTGCCGTCAGTATCACCGGGTCGGGCTGCGGTTTATTTTCAAAAGATTGAATGCTTTTGTTTTAATAATCAGCCGCTAAAAGCCAGTGAAGATGTTGAAATGGGTTTGCAATTTTATGTTGATGTAGATTTGCCAGACGATGTTTCAACCATCACGTTATCTTACACCTTATACGATATTACAAGCTCAGTTGATTCTTAAGTGCTTGGCACTTAATTGAGGGGAACAACAATGACAACCAAAGAATACGAAAGTTATTACGTACCAGCGCAAAGCAAATGGCCAATAATTGGGGCAATAGCGCTGTTTTTAATTGCTGTAGGTGCTGGCAATTATGTTTCAAATTTAAATAATCCTGAAGCTAGCGGTGGAGGTTGGGTTTTACTGGCCGGTATTGCTTTGATTATATATATGGTTTTTGGCTGGTTTAACAATGTTATTACCGAGTCAATGGCTGGAAAGTATAGCCATCAAATGGACAACTCTTTCCGCCAAGGTATGAGCTGGTTTATTTTTTCAGAAGTGATGTTTTTTGCGGCATTTTTTGGTGCCTTGCTTTACGCCCGTACTTTTTCAGTACCGTGGCTTGATGGTGCAGGAAACAATGCAGCAACGGCAGCCATTTTATGGCCAGACTTTACGGCAACTTGGCCGTTAATTAAAACGCCTGATGGTACTGAAACCACTGCCATGGGTTGGTATGGTTTACCACTCATTAATACTATTTTGTTGTTAACTTCTTCAATTACAGCACATTTTGCTCATGTTTCACTCGAGCAAGAAAAACGTGAATTATTGAAGTTTTGGTTAGGACTAACCGTGGTATTAGGTATTGTATTCTTGTTTTGCCAAGGCCTAGAGTATGCTCATGGTTATGCTGATGAAATGAAGCTGTACCTAGATAGTGGCATTTACGGTAATACCTTTTACTTGTTAACCGGCTTTCACGGTATGCATGTAACCTTAGGGACTATTATGCTACTGGTTATGCTGATCCGCGTATTTAAAGGACATTTTACCCCGAAAAACCACTTTGCGTTCCAAGCCGCAAGTTGGTATTGGCATTTTGTTGATGTGGTTTGGGTAATTTTATTTGTTTTTGTTTATATCATTTAACGTTATAAATAACGGCAATGTTATACAGCCCGTGTAAGTATTTGAAGGTACGGTAAAGTAATCCGTACCTTCAACTATTTAGAAAGGGCGAGGGTTTGGGGTGATAACCCCAGTGTATATACCAAGTACTAGCAGTAAAATTATCACAACCGATGTTATTACCCTGCGGCCAATAAACTTAGACATAGGTGGCTTGTCAGGATCATTTTTATTCATAATGAACAATGCCCTAAATAAGTTGTAAATCATAAAGGCTAGTAAGCCAACAACAATAATTTTAATTAACACAGCATTCTCTCTTTTATAGTCTGTTTTTAGTTAGTGAACATGCGGTAGTCTATGAATCTGGTATCAATTCAGCACAAGTTAAAGCAACTTAATTGGCCAATGGTTATATTTACCATGCTAGTATTTTCGTCATTAATCAAGCTCGGATTTTGGCAAATTGAACGCGCACTTGAAAAAGAGCAACGTCAAGAACGTATACAAGCATTAAGTCAACGTGATGCTCTCTCATTAGCCCAAGTAAAAGCACTTGAAGGCTTACAAGATGGTATTAACGATTTACCGATTAAATTGACCGGTTATTTTGATTCAGAGAAAGTTTTTTTACTTGATAACCAACCTAATAAAGGGCGATTAGGTTATCGGGTGTATCAAATTATTGAAAGTAATGGCGATACCATATTAGTGAATCTAGGATGGGTGCAAGGGTCTATAGACAGAAATGTTTTGCCTGAAATAACACCGGTAACCGGTCAGCACACAATCACAGGCCATATAAGAGAAATTGAAGTAGGCATTCAATTACAAGCTCAAGACTTAACTAATGCAACATGGCCATTGCGAGTACAACAAATTGAATTAGATAAATTTTCGGCATTAATCAACAAGAAACTATTGCCCTTTGTTGTTTACTTAGATACAAAAGAAACACTGGGTTATAAAAAAAATTGGCAGCCCATCGTAATGCCACCTGAAAAGCATCGAGGATATGCTTTTCAATGGTTTAGTTTGGCATTGGCTTGGATCAGTTTAATGATTTGGGCAGCGATAAAAATGGCTAAGCATGAATAACTAAACGAATCTTAAATATACATTAGCAAGTAGAGTAGAAAATACCGACATTAAATAATAAGAAAAAAAGGCTGAGTTGTATGAGTTCTTCAGAGTTAAATAAATCGCGCCGCAGTATGCTAATTCTTTTAGCGGTATTTATTATCCCCGTTGTGCTAGCTAAATTAGCATTAAATCAACAATGGTTTAATTATGGTGTAACTAACCAAGGGCAGTTAATTGATAATGAATTAACGCTGGCAAAACTGGGGTTGAATGTAGACGAGTTTGAGCATCAATGGTTAATGTTGTACACCTTACCTACGCAGTGCGATGTACAGTGCGAAAAAGTATTAGTTAGCGTTAACAATACCTATATTGCACTTGGCAAAGAAATGCCACGCGTAAAACCCGTTGCTTTAACTCAAGCGGACTTAACGACGTCGCAAGCAGAAAAAATTAATAGTAAAAAATGGCATATTCAAGCTATGCCAGCATTAGCAAAAATAGAAATAAAGCAATCCCAAGTACTTATTGTTGACCCTTTAGGTAACGTTATTTTAAGCCATATACCACCAAAAAGTGATAAACAATTACCGCAGTTTGGTAAATCGATATTAGCTGACTTTAAGAAGTTATTGAAATATTCGAGGATTGGCTAATATGAGAACGCAAAGCTCGTCTGACATTAAAAAACTGGTTTTTGTTAGTATTTTATTAGCTATAGTGGTGGTTAGCTTAGGTGCCTATACTCGCCTAACACATGCAGGGCTTGGTTGTCCTGATTGGCCTGGCTGTTACGGTTTTATTGACGTACCAAAAACCAGTGAACAAATTCTTATTGCTGAACAAGCATTTCCCGACCGCCCAGTAGAGCACCACAAAGCTTGGAATGAAATGATCCATCGTTACTTTGCTGGCGCTTTAGGCTTATTAATTTTATTGATTGCATTAATATCTATAAAACGGCGTGCTCAAGGCGGCCCGGTGCGTTTACCGATCTTGATATTATTGGTGGTGATTTTTCAAGCCGCGCTTGGGATGTGGACCGTAACTATGATGCTAATGCCTGTGGTGGTAATGGGGCATTTACTCGGTGGGTTTACCACCTTATGTTTATTATTTTTATTGTATTTGCGCTTGAGTGCTCATCGAGTACCCGGTGGTGATTTCGCTTTGAAAAAATATGCTAAATTTAGCGTTATTGGCATTTTTATTTTAGCTGGGCAAATTAGTTTAGGTGGTTGGACATCGTCAAATTATGCGGCGTTAACATGTACTGAGCTGCCTATTTGTCAAGATGGCTGGATTCAACAGCTAAATTTTGAACATGCACTAGACCTTATTCCGCCAGAAAAAGACAGTTACGAATTTGGTCACTTAGATCATGCATCGCGCTTAACCATTCATGTTATGCATCGTATTGGTGCTATAGTAACTACGCTTTATTTAATGTGGCTTGCTATCAGTATATATCGTAACGCTCAGTCGCCATTTTTTAGAAATGCAGCATTGAGTTTAGGTTTTATACTTAGCGTACAAGTAGGTTTAGGCATAAGTAATGTTTGGTTCTCTTTACCGCTGAGCGTTGCAGTTAGTCACAATGTGGTAGCGGCAATGTTAATGATGTCATTAATTAGTATGACATACAGTTTAAAACGGAAAATTTAGGGGCATAGTATGAGTCAAAGTAATACGGTAGAAGCGAGTCATAGCGCACCTAGTACGCCAGTTTGGCGAGATTATTATGAAATAACCAAACCCCGCGTTGTGGCATTGTTGGTATTAACGGCATTAGTAGGTATGTGTTTATCCGTACCGGGCGTTATTCCTTGGCAAGTTTTAGTACCTTCAATGATAGGTATTGGTTTTTTATCTTCAGCCGCCGCTGCTATCAACCACATTGTTGATGAACGTATAGATAAAGTGATGGGGCGAACTTATAATCGCCCATTGCCTAATGGCAGACTAACAGCTCGAAGTGCCACCATATTTGCCATTAGTTTAGCAGTAGTCGGTTTTATCGTGTTATATACACTGGTAAACCCATTGACAGCTTGGTTAACTTTTTCAGGCTTAGTAGGTTATAGTTTTGTTTACACCATGTACTTAAAGCGAGCTACACCGCAAAATATTACCATTGGCGGTTTAGCTGGCGCAATTCCTCCTTTATTAGGTTGGACAGCCATGACCAATGAAGTGCATCCTAATGCCTTATTGTTAGTGCTATTAATCTTCACTTGGACACCACCACATTTTTGGGCTTTAGCCATTCATCGTAAAGACGAATACGCTAAAGTTAACATTCCGATGTTACCAGTAACTCACGGGGTAAATTTCACCAAAACTCAAATTTTACTTTATACCGTACTATTGTTTGTTGTCGGTTTATTGCCTTATCTAGTTGGCATGAGTAATTGGTTATATTTAATTGGCGCTGTAGTTTTAAACTTGGTGTTTTTTGCTTATGCTTGGAAGTTAAAGTTTAATGCCGATGAGGAAACTGCCATGGACACCTTTAAATTTTCGATTGTACATTTAATGGCGTTATTTATTATTTTGTTACTTGATCATTATTTATTACCGGTAACGGGCTAATGAATAAAATTGTTACGGTAATAGTTGCACTAGGTGCGCTTGCGGCAGGCTTAGTATTATTTAGTCAACTAAATCAAAAATCGCCAGTTGAATTTGCTTTACATTATCAACAAGCTAGAGATGTAAAAGCATTTGAATTAACTGATCACCTAGGCGAAAAGTTTAACAATGAATCGCTCAAAGGTAAGTGGAATTGGGTGTTTTTTGGTTATACCTCGTGCCCTGATGTTTGCCCAACAACGCTACAAGAATTGAACTTTATTTACGATGATTTGCAAGCGGTAACAGATAACAATCAAGTACTGTTAGTTTCTGTTGATCCCAAGCGCGATACGCAGGAAAAACTAGCCAGTTATATTGGTTATTTTAATCCTGAATTTAAAGCATTGTATGGCGATCATGGCGCGTTATTTCCATTTGCCCGAAACCTAGGCTTAATGTATGCGATAACCGAACCAGAAGTTGATTTACCAGCAAATAGCGATGCCATAGAAAATCACGGAGCAACAGTCACTAATTACTTGGTTGATCATAGCGCTTCGTTAGTGTTAATTAATCCTAACGGTAAAGTTGAAGCGATATTTAAGCCTAAACAAGCCTTAGGTGCAGTACCTGTGATTGAAGGTGATAAGCTGGTGAGTGATTTTGCAAAAATAGTTGCTTTGTACTGAGTTTAGCTTCAACGCAGAAAAGTAAAATTTAGCTCAGCCATTATCATTGTTTTCAGTGAAAATGGCTGAGCTTATGTTTATTTTGATAGATAAAGCACGGGATAACTTGTTATATAGCCAAGTTATCTAGTCAAGTTATCCAGCCGTTGTTATAACGGATACCACTCTCGATTTTCCTTAAGAATAAACCAAGGTTTTGAAAACCAATAATAACGCCCCGGCTCGCTTATACTCGGTGCAGTGCAGTTGCAACGAACACGGCCTGGCTTTAGTGGTGCGCTAAAATTAATAACAAAGGTTTTATCATTTTGCCATTCGATTTTTTGTCTACCTAGCCCTGAAATATAACAATGAAGTTGGTCTGGTGAGAAATCCTCTTCCTCAACAGTCATGGTAATTGAAGTTGCTTGACCTTGTTCAAAAATTGTTTGTAGGTTGTCGCCGTTTAATTGAATATTAAAAGGCAATGATTCTAACTTGTCACGCAGACTTGAAAGCTGGTCATACGGTTGTGATGCAGGAAAACGTGGAATACTGGTTAGGTCAGTATCTAAACCAACAGCGCCTGATTGCTGAGAAAAAGCGACAAAATTATTATCACGTACCCATTGCTGAACTTCAGGACTAAACTCACCATAAGGGTAAGCAAAATAACGCCAACTTTGGCCGGTTTCAGCTTTAATAACTTCTTCAGCGCGTAATAAGCTTTCTGTATTTTTTGCTAACCAAGCTTGGCTGGTTATGCCGTCTGGTATACGCGCTAGCGAATCATGCTCCATGCCATGATTGGCAATAATTACCCCGTCATCAGCCATCGCTTTTAATTGTTGCCACGACAGAAAGTGTGAAGTGTTTTGTCCAACAATGCCAGGATTTATAAATATGGTAAAAGGAAAGTTATGTTTATCTAGTATCGGTTTACCGTTGGTTAAAATGTCTATGTAGGCATCATCGAATGTGATCACCACTGTTTTGTCAGGTAAGGTTTTTTGCTGTTTTATCGCGTCTATTAACGTCGATAAAGCAACAACTTTAAAGTTATTGTCTTGCAAATATTGCATATGCTTTGAAAATTGCTCGGGCGAAATACTAGTACTTGCTGGCGTGTCTTCACTTACATGATGATATTGCAATATAACAGTAGCAAAACTAGAGAAGTGTAAGCACAAGCACAATGCTGCCAAGAGACGGTATTTCATGATAATCTTCCTGCAAAATAAGAGACATTAAAAGCACAGGTAAAATAGCTTTTTTTTCGCTATAGATATAGCCCAATTCATAACAAAGGTCAGTTTTTTTGAAATTCAATGATATAGAACGGCATAAACAGCTGTTCGTACTTGCATTACCGATGATTTTATCAAATATTACCGCACCATTATTAGGTTTAGTTGATACCGCGGTTATCGGCCACTTATCTCATTCTTATTATTTGGGCGGAAGTACGGTCGGCGCGATGATCATAACCGTGATTACATGGTTATGTGGTTTTTTACGCATGTCGACTACCGGACTATCAGCACAAGCATTTGGTGAAAAAAATGACCAACGAAACTGTTTAATTTTACTCCGTGGTATTATTGTCGCTTTTAGTATTGGTTTAACCGTTATTTTACTGCAAGGCGTTTACCTTGATGTAGCGCTAGCACTTGCCGGTGGCTCCGAACAAGTGCAGTTTTATGCGAAAGAATATAGTGCTATACGCATTTGGGGCTTACCTGCGGCTTTAGCAAATTTAGTCATTATGGGTTGGCTACTTGGTAACCATCAAGCAAAAGCCGTAATGTGGCTCATTATTGCCACAAATTTAATAAATTTAGGCTTAGATTTATTGTTTGTTATGGGCTTTGGCTGGCAAGTTAAAGGTGTGGCATTTGCGACACTTATTTCAGAATACAGTGGTTTGCTTATTGGTTTAGCCTTTGTATTTAAAAACTTTCAGCAAAAGTTTATTGGCTTGTTTAGCAGTTTTCAGCATTTATTAAGTGAGGTAGTTGAGCGCTCGGCTTTACTTAGCTACTTTAAACTAAATCGAGATATTTTAATTCGAACCTTATGCTTAGAAGTTTGCTTTGTTTTTATGACCTTCCAAGGAGCAAGGTTAGGTGATGACGTTATAGCTGCTAATGCCATTCTAATGAATTTTTTATTGTTAATATCGTTTGGTTTAGATGGCATCGCTAATGCCGCCGAAGTCATGGTTGGAAAAGCAAAAGGTGAGAACAACCAAAAAAGCATGTTTGTCAGCGTAAATATTGCCTTGTTCTGGACTGGAATTTTTGCCCTTTGCTACAGCGTGTTATTTTATCTTGCTGGCCGATATTTCATTTTAGCTATTAGTGATATAACTGCCGTAGTTGACTATGCACAACAGCATTTATTCTGGATAGTAGCGCTACCTTTATTAGCGTGTTGGTGTTATTTATACGACGGTGTTTATGTAGGTTTAATGCAAGCACATATTATGAGAAACAGTATGCTTATTGCTACCTTTGCCTGCTTTTTCCCCGTATGGTGGTTATTACAAGGTTACGGGAACCATGGGCTGTGGGCTGCATTTTGTGTGTTTATGTTAGCGCGTGGCGTAACTTTAGCTTGGCATTACCAACGTAATAAAAATGCTTTTTAACGACTTTAGGGGTTAAGGGTTTTAACGCTTTATTATACTACTTGTACTTTATGGCTTAGTACGATTAAAAATATGATACAACCGATTAGCAAATAATCCCACATAACCATAAATAGCTAACAAACACCCGCAAGCTAAAATAATAAGACCTATTATTTGCCAAATATGGCTGTAATAAAGGCCTAAAAAGATAAAACAAGCGCCAATAATAAAAAGGCCAAGTCCTCTGAGAAAACGCTGCATTGAGCGTTGAGGATCTTGGCCAAGTTTTTCTAACAATGACATTTGTAACGAATGCTAATTGTGTTTAGTAATATGAATGCTCACCACGTTCGTGTTCAGTCATATCTTTAACACCTTTAATTTCATCACCCATCATGTCGATTAACTGTTTTTCAATGCCGTCTTTAACCGTAACATCAATTTGAGCACAACCATTACAGCCGCCGCCGAATTGTAATACCGCATAACCGTCTTCGGTAATTTCCATTAAAGTACATTCACCGCCATGGCCAGCCAGTTGTGGATTTACTTCAGACTTTAAGAAGTAATCAACACGTTCAAATAAAGGCGCGTCATCACCTACTTTACGTAGTTTAGCATTTGGCGCTTTTAGGGTTAATTGAGAACCCATTTGGTCGGTGGTGAAATCAATTTCAGCTTCTTCTAAAAATGATTTGCTATCGGCATCAATATAAGCAGAAAAATGTTCAAATTTTAGTTCAATATCGTCAGCTTCAACAGCGTCAGCTGGACAGTACGATACACCACATTCTGCGCTTGCTGTGCCCGGGTTTACAACAAAAACGCGGATACTTGTACCTTCTGCTTGACCAGAAAGTAGTTTTACAAAATGTTCTTGTGCAGTTTCTGAAATGTTAATCATCATACTAGTTTACTCTCACTACTGGGTGGAACTTTTTACAGGCATTGAATTTTCAATACCCGACTATTTTACTCAAGTATCATCATTTTACTCTGCTCTGTCGTTTGGCGCTAGTCCTAGATGGCATAATTTATACAGCTAAAATTTTAAAAATTATCTAACCAAAAGATAAACCCTTAATTCTGAGAAGAAAACTAGTTCAAACGCCATAATTTTGTTATTTTATCAGGTAACTAATTAAGGAATGCTCGTATGTCGTTATCGCTGTGTCGAATTGTAATTTTTTGTTTATTTAGTCTCTCGTTTACTGTTTTAAGTGCCAGCGTAAGTACGTATTTACCCAAAGGTAGTGGTTATCAGCAAACAATACCTACGCCAGAGTCTGTATTAGGCTTTGGTATCGGTGAACGTCATCCTCGTCATGATCAAATCTTAAGTTATTTACATCAGGTAGCGGCAACTTCTGATCGCGTTAATATTGCTGAAATGGGCCGAACCACGCAATTTCGTTCACAAGTATTACTCACTATTTCTAGTCCAGAAAACCTTAGCAATATAGATGATATTCTAGCAAGGCGCTCAGACATAGCGGCCTCATCTAAAGATCCTATTGTTGTTTGGCTTGGATACAGTGTACATGGCGATGAAATAAGTGGTACCAATGCTGCCATGGTAGTGGCATATCATTTAGCTGCTTCACAAGATAAAGCTGTGGCTGATATGCTCAACGATACCATTATCGTGATAGAGCCCAGTTTAAACCCCGATGGTATGGACAGGTTTGTAAACTGGGTAACAACCCATCGTGGTATCTCGGAAAATTCTGATCCAAATCATATTGAACATCATCAAGATTGGCGTACTGGTCGTACTAATCATTTTGGCTTTGATTTAAACCGTGATTGGTTGTTGTTATCCCAAAAAGAGAGTCAAAATCGTTTACCCTATTTTCACCAATACCAACCCAATGTCTTGGGCGACTTTCATGAAATGGGCGCAAACGGTAGTTATTTCTTTCAGCCCGGTATTCCAACGCGAACTCATCCATTAACACCAGCCAAAAACACTGAATTAACGCAGTTGTTAGCGACTTATCATGCTAAAGCACTTGATACGCAAGATCGCTTATATTACAGCGAAGAAAGCTTTGACGACTTTTATTACGGCAAGGGCTCTACCTATCCTGACATTAATGGCGGTATTGGCGTTTTGTTTGAACAGGCAAGTAGTCGAGGCCTACAGCAAGATACAGTGAATGGTTTATTAACCTTTGAGTACGGCATTCAAAATCAAGTGTTAACGTCGTTATCAACCATTGAAGGGGCATGGAAAAACCAAGCGAAATTCAAAGATTATCGTCGAGACTTTTTTAAACAAGCCCAAAAGCAAGCCAGCGATGAAAACTTTAACGGTTATATTTTTACTGAAACACAAGACAATTACCGCTTACAAACTTTTCTAAGCAAGTTGCAGCAACATCAAATTAAAGTTTACCCGCTCAAGCAAGATTACAAACGCCATGAACTCACCTATATCGCTGAACAAAGCTACTATGTTCCATTAGCACAGCCTCAGTATCGTGTAATTAAAGCCTTATTTAATCAAGATAAAAACTTTAAAGATAATACCTTTTATGATGTCTCTGGTTGGACATTACCGCTAGCGATGAATATAAAGTTTGATCAAGTTAGCAGCACTTGGGGCTTAAAAACTCAAGATAAGCCTTGGCGAGAAATGGCGGGAGAAACAGCCGAATTTGATAACTCTGCTTACGCTTATGTATTTGAGTGGCATGAATTCTTAGCTCCAAAACTGTTACACAAAATTGCTCAAGCTAACATCAAAGCAAAGGTGGCTACTAAAGATTTTTCAGCTTCAGTTAACGGCGAAGTTAAAACCTTTAACCCTGGTACCATTATTGTTCCTGCAGGTATTCAAGAGCTTGCAAACTGGCGCAGTACATTAGTGGGCTTTGCAAATCAGAGCCAAATACCGCTGAACGCTTTATCGACAGGCTTAACAACCAAAGGGATTGATATTGGCAGTAGCTCATTTCGTCCTATATCAGCGCCGAAAGTATTGTTAGTTGGTGGTAAAGGTGTCTCTCAATATGAAGCAGGTGAAATGCTTTATTACCTCGATAATTTACTAGAAATACCGGTAACTGTAGTTGAAATGCAAAGGTTAGCGGCCATTGATTTAGCCAGTTATAGCCACATTATTATGGTTGACGGTAAGTACAAAGCACTAAGCACTCAGCTCGTAGGTAAGTTTGCTTCATGGATGGCAAGTGGTGGTGTTATTTTTAGCCAGAAAAGTGCCGCTAAATGGCTATCGTCGAATGAGCTTTTAAAAATGGATTTTGTTAGTAAAAACCATATTGACCAATTGTTTGACACTGAAAAACTCACTTATGGCGATAAAGAAAAACTGTCGGCTAGAAAACGCATTGCCGGCGCAATTTTTCAAGCCGAACTTGATATTAGTCATCCACTTGCCTACGGTTATCAACAAAGTGATTTACCTGTATTTCGTAACAGTACAATCATTATGCAGCAAACAAACGAGCCTTTTATTACCGTAGCAAAATACAGTAAAAACCCTTTATTAAGTGGCTATTCAGATCAAAATTTAGTTAATCGTTTAGCAAATAACCCAACACTTGTTGCTCATAATGTTGGTAAAGGGCGTGTTATTGCGAGTACAGATAATTTAGTTTTTAGAGGTTACTTTTTAGGTAGTATGAAAATAGTAGCAAACAGTCTATTTTTTGCGAAAGCATTTAGTGCAACCTTAGCAGAGTAAGCAGAACGAGCTATTAGCCAACAGGAATGGCGATACAAATACTGAGGAGTGTAATATGTTGCACTCCTTTTTTTTTCAATATTTTACAGATTTCATTCGCTGTGGTGCCCGTCGTTACTACGTCATCTATTAAAATAATATTTTTTGGTAAATCGTTAATGTGCTCTAGATTGATACTAAAAGCATTTTTTAAATTCTTACGGCGTTCAAATCCCGACTTTCCTACCTGATTTTCAGTACATTTTTCTCTCGTTACCACACTAGCCTGATAAGGGTATTCAAATTTTTTAGCAAATTGTTGAGCAATTAAATGTGCTTGATTAAAGCCGCGAGTTTGCCATTTTTTAATGTGCAACGGCACCGATATGACTAAGGTATTAGTAGGAGTTAAATCGACATTTTCAACCACTAATAAATCATGCCAATGATTAAT
Organism: Colwellia sp. NW0002-52-1; assembly: GCF_057550865.1. NCBI lineage: Bacteria > Pseudomonadati > Pseudomonadota > Gammaproteobacteria > Alteromonadales > Colwelliaceae > Colwellia > Colwellia sp. NW0002-52-1. The sequence continues at coordinate 92,816 of NZ_BAAJLU010000007.1, read as the reverse complement.
AAGCAATTGGCTTAACAGCTCAGCAAGTTCTGTTTTATATTGATATTTTAACTGACTGATCCAAGTGTCGAACGGCCACACATAAGGCGCGATAGCGACAAGGTGGTCAAAATTATTTTTTGGAATAAGTTTTGTTACCGCAGGCCAAGTAAGCAGATCATAAGGCAGATATTGATAATTAAAATAAGGTAAATCTGCTTGGCAAAACTGACAAAGTAAAGGGTGCTTTTGGCAATCATTACCACATAAAAGGCAGCAGCTTATTTTCAGTCTAAAGCTTAAAAACTGTTGGTGTAGTGTTAGACCTAAATATTTTAGTATTGTGCTGTTTAAAGTATTGCCAAATTCCATTTTTAGCATCCATTGGTTAAACTATGCGCCAACCCGTTGTGGATATTATAAGGCGTGATAAATAGCATGGCACAAAGATTAAAAATTGCGAGTAAAGGGCATGGTATTCCATTAGTGTTTATTCATGGTTGGGGACTTAACTCTGCGGTTTGGCAGCCTTGCCTAGCGAATTTACAAGCAGACTTTGAAGTTATTACGGTTGATCTTCCCGGTTTTGCCAGCAATAGCGCAATGCAACTTGAGCAATATTCTTTAGTTGAAATAGCGAAAGAAATTATCATGGCTGTGGGAAAACCCGCCATTTATGTTGGTTGGTCTTTAGGCGGGTTAGTGGCTAGCCAAATAGCGATAAGTCATTCATCAAAATTATTAGGGCTGGTAACCGTTGCCAGTTCACCGCAATTTGTTGAACGCGATAATTGGCCGGGGATTAAAGCAAGTGTGTTGGCTTTATTTCATCAACAACTGGCTCAAGATACTACAAAAACCATCAGTAATTTTTTAAAAATTCAAGCCATGGGCAGCCCGCATATTCGCCAAGATATTAAAACTATTCGTGATTTAGTGATGCAGCACGATCAACCCACTCAGCAAGTGTTAGATAACTCATTAAGTTTATTAGAAACCTCAGATATATCTGAGCAGTTAACTAGTATTCATCAACCATTTTTACGACTGTATGGCAAGCTTGATGGCTTAGTGCCTAAGCAAGTTATTAAGCTAGTTGATGAACTTGTGCCAAGCAGCCAGAGTTATGTATTTGAGCAAGCTTCTCATGCACCCTTCATATCTCACCAGCGTGAGTTTTTAACGATATTAAAAAGCTGGGTTCTTAAAAGTTTTTCTTAAAAAATACTAAGTTTACTTTCTAGCTATTTTGGTTAATAATTAAACAGGTCACTAAAGGTAATAATTTAGGAGTTTTCATGGAAATTCAATCTGCTTTTAATGCCGGCGTGCAAGGCTTTCAAAAAGCTAATGAAAGTGCTTATAAGGCTGCCGAAGAAATAGCCACCAATGTTGGTATTACACCTGAAACTTATGGCATAGGTGGGCAAAGTAGCAACCAAGTTGCAGGGGCTACACCCGAAAGTTTAAACACCCCAACGAATCTTACACAATCTGTGGTTGATTTACGCGTGGCAGAATTTCAAGCTAAAGCATCTGCTAACGTAATTGAATCAGCAGATGAAAACCTTGGCACATTGTTAGACGTGCGCGTTTAATTACTATGAATATCACGCCGCAAAGCAATCAACTTCCATTACCAACTGCTGTTAATTTGCAGACCGATAGCTTGCGCCGTGATAACCAACAAAGAGAAATAATTACCCGGCCAGAACCCTCTAGCCAATCAGCAGCTGAAAAAGGCGTTGCTTCAGATAAAGAGCGAGGTCGTACACCTGCTCAAAATAATCAACAAGTAGACTTCGCGAGTTTACGTAAACAAGCAGAGCTTGCTAACGATGTTATTGGCAACGGCTCAGGCCGTAACGCAGGTAACAATGAAAATTCAGAGCAAGGATCAGATCAAGAAAATAAAGATAGTTCTGCCGATTCAAAACAAGGCCAAAACGCTGCAACTGATTCGCAAAAATCTGATACTGAAGCCTTAGCAGAAAAAGAGATTATTCGCGATTTAGAACTTCGTGATCAAGAAGTACGAACCCATGAAAGAGCCCATGCATCTGTGGGTGGTGCACATACTGGCGCACCAACTTACACGTATGAAACTGGGCCTGATGGCAAAAAATATGCTGTTGAAGGAGAAGTCTCTGTAGACTTAACCCCCGTTGCTGGTGACCCGAAAGAAACCATTGCTAAAATGAAGCAAGTACAGGCTGCTGCTTTAGCACCTGTAGATCCATCTTCGCAAGATATTAGGGTTGCGGCATCTGCGGCAAGTATTATTATAGAAGCACAGTCAGAGTTAATTAAAGCCAATGCAAACGCTGACAATGAAAAAGATGAACGTAGAAGCGGCGATTTATATCGCAACCAAGATTTACTGCAAAGTGATGAGAGCTTTGCAAATAATGAAAGCAGTAAAGCGTTCGATCTACAAATCGAGCAAACTTTATCAGCACAAGAAATTATTGCGCCAAGTCGATCTTTAGCGGTAGATCAAAGGGCGAACCGAATTGAACAATTTTATTCAAATATTAATCAAGCATACGAAAAACCAGCAAGCCATCAGTTTGAGTTAACCGCTTAACGCAATTTAAAAATTGGCTTTAGATACCAGTTTCAATAAATAAAAAGCCTGCAAATGCAGGCTTTTTTGTTTCATACGTTTGTCTTGGCTATTAAAGTTATTTAAATACCAAAATTCTCACGATATTTTCTGATACTCACCAAACTATCAACCATGTCAGGTTGCTCTTCCAAGTAGCTGATCACGTCTGCTAGCGTCACGATAGAAATTACTTTGGTATTAAAGTCGCGCTCTACTTCTTGAATAGCAGAAAGTTCAGCTTGACCTTTTTCTTGTCGGTCTAAAGCAATTAATACACCTGATAACTCAGCGCCGTGTGCTTGAATAATTTCCATAGACTCACGAATGGCCGTTCCTGCAGTGATTACATCATCAACCAGCATTACTTTACCTTCGAGGGCCGAGCCTACTAGACTACCGCCTTCACCGTGTTTTTTTGCTTCTTTACGGTTGAAACAATAAGGCATGTCGATATCGTAACTATCGGCAAGTGCTACTGCTGTGGTTGTGGCAATCGGAATACCTTTATATGCTGGGCCAAACAATAAATTATATTCAATGTTTGAATCTTGTAATGCCGCAGCGTAAAAACGCCCTAAACGGGCTAAGTCACGACCTGTATTAAATAGACCAGCATTAAAGAAGTACGGGCTTGTTCTACCTGACTTTAATGTAAACTCGCCAAAACGTAATACTTGTTTAGCTAAAGCAAATTCAATAAATTCGCGTTGATAATCTTTCATTTTCAGCTCCTAAATTGTTTAGTTTAAAGCGGATTTTTGTATGTCGAATAACTCGTTAATACTGTTTTTAGCTAATGCTAACATGGCTTGCATTTCGTCGAAGCTAAAAGGCTCTTCTTCTGCTGTACCTTGCACTTCAATTAACTTACCTGTTTCTGTCATTACCACATTCATGTCGGTATCGGCTGCAGAATCTTCAACGTAATCTAAATCAGAAACAGCTTCACCTTGGTAGATGCCTACAGAAACAGCAGCAATCATGTGCTTAAGTGGGTTACTATTAATAATACCTTTTGCGCGCATGTGGTTTAGGGCATCGACTAAAGCAACACAAGCGCCAGTAATTGAAGCGGTGCGAGTACCACCGTCAGCTTGAATAACATCGCAATCAACAGTAATGGTGTTTTCACCTAAAGCGACTAAATCAACTGCTGCACGCAAAGAGCGAGCAATTAAACGAGAGATTTCTAATGTTCTACCACTTTGTTTGCCATTGGCAGCTTCACGACGCATACGCGTGTGAGTAGAGCGAGGTAACATGCCATATTCAGCAGTGATCCAGCCTTTACCTTGGCCTTTAAGAAAACGTGGAACACCCGTTTCAACTGTTGCGGTACAAATAACTTTGGTGTCACCAAACTCAATAAGTACTGAGCCTTCTGCATGAGCTGTAAATTGACGAGTAATAGTTACAGGACGAATTTGCCCTAAAGTTCTGCCGCTTGGACGCATGTTACATTTCCTATCGTAGTATAATTGCTGCGCATTATAATCGTTCGACTGGCAATTTGACATAATGACCTAACAAGTATTTTGAAATATAGTTAATTAAACTAAGGTCATACTATTAAGCGTTTATTGTTATTACCCTAAAATTTTATCGAAATTGAGAGTGTGTATGAAATTTCAGTTGTTTATTATCTTATTTTTATCCAGTGTATTTATGGCTAAGTTAGCCAATGCGCAAGAACCAACGAGCCAAGTTACTAGCTTGTTTACAAATAACTTGCCTTTGTACAGCAAAGTTTATGACGACAAGCGCGACCCTTTTAAAGATGCGCAAGCGGCTATTATGTTAGCCCAGCAAACTCAACGAAATGTATTAATTGAAATTGGCGGTAACTGGTGTACGTGGTGTCATAAAATGGATGCGTTTTTAGAAAAAAATCCTAATATTTATCAAGCCTTACATAACAACTACGTATTGTTGAAAATTAACGTCAGTGACACTAATGAAAACGAAGCCTTCATGAAATCATTGCCGCCAGTGCAAGGTTACCCTCATATGTATGTATCAACTAATACAGGCCAAATGTTACTGTCGAAAGATACTGCCGAACTACTTGATGATCTAGAATACTCTGCTGAATATTGGTTGAGCTTTTTAGAGAAGTGGCAGGTTAAAAATAATAAGGACAACACGCATGAAACCAATACAAACGGCTAAAGTTCAGCTTCGAAAAAAAATAGCGAATAAAGCGATATCGCAAATAACCTCATTTTTTGACGAAAGCTTTCCAACACCAACATGGTTACAAAAAAAAGTGTCACGCCGTAGTGCATTAAAGTCTGCCGCTGGCGCTACTATGATTGCCGCCATGCCATTAAATGCTTGGTCAGCACTGGCAAATGAGCAATTAACAAAAGTATTGCAAACCGATCCTTGGTTAACGCTCAACGCCGTACTTGCACACTTGTTGCCTGAGTCGCCAACCGGTCCAAGTGCCAAAGAAATTCAAGCAACGCAGTATTTATACAATGTTGTTTATCAACAACCCACTGATAACGCCGAAATTGAATTTATCTACAAAGGTGTAGGTTGGTTAAATGGTTTTAGTCAAAGCCAACTACAAAAAAACTTTGTTATGCTGACAATGCAAGAAAAAGAAACAATATTGCGAGCAATAAGTAAGTCGCGTGCAGGAGAGAATTGGTTAAGCAACTTAGTGGGCTATATTTTCGAAGCCATGCTTTCACCGCCAAGTTACGGCGGCAATCCTGATGGTATAGGCTGGCAATGGTTAGAGCACCAAGCAGGTTTCCCGTTACCGCCCATGGGTAAACGATATTACGAATTGCCGGGACAGCAAGCTATTGTTATCAATGGTAATGCTACATCGGCAAATAAAGTAACTTCTGAAAATAAAGCTACCACAGTGGTAAGCCACCAACACTATATTCGCTCGCAAATAGGAACTAGAAAAGCATGAAATATGATATTTGTATCGTAGGCAGTGGCGCAGGCGCATCACCCGTGGCTTATACCTTAGCAAATGCAGGTGCCAAGGTTTTAGTACTAGAAAAAGGCGCTTGGTTAACCGAAAAAGAATTTTACAAAGACGAATTAGCCATTAGCTTACGCGATGTATACAACCCTAAGCTTGAAGACGAACAGCACGTTATTGAAGAAGAATACGAAAACGAAGCTGGCGAAAGCTTTTGGCAAGGCGAGGCAACAAGTGAGTCAGGTTGGAGCTTTTGGAATGGCACTGTAGTTGGTGGCTCATCAAATTTTATGAGTGGCTATTTTCATCGTTTAAAGCCAGTAGATTTTCGCTTAAAAACTGAGTTCGGCGCAATTGACGGAGCAAATATCGAAGATTGGCCGTTAAGTTACGAAGAACTAGAGCCTTACTATGCCCAAGTAGAAAAAGTGGTTGGTGTTTCAGGTCGAGTTACAAAGCATCCACATCAAGAACCTCGCTCAACAGATTTTCCTTATCCTCCGGTTGCTGAACACGCTATATCTTCTTGGATAGATGAAAGTGCAGAAAATATCGGGTATCACGCCGTACCTGTGCCTAGAGCAATATTGTCGCAACCGGCAATGGGCAGAAATAGTTGCGAATATTCAGGATATTGCAGTAGTTATGGCTGTTCGTCAGGCGCAAAAGGTAGTGGCAGGGCAGCCCTACTAAACCATGCAGTAGCTACCGGTAATTGCACCATTACACCCCATGCAAAAGTTTACAACATTGCCACAGATAGCCAAGGTGAAATATCTGGTGTGCATTTCTATGACAAAGCGGGGCGTAAAAAAGTGGTTCAAGCCAAATATTACGTAGTGGCTTGCCAAGCGGTAGAAACATCACGTTTATTATTAGCATCGAAAGGTGAAAAGTTCCCTAATGGCCTAGCCAATAATTCGGGCAATGTGGGCAAAAATTTAATCTTTAGTGGCGGTGGCACTGGCCGAGGAGATTTTTTCTATAAAGATTTAACGGCCGAGAAAAAAGCACAATTAACCCAAGTAGGGCCCTTTATAAACCGTGCTTTGCAAGATTGGTATCAAATTGACGATAAAGCCTTTACTGGTGTTAATCGTAACGGTAAAGCCAAAGGCGGCACGATAGACTTCTTGTTTTATCAAAACCCAATTGCCCGTGCGCAAAGCACAAAATGGCAATACGACGAAAACCAAGGTAGCGAACAGTTAATTTGGGGTGAAGAGCTTAAACAAAGCATGAAAGCTGAATTTACTACCTATAAAACATTACGCTTTGAAGTATTTAACGATTGGCTACCCAACGATAATTGTTTTGTTGATTTAGATGAAGAAGTTACCGACAAGTGGGGAGACCAAGTGGCTAAAATACGTATTGGCGCGCACAACCATGATTTAGATGTAGGTGAATACTTAGCTGAAAAAGCAGAAAAACTGTTAAGTGAAATGGGCGCAACCAACATAAGATCTTCAATCAGCAGTTCGCCAGCATCAAATTTAATGGCTGGCGGTTGTCGTTTTGGCGATAACCCTAAAACCTCAGTACTGAATAAAAATTGTCAAACCCATGAAGTTGACAACTTATTTGTTACCGATGCGTCATTTATGCCAACCGGTGGCAGTGTACCGTATACATTTACCATCTATGCAAATGCATTTCGAGTGGCAGATCATATTCAAGCACGTTGGCAACAAGCAAACGCTTAATATCTTATATAGCGGGATTATCGCTGCATAATCTCGCCATTTCCACGCTATTAGTGTAGATACCAAGTATCAGCTAGGGCATAATTCATCACAATATTAATTTTAACTCTTTAGGTAATTCTATGATCCACAGCATGACAGCATTTGCGCGCCATGAAGTAAAAGGCGAGTGGGGCAATGCGGTTTGGGAAATTCGCTCTGTAAATCAACGTTTTCTCGAAACTTATTTTCGTTTGCCTGAGCAATTTAGAAGCATAGAGCCAGTATTGCGCGAGCGCTTTCGTAAGCAACTAAATCGCGGAAAAGTTGAATGTAATTTGCGCTTCAATGCTAACCCAGGTGAAAAAAGCAATTTATCGATGAATACAGCGCTTGCAGAGAATTTACTTAAGCATGCAAACTGGATCAATGAACAAACGCTAAATAGCCAAATTAACCCACTAGAAATCATGCGCTGGCCTGGTGTTATGGAAGCTGAAGAGTCAGACATGAATGCCATTCAAGCTGAAATTCTTGCCGGTTTCGACCAAGCATTAAAAGACTTTATAGTTGCCCGCGCTGATGAAGGCGGCAATATGAAAACACTAATCGAACAGCGTTTAGACGGCATTATCGAACAAGCCGAAATTGTTAAAGGCCACATGCCTGAAATTATTCAATGGCAACGTAAACGCATTACCGACAAGTTTGCTGATGCTAACATCGAACTAGAATCGTCACGCGTAGAGCAAGAGTTAGTCTTACTCGCACAAAAAATGGATGTTGATGAAGAAATTGACCGTCTGTTTAGCCACGTAAAAGAAACTCGCAGCATTTTGAAAAAGGGCGGAGCACAAGGTCGTCGCTTAGATTTTATGATGCAAGAGTTTAATCGCGAAGCGAATACCTTAGGCTCTAAATCTATCAATGCTGATATTACTAATTCAGCGGTAGAGTTAAAGGTGTTAATTGAACAGATGAGAGAGCAGATCCAAAACATAGAATAATATTTTTACTGTATATACTCATAAAAATTGTAAGATTTAGTATTTTGTTCAGGGGGTTACTGTTTCGGGAAGAGCATGTTCCTGTAGAGTAATCACCCCATTTTTAATGGAGATCAGAAGTAGATTAACAGTGAAATAGTCCATAATCACAAAAAGTAGAACCTTTGCCTTTCACGTGATTAAATTGATTTTATATTCTATTCTTCCCATTCTTATTTACACAAATAGGCGCCAACACGTTCTTTATTCCAAGTATTAAATTTATTGCCCATTTTCCCTAAAAAGCCATGATACCAAGTGCCGTTTTTATGGTAGATGACGTGATCACTCCCACCAGTACACTCTACTCTAAATGATGGAACATTGCTGACACGCCCGTTACTCACAATTCTTTTTATCTCACGCTTGTTGGTAGGTGTTTTACTCGTTGAATTTGAGGTGTTCGATGAGCTAGCTGTAGAGGTACTTGATGATGACCTGCTTGGCGCATCACTATAGCTATTTGTTCCAATTTGAGAAGGCTCTGGATAAATTAATGTGGCATATTTAAACTCAGAGCGTGACCAATTAGTTCGAGAGACAATTTTATTAAAATCACTTTGTGAGTTCATAACCTGAGTGAATTTTTCTATTCGGTTAATAGCAGTTTGAGGTAATTTGCAACTATAAACATCGTAATGATTAATTGCTTCAGACGCTCCCCTCATTGCTTGAAAGAAAGAGGCACTATCTCGGCTTGAGGTTGCATAGTTATACTCACAAATGCCACTAAATGAAGTACGGAACGATTGCCCACCAGCAGAAAGTCTTAAGCTAAATGTATTTTCTGATGAATATGCACTGATGTTATAGGGCAAATGTTTAACGACATATTGATATATAAGGCGATTTCGAAATTTTTCTATGTCGAGGTTTAAGTTGAGTTTTGGTAGTTGAAGTATTTTCTTATAATAAGCCTGGCTATCACAACGCTGTTGGCATTTTGCAAGCACGGTGTTAAAGAATTTAGGTAAGTCACTTTCAAAGCTAACGGCATAATCAAAGTATTTTTCAACAATTTCATGATAGGGAAAATGTTTCAACACATAATTATATTCAATCGATTCGAAAAAGCTTCTCGCTTTACTACCAAATCCGTTTGTTTTCACTAGGTTTCTATATGTGCTAGGTTTATCACAGTTTGAACAAGTACTTAACACGCTATCGATAAAATAAGGAATTTCACTGACATTAGTTACTAGCAATTTTTGATAGCGATTTGATAGTGATTTATTCACCCAACCTGCACTAATACTAGGCTTGAAGATGTATTTGTATTCAATTGATGTTCGGGGTAAGCCAGCAACAATATTTTTACCATAACCAGGTAACTTGTGAAATTTAGATATATATTCGCGGCGATCACACAAGGTACACATCGACAGTACTTTATCGAAAAAAACAGGTAGGGATGAAATATTATTTACTCTATTTTTATAGTAAGTTTTAGCGATAAGTGTTCCAAATACTTCATTTTCAGTATTGTCTTTTTGCATTGCTGATTTTATTAAAAACGTTGATTTTCGATGATATTTAGGTGTTGATATGTACTTAAAGAAATTCGAACTTTTTAAATTTAATGAATACACCTTATCAAGTAGTCTTTTAGGAATACGTTCAACCAATCCGTATTCATTTCTCTCAAAATGTAGTGCATGAAGGCTATTTTTTTCATTATTAGTTAACCGTTCATCGGTCAAAATCTCTTTGTCTTTTAATACATACTCAATGAGGTAGTTAGACAATGCCATTTGCTTTTTAAGGTTTAGGTTTTTGGTGATTTCGTTGAAATATATGTCTTTGTCATTTCCAATGATGAGGTCAACACAAGACTCAACTTTCTGTTGCTTTATACACAAGGTATGAGGAGAATTACTTTTTATTTTAGTTAACTTGGCTTTTACTTCAGCTAAATTAAGTTTTTTCGCGTAGGGAGTTGTTGGCGATAAAAGTAAGATCAAAGCCAAAATATAGACGTAATGTTTAAGCATTAAAAATTTCTACTCTTCAATAGCGTTTAAACGATAAGAGAAAAAAACACGCCGTGTCCAGTTGCAATGAATCACCTCATTCTCAACGGGGTCATCTAAGTTGCATTGCGTTTGATGAGCAAGGTATAAATTCCCTTCTTCTTGATATAACCGTGTGCATGGTAACCAACTGAACTCTTCTTTAGACGTTACATTAACAGCAATACAAATAACTGGCTTTCCCTTGAGTTCTTGTTTGGTAGGTTCAAAATCTTGATAAGGAGAAGGACTGTCGTAATTGAAAGTTGCTTGTTTAATAAACCAAAGACCACTAGTGAAATTTTCGTTATCTAACTCTTGATAAAGCAGCGTACCATCTTCCATAAAATAAAAATGTTCTAAATTTGAGGTGAGGCGCTGGTTTACGATAAGGCGCTTTAAGTCATTCTTATTATCTATTAGTGTTTTTGCTAATAAATGTGATGAAAATAACGACAGTGCTAAAAAGGAAAGTAATAATTTCATAGCATAATTTTTCTGAGGCTGAATTTAAGATAGAGAAAAGAGCTAGTTTGTTTACCAGCTCTCACTTAAGCTAATTTTACAAAAATTAACCATTTCGTTCTTTTATGAAGTCATCCCAATTAAATTTACAGTAACGACCAAACTTCAAATAATCAGAGCTTTGTGGTTTGAATTGCTTATTACTCCATGCGTAGTCACAATACATATTAGCTAACAATATCAAACTCTGAGTACTTTGAGGCTTATCAAAGTTCTCTAAATGTGCTGCTCTTAACTTATCTATGTTCAAGTTTTTACCTGCACGTTGGCCATAATATTTAGTGACCGATGTGTTACCACCGCCCACCGCCCAACTTAACAAATCACTACCATCAGCATCTTTGGCAAAGAATACTTTATCTGTTAAATCATGAAAAAACTCATAGCTAATGCCGCTATACGCTGCTCTCATATAGGGCGTAATTTGGTTATAGTCAGCCTTGCTTGCCAACTTAGGCGTAGCTATTTTTAAAAACCTAAAGGTGCCAGGTTGATTACCTTGAGCTGCTGCATGAAAAGCAGTTTCTCCATCTTTATTCTTTAAACTAATTTTTGCGCCATTTTTTAGTAAGTATTCAATTGTTTTGTCTTGCCCTTTGAAAGCAGCCATCATTAAAGGTGTATTACCAATATCGTTTCTACTGTTGATAACATCATTACCTTTTTCTGCAACAAGCGCTTTTATGCCATTAATATCTCCTTTGGCCGCTAAACCATGAATACCATTGCCTGGCATAACACTTTTTAAGCCTGCTGTAGCGCTATTAAGTAATTCTGACGTGCTTTTGCAGCCAGTAGCCAACAAAGACAGCACTACCAATATTAAGAATTTATTCGTTTTCATAAGGATACCCTCAAGTTATTTGTTTTTTAGTTTGATGTTTAGTGCTTCATAGACATGAGGGATATACTTGTTATCCTTAGAGTCTGATATGATAAATCGACCTTCAATTCCTTTGAGCTTAAAGCTAGAAACAAAGAATAGGCTTCTAGTTCCTGTTCCTCTATGCAGGTCGTCTGTTTTTAAGTATTTTAAGGTCACCTCTTCGATACTAGGTTTACCCGCGGTTTTCTTTCCTATCGCCGTTATTAGTGCTTCGCTGATATCTAATTTAAAAGACATACCTCCTCTATCACGATAGGAGTTATAGCCTTCAGCGATTAGTTCTGTGCCAAAAGCGAACCTTTGGTCTTGGTTTTTCAAATGAGGGGTTATTTCTTTTGATGCGATATTTACGGCCAGTTTTGTTGAAATGGTATAAAGACCAAACAGAGGTTCAATATGTTCCCGTGTATCTGAATGAGCAACTCTTAACCAGCCTTTTTTATTAAATGATGCGGGTATATTTAAGTCTTTGACTTTAACTTGCGAATCTAAAAGCTCTTTTTGGGAGTAAGTTTTCTTAAACTCAGTAACTTTTGCTTTATGCTTTTTCAATAAATCATCTAAAGCAAATTCATTAATGCCTTTATAAACTAACCTTGAACAAAAAGCTCCTAAGCATATATATTCAGCTGATAAGGAAAACCCTTCTCCATCACCATTTTGGGCGGTATAAGCAAAGATATTATCAATCTCAGAAAAATACTTTAAATCTTTAACAACGGGGGCGCTTTCGTAAGACTTAATTTGCTCTGCTCTTTTTTTCTTTTTAGCAACTTCTTCTGCTTTCTTTTTAGCTAGAGATTCAGCAATACGATCTTTGATGGCTTGCTTTCTTGTTAGCTCTTTCTCTTTACCATCACTATCTTCTTCTGCAACATTGAACGTCCAGTAAGCGCCATCGTAGTACCAGCCGTAAAAATCAACTGCAACGTGCGGTGATTTTCTGCTGCCTTTACCTGCTTCTTTATACGATGCCAACTGACAAAATTTATACGCTTCCTTTTCTGTATCAGGCAGGGCAAATAGGTACATGTTCTCTTGAAGTTTTTTGTAGCTCATACCATCCGCTTGAGCGCAAGACCAACCTTGGTCAAGGTATGTTGCTTCGTTTACAGCTCCTTTACCATTATTATCAAAAAACTTACCGTTAAATGACATTGCATCAGCAAAGTATTTTATTCTTACGTTTTTGTCTGGCTGCTTTTCACCGAAAACAATAAAGCCTTCAACTTCATCCATTTCGATAGTTGTATTAGGCTTACGTAAGATATAATTAAATCGCGGGGCATTTATTGCTTCGCTCATACTAATACTTGAGCTATTGCCAAAAAACACCATTTTCGTATTTTGAATCTCTCCTTCTCTATCAAGCTGTACTAAATCGCCATTTGTTAGGCGAGCATATACACCATAACTTTCAGGGATTTCAGGTTCACCACAAGCAGTCAACCATAAGGTTGCTATAAGTGGGGCTAGTTTTTTTATCATTACGATAGGTTCCTTGTCTGATTTATATTTTAATTACTCACCTGAACTGATGAATTTTTCTTCTATTAAAACATCAAGATAAAAAATAAACCTTCCTTTAATCGCGCATTAAAAAATAATTTATTTTTTGGAAAAATTGGTGCGTTTTTCTTAGCTAGTGAATCGCTAAGGCGTTTGCCAAATTAAACCATCACTTTTTTAACTGACTGAGATGATGGCAAAACCTAAACCATTTACCCCCGAGCTATTTGAAATAAGAGTTAAGCATGCAATGGAACGACTTATTGCTGATAAGCAACCTTTGATTGGCGAGGAAAGAGGGGATATTCGGGTTACTGACATCGCTGATATTTTTAAGGTAAATGTGGCTACCTTTCGCCGCTGGTGTATAACCTATGTCAACCAAAGTCCGAGTCAGTATTTAGCAAATTATCGAATTGAAAGGGCTAAACAGTTACTTAAACAAGGGGTTAAGCCTTCAAAAGTGTCTGAAATGTTGGCATTTGGTGAGCATAAAATATTTTCAACCACATTTAAGCGATATCAAGGAAATACACCTTCAGAGGCTATGAAAATGCAATTCAGTACTTATTCGCCCAATCATACAGCATCGAATAAAAAGGGGCTGTAAGAAATAAAAAAGGCTTTAGCTATAGGCAGATTGTTATTTCAAATGCATATACGGGGGAGTCAAACACCTGAAGTAACCATCATATGAGTGGCCACCTTCTACCTTGTAGGATGTTTATCAGGTAGTCATTAGGCTATTTATTAGAAAAATACTCCTTGGTATCGTGATGGTTGTGGTCATATAAGGTATAAGTATTATTCGTAGTCAAAAGTGAAGTTGCTAATTATTGTTATAGCGAGTTTGTTAATTAGCAGTAACCTTGTGTGAGAAGGCTGCTGCTAATTAACGTATTTCCCCTTTCGGAGTATGTGTTGTGGTACAACGCTAAGCACTACTCTCGATAGATGAAAGTTTGTTCACAAGTTTTTCAAACCTTGCCAGATATTGGTTGGTAGGAGCAGACACTTTTAACATTGCTATGGCCTGGTTCAAGTAGTTAAGAGCATTCGCGTTATCTTCAACTTTTACTAGGGTTTCACCATATCCTCCTAATTGTACAGCTCTGATATATCCTTGAATGTTTAGGTTTTCTGTTGTCTTTAATGATTTTTTGTGCCACTCAATAGAGGTTTTATATTCGCCAATATCTCTATTGTTTGCAGCGATATTATGATAAATCACTGCCAATGCAATAGAGTCTTTAAGGTCTTCTCCTTTTAACGAGTTCAGTGCCATCATTGAATACTCCAATGCTTGTTTAGGCTTTTTTAAATCTCGCCCATAAATGGTGGCAATATTGTTGTAAGTTGCATGAACTCTTGGGTGACCTTCAGGTGAAATTTCCTGAAACATTTCAGCGGCTTTCTTTAAGTTTGTTAAACCCATGGCGAAGTTACCAAGCCCAGCTTGCACAGCTCCAAACTGTTGTAAATGTAATGCTGTTCGTGGATGACTGACATCCCCATACATACGAATGTCTAAATCAACTGCTTTTGCAAAATATTCAAGTGCTTCTTCATTTTTTCCTTCCATCATGAATGAACTACCTAAGTTACCAAGCACCGTTGCCACCATAAAATTATCGATTAGTAACAATGATTTATATCCACTGAGAGATTTTTGATAAAAACGTCTGCTTTCTTGATAAGTGCCACCTGAGTGCAATGCTAATCCCATTAAATTATAAGCTTCATAAATAATTTTTGGGGTATTGGCATTATTGATGCTGTTTTCAATTGCTGTTTTGGCATCACTTTTTCTGCCTGAAGATATATAAACTTGTGCAAGTTCATTTTGCGCAATATAAAAAGACTCATCATTTTTATCAAATAACGGAAGCGCTTTATTGTATAACTCTTCGGATTCTTTCAGTAAACCTCGCCCTTGATAAACCTTAGCAATAGCCTTAAGTAAATGTGCTTTAACTTTTGGACTTTTATTTACGCTTTCAAGTGCTTTCTTACTACTGTTATCAATAAGTTCTTCAACAGTTAATACGCTGTTTTTATCAATATCTGAAGCATCAAACATATCAGTTAAAAAAGACGTAACTTCTTCGCTTACTTCAACTTGCTCAATGAGCTTTGTATTGCTGCTATAGAGCGAATAAGAGCTAATAGCAATGGTAATAATGAGTGATAATGAAATACTTGAGACTAGTTTATTTCTTTGAAAAAACTTTGATATTTTGTACATCAAAGTATTGCTGTATTCGCTAATAGGCTGTTTATTAATAAATTTAGTGATGCTCTGTGATAACTCGAAAGAAGATGAATATCGCTTTTCGATATCACTTTCAGTTGATTTTGAAATTATTGCCTTAACTTCATTGGGAATGACCATATCCGAACCGAGCATTGCTGTGAGGTTTTTACCAAGAGCATAAACGTCACTCGTAGTTGATAACTTATTTCCTGCCAATTGTTCAGGGCTAGCGTAGTCTCTGCTTAAAGCTTTTAGGTGGTTATATTTTTGTTCATTTTTTAAAGTATTACCATTCATTGTGCTGTTGATATTTTGAGCGATACCAAAATCCATTAATTTGGGTTCACCTTGTTTATCAACTAGGATATTCGATGGTTTAATATCTGCGTGAATGACCATATGTTGATGAGCAAACTGTACAGCCTTACAGACTTTCTTAAAGAGTTTTAAGCGTTCTTGGAACCTTAGCGCATTTGCGTTGCAGAATTGATCAATAGAAATGCCATCAACATATTCCATCACCATGTAAGGGAGGTTGTTTTCTGTTTTATCAACCGTATATATTTTGGCGATATTTGTATGATCTAGGTTAGCTAAATGCTGTGCTTCTTTTTGTAAGAAATCCTCACCTGCTAACGCTGCAATAGAAGGATAGACAAATTTTATTGCAACTTTTTGTGCTAATTGACCATCATTGCGTTCGCCAAGATATACTGCGCCCATTCCGCCTTGGCCTAATTTTCTAGTTAACTTATATACGCTAACTTGTGTGTTGATTAAATCATGAATTATATTGTCATCAACTAGTTGTTCGGCCTGTTTTCCGATGAGTTGCTTAAAGGTTGTTTGTTTTTTATTTTCTTCATGCGCGGTAATTAAGGCGGTTGTTTCAGTATAAAATTCATGTTCACTACTCATTAAAATAGATAGTTGAACTGCCATGTTATCTTCATCAATTGCCAGTAAATGTTGAAATAATGCTAGTGGAGTATCAAAGTTCATTGTTGTTCTTATTATTTTTATTTTATCCGTTTAACACTGGGTGCGTAAGTAAGCTTTTGCAGCTGAAAGTTCACTATAAATGGTTGATTTTTTTAGTGTCAGCTCAGAGCCAATATCTTCAATATCATAACCTAAAAAGTAATGTAGTAAAGCAACTTGGTATGATCTAGGAGCGATCTTAGCTAGCTTAGATAATGCACTATCGAAAATAATATAGGGCTCAGGATCTTCTGATAGTGAAATAAACTTTGCTATATTTTCGCTGTTGTTCGACCTTTTTTGTGCACCTTTAGCTTTTAAATCGTCGAGCAACATCCACCTTACAAAAGAGGCTAACGACAGAAAAAACTGCTCTCTATTATCAAAAACTTCTTTGGGAGGAGATAATTGAACAAGCACCTCGTGCAAAAGTGAGGTAGTGTTGGGTAGCTGCTCTAATATGCTATGAGATGAAGCTTTATAAGTAATTTGCTTTTTAACTATACCCTTTAGATGATAGTAAATAATACTTCGCAGCTGATTCGCACTTTTTAAATCATTATGAACTATCCAGCTATTTAACAACTCGGTAACAGGTTCGTGTTGTGCAGTATCTATTGTCATATTATTCTCTCAAAGCAATAAACTAATCGATTATTCGTGTTCAATTAAAGCTAATGACTCAGCAATATGATAAATATTTTTATAATCATACTTGATGGTATCAGGCCTTTTTTCTTCTAAATCTGACCAACTTAATAAGCAATCGTGGGTTTTCATTGCTTCGTTTTTTGATTCTCCATATCGCCAATTATTGACAATATGAAATGCATTCCATCTATTATGTTCAGTTTTTGCTAGCGCATGAATTCGATGTGTGAGTTGCTCATTATTGAGTCCCGTTTGCTTTTTAATAAATTTCATCCAGCGCTGAATTAAAGCCATGTTTAGATCTGAAAATTCATTTAAATACGGCAAATAGTCCAAAGCTTCTTGTTTTGTCGCATCTGAATTATCAAAGGTAATCGTAGGTATTGAACCACCTAAAACTAATAGTTTCATGGGAAAATGACGTTTTTCAGTAAAGTTTGATTTACGCTTAAAAAGAGGTTGGTTAACCCAATGTAACCACTGAGTTGAGTCCACTGTATCTTGGTCGTGTTTTTCTATTAGCACGGATAATGCTTCAGGCGTTAAAGCACTTAAGCCGAGTTCTGTTTTTGCATAAGTGTTGTGGCTTCGCTGCGCAAGTACTTCGCTGTTGCTATCTAATAATTGATTGAAACTTAATACTTTCTTTAAGGCGCCGAATGATTTGATTTGTTGGTGCTCTATATTATGATTTAAGGCGTTGTAATAATGAAATGTGGTTGTGTTATCCGTTGTTTTTAACTGCGCCAAGGTGCACATATCATAAAAGCGCAATATGCTTTTTAAGGCGATATTTTCATCTTCATCACAAACAATAATATGATTAAAATTAGACGGATTTTGAAGCTGCTGTACAGAGCCTAAAAAAGTAATATCCCATAAATCTAAGCCTTTTCCATTACAATGTTCAAACACTTGATGATGAGTAATAAAAAAGTCATGGGGTTGAGTTGTTAAGACAGTAATCTCGACTTTTTTATGATTGCAAAAGTGAGCCAAAAGTAAAAGCTCTCTGAGAATAGACTCTCCTATTTCACCAAAACCTGAAATAAGCACACTTACTGGTGCGCTAGTATTAGAGCTCGTATCTGTGTTTTCTCCTAATCCCATAGACTGCACTAAGTCGATAGCTATTTTTTCGCTTAAGTTAAATATGTTAATTAACAAGCCCGTAGATTGTTTTTTAATATTCTCAATTGAATAAAAAGCGCTAGGTTCAAAGAGTTTGTAGCTCATTACATTGTCTATTCCAATATGACAATGAAGCTCAGGTTTATAAGGTGATTCGACTAACGTTTTTAAAATAGCTAAATTAGTTAAGTCACACCCTGTTATAGCGACCATTGCTTTTGCTTTTAAAATAGCTGCTTTTAATTGAATAGCCATATCTGAAGCATCGCCCAGTATCAGAGTAACTTTTTTCTGTTTATACTGAGTAATTAATGGATTGTTATGATTTTTCTCTACGATAACGACTTTTTCTTTTTTATTGAGTAAATCATCAATTAAATAGGCGCTCTCGCTATTTAAGCCGAAAATAATGTAATGATTTTTGTAATACTTAACTAATATGTTGCTTTTAAACCAGCTACCAGCGGCAAAAAAGGTTGCAAATGCAATGGAGAAAAACACAGTGCAAACCGCAGAAAGCCTTGCTGCTGAAATTGCCCAATGTTTTAGTGCTTCATCGGCAGGGGAAGAAATTAAAGAAAATAATTTAAATGTGCTGTAAAAAACATCAAACCAACGGGTTAATTCTGGGTGAGAGATATTGTTTTTAACAACATATACCGAGCTAAAACCATAAATTCCTAAGGTAATCGTAGCGACCACAAAAAATGCTAAAATGATAATGCCTCTAATAGTTAGTGGGGCAGATACATTTCTATTCGCTTTCATTAAAACTTCCTTTATTAATAACGTTTGTAATATTCAATTTTTATATCAACATAGTTAAACAGAATTTATTCATTGCTAAAGTGCGCGCAACCTCTAACTTTCCATTGCTGCGCTGATAATGCGGGTAAAAAGAATGCTCTTCTTTCTGCTGGCGTTAGGCAGCTTCTATTTATTGGTAAGCTGTTAATTGCTTGTTGTTCATAGTCTTTAATACTAACCATTTTTTTATCAGTTTTTTTCAGCATTTTTTGGAAAATGGGGGTGACTTTTGCGGTGGGAAAGCGAGCGTCAGAGCTTAAATACTCTGTAGTAACAATACTCTTGCTATCATTTGAAAATTTAGAAGGTAAATCTTTAGTCACTTGTGAAAAAGTCTCAATTTTCTCCATGGTATTTACATCCCATAAAACGCTGGTATTACGATCGGAATTAGCAGCGCTAGATGTTGTTAATGAATATTGATGATCATTGGAAATGCTAACATCTACCAGAAAAACACTATCTAATGAATGCTTTTTTAACATACTTGGTTGTGCGTCTTTAAATTTCCAAACAGCGACAGAGTTACCATCTATAAAAATTGCACCATTACCGTCTGGATGGAAAATAAAATCTCTTATCCAGTGTCCATCCGAATAGAAAAGGGTCGATAAATTTTCAACAAAATCAGCAGAGAATAAGCTTAATTTCTTAGTATCATGTTGCACTAATATTTTGTCGTCAAAAGGGCTGAAAATAGCTATTTTGGGGTTTACTAAATCAGGATATGTTGCCTCGCGCTTACCGGAAATAAGGTCAAATAATATAACCTCCGAAGGTAAGTTTTGTTTCTTAAGGTCTGAAGAAAAATAGTCAAAGGTTGAGACTAACAATACCTTTTTGCCTGCTTGGTTAAACTCATAAGAGGGTATTAAATTATTTCTAGCTATACTTTTAGTCACCCCTGTTAGTAAGTTTCTATGTTGTAACACTTCGTTTTTAAATGCCTGTTGTTCTTGCGGTTTTTTAAGTACGTAAATTATGCTATCGCCATCAGGTGAGAATTTAATATCGCGATAGAGTTTTCCTTCAAATATAAATTCATCAAGCTTTTCTCCTGTTTGTAAATCATAAACCAATGCTTCACTTTCGAATAAATTGTTAACTTCTCTGGTAATTAACAGTTTATTCTGCTTCGGAAAAATATAACTTTGTAGCGTGTTTTTACCAAAATCAAATTCGTGTATTACGGTATTTTTTTTAATATCCCATATAAAATGTTTACCATTACGTTGACTAACAACGACAAATTCATTATCAAAACTGTAATGTATATTCTTGATAAAGTAAGACTCTTTTTTCAAAAATAATGGACTGTTTACCTTACTCGTTAGTGACCACGATACTATTTTCTCGCCAAAGACGGTAAAAAAATTACCCTCGATAATTGCAGAAAATATGTCAATTAAGTTTGTTGCTTCCAAGCTATGATCTATAACTTTAACCAGTTCATGTGATTGAGCTGACCAGAGTATGCTTTTTTTGTTGTTGACAGACGAAGCTAAAACCAAGTCGCTGCCAGGGCTATAGCTGGCATAAGAAAGGTGGCTTTCGTTAAGTTGATAACGGTGCAAAATTTCTCCAGTTGCTATCGACCACTCTAAAGCTTGATTACTATAAGCTGATAGCGTTAGCAGTTTTTTGTTATCTGCACTGAACTGAGCACTTAACAACTTAGACGATTTTTCAGATATTTTAATAGTTTGGAGTATTTCTCCTGTGTTCGCTGACCATATCGCAACTTTACTTCTTCCTATTTCACTAAATATCATTTCTCCGTTTGGACTAAAGTGTGCTTTTAAAGTGCCACGGTTACGCTTAGTATTAATGTCAGAAAAATCATTAATAAATTTATGCTGAATGAGTTTACCGGTCTCTAATGACCATACATAAGTGCCGTGATTTACTGCCACGCTGAGTATTTTTGTTCCATCAGGGCTGAAAATAGGCTTAATAGGAATAACATTTTTTATGCTGATAGTGGTGGTTTTTTCTGCGCTCTCAGCGTCAAATACATCTATATAGCTAGTAACGGCGCTCTCAGCTTTGCTTTTGTTAGTTTGTAACCATTTGGGAATTGTTTTTTCGGGCATTACTGAGGTAATAGCCAGCAAATTTTTAACGGGATGAAACGCAACGCGACCTAATTGCCTATCAGGGTAATCAAACTGTTGTACTTGTTCTCCTGTTAATACTGACCAAACGTCTACTGCCTTTGCACTTGTGAAAATAAAGCGACTATCGTAACTAAAGTCAAAATTTAATATTCTTGATTCAGCGGTGATTTTTGTTACAGGCTGGCCATCATCAAGTGACCATATAGTTAATGTTTGATTATCTACCATCGCAACATAGCGACCGGTCTTGTCAAACTTTACTGACTGTCTCGACAGTGGGTACTTGGAATTAATATTCATAAGCCGACTGATTTTTTCTAAGGGCTCATGGAAAGACAACTCTATGCCTTTGAGCAAAGGCCTATCACCGCCATACAGGCCAGGAATAGCATTTAACGATAATAGCAACGCTGTGTCATATTCACCTTTCTCGCTTTGGTTTTTCGACATTTGAGTGAGAAATTCACTCTGTAAAATCAGTGCACCATTTTTTTCTTTTATAGCAAGTTGTTGTTGAAAAATTGCCTCCTCTTTCTGAAAATAAGCAAACACACCAGCCCCAACAGCCAAAATAGCTAATATTGCAACAGCGGCTAACCAACGTCGCAGTTTTTTTGCTTTTAAGCGCTCTTGCTCTAATTGATATTCTTTATCACGTTGGGTAAGTTCACCTAAAGGAACACCTAAAATTCCGGCGATGATTTTAAGCAACATTAAATGCAGTTGTTGTTGATAGGCATTTACCTTTGCAGCGATTGACTTTTTATCAAGCTGTGTGCTGTTTTTTAGATGTTCGCGATAAGCGGCCGGCGTAGTAAAGCCTTGCTCGGGTTTACCATTATTATTTATTCTAAAATCTGCTGCTATTGGCTCCGCGTGCTTATCAGTAGCATTACCTTCTTGATCATATTCGTACTGTAAAGGAATTGGAAAACACTCATCTGCTTTAGTAAAGCCTAACTTTTGTTTACCTTCGTCCCAACTGGTATTGGGCTCTCCGTCTATCATGGCAGCAATGATGTGCTGAGAGTTGCCTAATTTTTTGAAATAATCTATTTCGTCGGCAACATACGTTGATGCGACAGCTCTAGGTGAGCATAAAACAATTAATAAGTTTGTTTGCTCTAATGCACTAACAATTGATGTACCTAAATCGGCATGCGCAGGCAGTTCTTGCTCGTCTCTAAATACGGGATAAATACGAGGGGGAATAGTATCTCCTCGGCTATTTTTCTGCCCGACTAAATCATTCGGCACTTCATAAGTTTCAATGGCTTGATGTAACCATGTGGCCCATTTTCTACCTTGTGTTTTATTATCTGCATGGCGGTATGAGATAAACGCGTGGTATTTGAAAGATGAATTTTTACTGTTTGCCATTGAAAAGCCTGTTGTCGTTATTTGAGGTTCATTATTTTTAGGAAGGGAGGAGTGCTTATTTGCATGTAAAACTTTATTTTTTGCCCACGAGGGAAAATGGCCAGTAAAAGCACGTTAATAGCTAAAGAAACTCTCTCACTAATTTCAGCTTTAAATATGACTACGGCATCTGTAAAACAGCATAAATTAGTGCTATTAAAACAATTATTTTGCACTAATCTGCAACTAAAGAAGCCCATACTTAATTTTACTTTCACTTTACTCCACAGCTTGCATATTTTATTTTAATTCTGTACAACCTTAGCACAACTGATTGATTTATCACCATGATTTTTTAATTGGTCCGTTATATTCGGCGTAAATTTTTATAGCTTTGTTGTGGTTAATACTGCTGTAAACCGTTTTATAACACTTAGCGAACTTGGCTTATTTGTTCATTGTAAAAGCGAGTTATTTTTCAATATGCGTATTCGCTATTATGATGCACAAACAATTACTGTTAGCTTTTATAACCAGTTAAAAATGATTAGCTATGGCATGTGGGCTTGCCTTTGATTCGTTTTCTTTGTCTAAACGGTATACATAAAAACTTAACCAGTGTGATTAAACATATGAATATACATTTATTTACTGAAAGCAAACCACCAGAGTCATATAACCAAACCTATTGGCTATGCTTAAAGCAACGTATGGCTTGGCTATTGCAGAATTGGTTAAATAAAAGCGGCGATCCGTATTTATATTTTGATCGGTTAAAAACGCCATTATTTATAAGTGATGAAGTAGCGTTTAATTCGCTTTTTTCGGGAGAGTTTTATCATCAAGAGCAATTCGTTAGTCGCTTTATTGATGATTGTTATTGGATTATTTGGCGAGCTACACGAGGCGATACCACTTACTTTTTTTTCTTGCGTGCAGAAAATTTTTATAAAGGTAGTATGTTAGACCAATATACTTTCCCTTATCAGTTTGATAAAACTCAATTGATTGCACAACGTGAGCAAGTAGAAAACTTGTTAATCGAGTTAGACCAATATGGTGCAAAAAGCCAGTCATTATTGCCCTTTCAAAAGCCAAATAATAGTGCTGATAGTTCAGCTGTATACGCTCAACTCTCAGAAAATAAACCGTCAGATATACCTCAATGTAATCAGTATGAAAGCAGGTTTTTAGCATTACACCGTGACAAGTTAATTTATCAACTGCCTCTAATTGAATTAAATAAACAATTAATTTATCTGAGCAAAATAGATAATGGACAATGGCAACAAGATACCTGCATAAAAGCGTGGAATTTTGCTAGCAAAGCACATTGTAAACAGTTTATACCTGGTAGCGATGTTCCATATATCAACCATGTTGGCCTAGTTGCCATGGAGGTTATATCCGCACTTGCACAGCCGCAAATAGATAAAATGTTACATTACCAACCGATTAAGTTTCAAAACCTTGCAGTGGTATGCGCGTTATTACACGATACAATTGAAGACACTGCAGTTACATTTGAAGATATTGAAACTGCATTTAATCAATATGTTGCTGCAGGTGTTTTAGCGTTAACCAAAAACACTAATTTAGCCACTAAGCGAGATCAAATGATCGATAGCTTAGCGCGTATAAAAGCGCAACCTTTAGAAATAAGCATGGTAAAAATGGCTGATAGAATAACTAACTTACAGCCACCGCCAGCTCACTGGACAAAAGATAAAATAAGGAATTATCGTGACGAGGCGCAATTGATTCTTGAAACGTTAGGTACGAAAAATGAATATTTAGCACAGCGGCTAAAAGAAAAAATTGATAACTATCAACAGTATTGTTAAATAAGATCGCCTTACATCAACCAGGTAATTGAGGTATTCAGTTTTCACAAAGGGTTTTTCTGTTGATCATTATATTAGGGAGGTATTAGTGCAAATTGAACGAAAAAATAGCTTGCTAGCACATGATTTGAACAACCTGGTTTTAAATAAACAGCCAAAAAATAAACAGCATTTAATGCCCAATAGCAAATGAACAAACCAGTAAATAAAGACAAAATAAAAATAAGTGCAAAGCGAAAAGCTAAGCTGATAGGGAAAATATCTTACATATCACCTTGTACGCAAGCTGATATAAATTACTGGTATCGACGCAATACACTGGTATTTTCTACTTTACTCGTCGTCTTTATATGGTTAATTTATGCCGCCTTAAGTCGAGAGACAGAGTTTCAGCGTTTTAATCAATTAAGTCTTATGTGGACTGATAATTTAAATGCATTTGATTTAATTGCATTTATAGCGAATTATTTTGTAGCAGAACTGATTTTGTGCTTTTTTACTTACTTCTTTATTAAAAACTTATTTGCTCAATGCCCAATCAAAATTGTTGGTGAAAAAGGTTTTGCTTTTGTTGGCGTAAAACGAAACTATACCGTTACATCTGCAAATATCGCATTGTTTTCATCAGTTAAAAGAATGACGATAACCATTCCTCGAGGGGGTATTGGCAAACACTATAAATGGTATGGCGATAGTCGGTTGAGTGTGTTTGATTACGCCTACCACCCTTTTTTGGAAAGTACTCATTTTATTCACGCAGTGCTTGAAAGTTGGCATAAACATCGAATGTTAAAATCGCTTTAAGTGGCAATGAAAACGGAGTAAACATGAAAGTTATATTTTCACATGGCAAAGAAAGTGGCCCATGGGGCAGTAAAATAACCCAACTTGCAAACATAGCCAAAGCGGCAGGTTTTAGTGTCGATAGTCTTGACTACAGCAATATAGTAAGCCCCGATGAGCGGGTGACAAAGTTGAATACTTATTTAGCAAGCGAGCTTGAACCTTATATTTTAGTCGGCTCAAGCATGGGCGGTTACGTTTCATTAGTCGCATCATTAAGTAACCAGCCTCTGGGCGTATTTTTATTAGCGCCAGCTTTGTATATGCAGGGTTATCAGCAGCAAAGTTATAATACTACACTCAACAATATTGAGATTGTACATGGTTGGTCTGACGATATTGTGCCCGTAGCTAGCTCTATAAAATATGCTCAGCAAGCGCAGTGTACCTTGCATCTTATTGATGGCGATCACCGTTTAAACTCATCAATTACACAAGTTATCGCGTTATTTGAATCGTTTTTACTCACCACTAAAACTAACGCTCAGCAAGTGAGCGTAGCAGTTCAATGAAGTGGTTATATGTTGTTATCTTAATTTTTACCTTAGCGCTTTGTGCAGCAGTAAACTCAGCAGAGCCAGACAGTGGCATCGATAAAGCGCAATGGCAACAGGCACGTGAATACTTTAGTCAGCAAGGCTCTACATTAGAAAACAAACTTTTTAGCGGTTACTCTACAGCTAAGCAAGCATTGCTGTTAGGCAGTACTTTATGGCTGAATGATGAAACGTTAACTCAGAAAAATATTACTCAAAAAAACACTAACCATAAAAACGAAACGCAAAAAACATTAGCCCAACGCCTACTTATTCAGGCGGCTAGCCAAGCTGATATGTTGAATAAATTTGACCAGGGATATTTATATAACTTGTTAGCAAGCACATATCAACGTGAAAATAACACCATAACTGCAGCGCATTACTTTAACCTAAGTATTGATGTTGAATACCCCGATGCATGTAATAACCTAGGGGTAATGTGGGAGCAACAAAACAACTTTAAACAAGCAAAAGAAACTTATATACGCTGCCTAGCACTTAGCAAGGTATTTGCCACGCCGCTACTTTATTTAAACCTAGGGACTATTTAC
Source organism: Colwellia sp. NW0002-52-1 (assembly GCF_057550865.1). Taxonomy (NCBI): domain Bacteria; kingdom Pseudomonadati; phylum Pseudomonadota; class Gammaproteobacteria; order Alteromonadales; family Colwelliaceae; genus Colwellia; species Colwellia sp. NW0002-52-1. The sequence goes on along the minus strand of NZ_BAAJLU010000007.1, from coordinate 66,545 downwards.
TATAATGGTGCCGGAACGGTAAACAAAAATAAGCTTCTAGGTGCTAGTTATTGGCAAAAATCTTATGACTTATTTCCATTTGATGCCGATACTAATTACAACCTCGGAATTTATCACCTGAATGAGACTAAGCGTTACGCTAAAGCGCGCTATTATTTTGCTTATTGCGCTTTTAGCGACCCAGACTGTGCGCAAATTATCGCTAATAATGCATTTATTGGCCATTATGCTGATAAGGTATACCTACAAGAGGTACTAGCATTGTCAGCGCCATATCAGCGTGAAAATTTACTAAGTGATAGGTTAAAATATGCTTTCAACGAGGCAATATATTTTGATGAGTTAACCAAAAATAACTTAAGGTTTACCATTGAAACGTCAGGTAATAATCAAGTGAACTCTGTGGCCGTAAGGTTCACACAGTCAGAAGCTGAGCGCGCAACTCTTATGCTAAATCGTTTAATTTATCTCGATATGTTTACTGGTTTAAACTTGCCGATGTTAAAACTAAAGTCAGCGATATCAAAACATAAAAGTGCTACGTTTGAATACTTAAAACAACGACACCGTTTAACTTACACAGAAGGTATATTTGTTTATAGTATTGAGTTAAATAACTAAGTGTGAGTGCTTTTGATATTTGCGCGGGGTGATTAACTTACCAACCACGACAAAAAACAGTTAGCACCTAAACTGCTATGCCGACGTTATTTATCTTAATTTATCCTGTGATTAGTGTTTGCTGAGTTAAATTAACAGTACAAGTAAAGTAAAAAATTAGATTGATATTTTCAATAAGGATGCCTTCAAAATGATCACATTATCCGCCCAGCAATGCCGCGTTATTGGCGTAATGCTAGAAAAAGAAACCACCACACCTGAGCAATATCCACTGTCGGTAAATGCTATAACCGCTGGCTGTAATCAAAAAAGTAACCGCGAACCTGTTATGTCGCTTAGTGAAAATGATTGGCAAAACACGGTAGATGAACTGGTACAAATGAATCAGCTGATGGTTGACCAAAAAGCCTCAAGCCGAGTAAATAAATACTTTCATCGCTTTTGTAACACCGAATTTGGCAATCTACAATTTACAGCACAGCAACGCGCGATTATTTGCGTGTTATTTTTAAGAGGCCCACAAACGCCAGGAGAGTTAAGAACCCGTACCAATCGCTTAGCTGACTTTACCGATGTAAATGAAGTAGAAGTAGTATTACAACAACTGCAAAACCTAAATAACCAAACCTTAGTGCAGAAGCTTGAGCGCGAACCCGGTAAACGCGAATCTCGCTATCTACATTTATTTTCAGATCTTGATGAAAACCACTCAGCAGCGCCCAACACCAGTGCGCTATCTGGTGATGCAGAGCATGAAAGCGGCAGTACAAACATATCCACACCTTCAGAAGGTGAGCACCTACTTACCCAAAGAGTGAATGCTTTAGAGCAGCAAGTCGCGACATTAACAGAGCAGGTCACTTGTTTGACTGAGTTGCTTGAGGATAAGTGATGGTTGTTTGATAGTTGTGGTGAATTTATTTTAATCCGTACTTATTCTTCTAGTACGGTTACAAACTCACCGACAATTCGCATATTTTCACAATCTTCTTCGTGAAGGACAATATCTTCAAATTGTGGGTCTGTGGAATTGGGCTTCAGTAAAATAACAGAATGTTCCCACTGTTCATCATCCGTGTATCTCTTTTCACTAGCATAGGTTTTAATTGTGAAGGATGAATTATAATCCTGGTCATTTTTACCATAGTTTTCAATAAGTACAATTTTACCATTTCGTGAACCGCCAAGTGGCTCTTTGAATATGCATATAGAGTTATTTTGAATTCTGCGATTCATAGACTCACCAATAACCCGACAAGCAAAGTATTTTTGGTTTGCTGAGTATTGTGAAGGTACGCCAATCATATTGTAATCTTTGTTTTCTTGCATCTCACTAAAAGAGCCAGCAGCAGCATAGAAGTCGTAAAAGGGTATTTGGTTTTGCTCTTTTTCGTCTGTAATAATTTCAACAAAAGTTGATGGGACAACCTCTAGCTTTGGAGTGTTGTTAATTGTGACGATTTCTTTTGCACGAAGGTATCGATACATATCGTCTGAAACAGGTGTTAATAGGTTGAAAATTAGTCTGACTACTGATATTTGTTTCCCATTACCTGAGCTCATTGAGGTTTGTTCAACTTTATTTTGGTCTGGTTTTACATCACCCATATAGTAGAATTCAATACCTTCATCATTACTCTTTTTTATGAACAGTGGCAGTCTAATATCCCCATATTTTCCCAATATTGATTGCACGTCTTTACTGGCTAATTTTCGATTAGACTTTGACATCCATGAAAACTCTTGATTATTAATAAACTCATCTTCATATTTAATTGAGTCTGAAATTTCTTCATCTTTATGGTAGTTAACAAAGATGGGACAATGGGTATTGTCAGAATTGACAATATAGCCACCGACATTTTGAGCCACTGGGTTTGTATTTACATTTAAAATTCTGAAAACATCTTTTCTAGAATACTTTTCATATAAAGAAAAGCCATCTCGCCAGTTTTTCGGTTTATACACTTTATTAAATTTATGTAACGAATAATCAATAGAGTCTTGTAAAAACTGTTTAAATAATGCCGGTTTAAGAAGATCTGTGAACTCTTTGGTTAACTGAAAAACATCGTCATTAAGTGCTAAAATATTTAATCCGTATATTTCATTAAGCGTGAGTAATTTACCCGAGCTCTTTTCACGAATGAATTTAAAATTAAGGTTATTTAGACACGACTCTATTGTCTGATCTGAAACGTCATAGTGATATTTTTCAACTACAATAGCTTTGAGGTGTGAAACTGTACAAGTATTCCTCTGTAGTAATTCATTAAGCAATATACTTTCTTCAATTCTTTTCGCGTTATTGATCTCATTAGAAAAAAATTCAAGCAATTTTACCGACTTTTCAGAAAGCGTATGAGTAAAATCTTTTTCAATTTTACACACAAAATTAAAAAACGACTTTGAGTAATCTATGTACAAAAAAGGGTCTCGTGAACCATGCTCGATAAAATCCATCATCAAAGGAGTCCGCCCGAGCTTATACTTTAAAAGGTAGTAGTCTTTCTTCAAATCTGTGAGCATCTTCATATTGGCGGAGTCAATTGATGCAAAAATTCGCTCTTTAGTAATCGCATCGAAATTTATTGTCGAGCTACCTGGAATCAGCTGACTACCGCTTGATATTGTTCTACGCAGTGAGTCTTTGTTATATGAAGTGTCACCATAAAGCGCAATTGGGATGAGGTAATTGTTACTATGATTACCGATGAAATCAATAACCGTAAGGTAGCCTTTACCATCTACTTTACGCAGGCCTCGTCCTAGCTGCTGTACAAATATGATCGCAGAGTCTGTAGGGCGAATCATTATAATCTGATTCACTTTCGGAATATCAATTCCTTCATTAAAAATATCAACGGTAAAAATATAATCTAATTTTTCTGCTAAGTTATCAGACTCTAATAATTCAATGGCATGATTTCTTTCATTTTCAGAGCTATCCCCTGATAGTGCTAAAGAGCGAAAACCATTCTTATTAAACATCTCTGCTAATTTTTTTGATTCTTCATTGCGTGAACAAAAAACCAGGCCTCGAGTAATACCGTTATCAGAGCCGTAAAAGCGGGCATGTTTAATAATATTAGTTACTCTTTCATCTGATGAAAGAAATGAAAAATCTCTAATATCATCTTGCACAATATCATCAATAATCAGATCAGTAACCCCGTAATAGTGAAAGTTACTTAACATCTCCTCTTCCATCGCTCTGTTTAAACGAATCTCATAAGCAATATTATGGTCAAATAGGCTAAATATATCCTCACCATCAGTTCTTTCTGGCGTAGCGGTCATTCCTAACAAAAAGCGAGGTGTAAAATGTGCAATAAGCCTTTTATATGAGTCTGCACCTGAGCGGTGTGATTCATCAATTACGATGTAGTCGAAATAGTTTTTATCAAATTGCTCTAAGTGGTTTTGTTTTGCGATGGTTTGAACAGTGGCAAATAGAAAGTCTTTATCTAGCTCTTGTTTAGAGCCAGAATATTCACCCATTGTTTTATTAGCGCCAAAAACACTTTGGAACGTTTCCATTGCTTTTAATGCGATGGTCCTTCTATGCACGACAAACAATAACCGCTTGGATTGAAATTGTTCAGCATCGAATGCTGATAGATAGGTTTTACCGGTACCTGTAGCTGATATGAGTAGCGCTTTTGTAGCGTCCCTTTTTCTTAACGCTTTGATATTCTCTAGCGCTTCTCTCTGCATCGAATTTGGCGTTATTTCAGGTTGAATAAATGCTTGTTTATTTGTTTTAGAAATAATATTTTGTTTATTATAAATATCTTCATAAGAATCGATAAACGAATTGGTAACAGGGGTGCCACTTTGAAAGTCAGCATCAAATTCAGCAATGACCTTTGCAACAATGCAGCTAGAGTGAAGTGCTGATACCTTCAGGTTCCACTCTTTATTTGTAGCTAGTGCTGCTGCCGTGAGGTTGCTACTACCTATAATGAGATTATGATATTCCGCTTTCTTAAATAAATACCCTTTTGAGTGGGAATTTTCTTTGGTTGCTATACGCAGCTCAATATTAGTGAATTTGAGAAGTTTTCTAAGGGCTTCAGGTTGAGTAAAGTTTAAATACTGCGAAACAACAATTTTGCCTTTAACACCTTTTGCTTCAAGCTCTTTCAAAGGATTCATTAAAGTCGCAACACCACTTGTGGTTACAAATGCGACTGAAATATAGAATTCATCACAATATCGTAACTCTTCAAGAATGGTAGAGAGTACTTTTTGCGGTGGATTTTTTTTATTGACCAATAATTTTGGTTGATACAGCATTTCAGAAGCTGATTCTTTGTCAATAAAACCAGTCTGTAAGCTTTTATTCAGTTCATCTAATATCATAGTATTTTAATACTTATAACTGATCATTTTGAAGTTGTTCAACTATTGGAATATCAGCTGCAGCCCAATCAAGTTGATGTAGTTCTGAAATCTTAAGCCACTTTTTATCAATGTGTTCAGTTAGCGTTATATCTTTATGTTTAACTGAACAAATGAAAGAGTGCATTGTAATGAAAAAGTCAGGATATTGATGGTTAACGGTATTAAAGAACTTGGGGTCGTTAATATCTAGATGCAATTCTTCTTTAATTTCTCTAATTATTGCAGTCTCTTTTGTTTCACCTGGTTCAATCTTTCCACCAGGAAATTCATATTTTTTTGAAATGTATTCAAGTTTTGCAGGACCACGTTGAACACAAAGAATTTCCTCTCCGCATTGTATAACTGCTGCAACTACGTTTAACTTTTTCAAAAACACTCCTTTGCTGATAACTCTCAGGAAAATAGTTAGATTTTAGGTATGTTTAATGTATTAACAATTAATACATTTAAATTATAAAACTCTATGCTAATGAAAAACTTAAGTAATCACCACAAATGATCTCAAATAAAAGTAAAACTTGATGAAATTATATTTTCAAACTGCTGGATTATTGCCGTAATACAATTTGGTGGCAGCAATGAATTCTGTCAAATAAATTAATTGATTTTTCTTAGCTGATAACTTAGCTACAATAGCTTTATCACTAGACCAATAAAAATATTCTCATGAGCGATTTCATTCCCGAGTTAAGTAAGTTCAGCGCTGCAAATGACAAGAATAAGCCGTCTAGTACGCTATCTTCATTGTGGATAAAAATAGAAAAGCATCAAAAGCGTAATGCTAACTTCATTAAAAAAAGAAGTAAGCTGTTTGATCAATTTAAACAGCAAGCACAGCCCGCTGAACAAAAATTGGCTGAGGCTATTACTGCACAAGCTGAGCACCTAATACGCTTTCTCTCAAAAAAGTCATTAACCGATAAGCAAAGGAATGAGCTGTTAGGGTGGATTTCGGATGAAATCGATTATTTAGCTACACATCCTTTTTCTGAAGGTATTGATGTTGCTGATTTACGTGAACAAATAAATACAGAGTTAACACTATTGGCGGAAAGTTTAGACCAGGCGGTAGATGAAGAGAGTATTGTCGAGCTAGCTAACATGTTAGATGAGATGTTTGATGGCGAAATGCAGTTTAATCGTGAGGAGCTAATTGAGATAATTAAAAATCCTGCTTTGATCCAAGATCATATTCAACGCTTTCATGAAAAAATGCATGAGGAGGAATTGACAGAGGAGGATGAATATAATGCAAAGCTTGATGAAGAGTTCGATGCAGAATCTGATGAAGACTTCTTTGACGGTTTTGATTATCAGGACTACAGCGATTTTTCAGAGAGAGAAAATAGGCATGAGCTAGGTATCTTGGAAAAATTATTTAAAGGCAGCCAATTAAATAAAATGTATAAGCGCCTTGCCGCTAAGCTACATCCAGATAAAGAAAGTGATGCCACTAAAAAAGCGATTAAGCATGATTTAATGCAGCAGCTTGCAACTGCCAGAGAAAATAAAGATGTGTTTACACTGCTAACGCTTTACCACGAGCACATTGACGACGACTCTTTCAACTTTGATGCTGAAACATTAGCGGCAATTGAAGCTTTGCTATCGAAAAAGGTGAGTGAATTAAATGCTGAGCTTAAGGAGTTAAAGTCGGCCGATACACCTGAAGCTATTGTTTGGGAACATTTTCATGGTAGAAGCAATAAAATAACCACAGAGAATATCGTGATACATGCCGAACGATTAGAAGATGAAGTGATGTCTATTAACCAGTTTATTGTGAGTACTTCAACGTTAAAAGCACTAAAGACTGAGTTAAACACTCGCATTAAGCAACGAGAATCGTCACCTTTTTTTAACTTTGATGATGACTTAGAGTCAATGTTTGGGGTGCCATTTTAGACGTGCCATTTTAGGCTGTTTAGCTAGTATGTTTGTTATGCTTAAAGTCGCAAACTAGTCGGTATTATTTATTGGCTAGTTTGCTTGTTAACTTGATGGTAGATGCATAATTAGTTATATAAAACACTGAAATCTATAGCCGTTATTGATTAATCATTTGATTTAAAATCCTAGCACACTTCCTTATTGCGAATGCACCAAGCCCGTATCATCCCGCTCAAAACCATGACAAACATAACCCACTAACTGGCGTTTTTTCTTTGATATTTGATGAAAATGCTCAAAGCCAACTGAAAAGGCAAAGGGATTAGCGTTATAGTCGGCATACGATTGATCTGCGCCGTTCTTTGCTTCACGAACACCTGCAGCAAATGAGCTTAAAAAGTCGTCGCGATTATTGAGTAAAATAACGGTAACGCCGGTATCGCTTTCAACAAGCTCTAATGTACCTAGTTCAATATACTTATCAACTACCGTGTTATTGAAAAAACCACTGTATTGCTCGGTTTCTACATCATAAATAACGGCTGAGTTATCTGTTGCTTCCATTAAAGAGACAAACAATTCTCTTACTTTTTTTGAAATCAAACTTTGTTCCTTTTTACTTTGAATTTTGTTTTAGATGTATTTTATTCATTATTGTCAGTCGTTAGCATAGCGTTCAAAAAGTAATGATAGATCGCCAGCATCTATGGTTATTAGCGCAGCATATCAATAGATTTATGAATTCACCACTTTGCAAGAATTTAAATAATTATAGGTAATACATTGATATAAATTAATTATTAATATTCCATATATCTAAGGAGATATAACAACTAATTTCCATATATATAAGGATTTTAAGGTGGTTATACTGACTACAAGAGGAATAAAAGCTGATATCAGAGTCGATATCAGCGAGTCGTTACTACCATGTTATTTGAATCTAAAAACTATTAACTACCTAATATTTTAAGCGGTAGTGACAAGGCGTCGTTGCCCGTTTGGCCCACTAGCCAAATAATAGCGCTTAAACCGCCAACGGTAACCACATACCATATTGCAGATACCACTTGTGCATAGCGATTAAGTGGCAGTAATTGGCTTAGGTGTCGACGTTTATATTCAAAAAATATTTCAATGCTACCAATCGCTAGTAAAAAGCCGAGTAAGGCTAAACCAAATTTGTAGCTAAGATAAATACCCAATGCAGCGCCAAGGGCACAAGCGACTAAGCCAAGTTTAGAGTTAATAGAGAAAGCGACACTTTTAAGTACATGGCCGCCATCTAGTGGCAATATTGGCAACAAGTTAAATAGGTTGAGTAGGGCGTTGAATACCGCTAAACCGGCTAGTATTTCTAGGTCAGTTATCCAGTAACCAATTAAACAGGCAAGTGAGAGTATTAAGCCGAAAAACGGTCCCATAATGGAAATAACTACGTCTTGCCAACGTGTATTAATTTTGTCGTCACTCAGTGCTAAACCACCAACAAAAGGGATAAGGTAAATGCCTTTGGTTTTTAAGCCGAAGTATTTCATGGCTTTAATATGGCCATACTCGTGAAAAACTAAACACAGGATAAGCGCTATGGCGAATTCAATGGAGAATAACCAGCTATAAGCGGCTAAGCTGCCGGCGGCAAATAATACTTTTATGACTTTGGCACTTTTTAGTAACTTTAAGCCAAGACCCGCCATGCCAACCAAACTAAATTTTAATGGCTGTTTTTCACGAACAATAACGTCTTGTTGCTCAATGTCTTTTTCTTCTAATGAGTTTTTTTGTATTTCTTGGCCGTTGATTAATAGTTGATATTGCAGCGCAAAAGGCTGCCACTGTAATGTGCCATTAAGCTCTACTTGTAGCTCGCCTTGCTCACTTTGCAGGGAAAACTGATGTAAAAATGTATCGCTATCGGCATTTGCATCTATTTGCGATACACATTGGTCGTCCCAAAATAGCTGTTGCCAGCCCGCCATAGAACCTTCTAATCTTAATGTTTTGCCTAAACACTCTGTTACTAATAACTGCACTGCATTACCTTTACGTGAAAGCTTACCTTAAAGCCTTACCTGACTATCGCTGGTTGTTTGCCGAAGTAGCGAAGGCCTTAGATTTTGGAAAATAATTATATTTTATAGCTAATAAATGATCCAACGTAGCTTATTCTTGGTCGCTATGATCGGCCCAAATATCAGCATTGATGGTTTTTTTCTTTTTACGTTTTTTCTTGCCGCTACCTTCAGGTGCTGCCATCGGCTTACTTTCAGCTAGCAATTGGGCTAATAGTTCGTCATTAAGGGCCTCGTCAACTTCAAAACCCTCAACTTGTTCGCGCTCTAAACGAATTTTATGCTTCTTTTCTATCACTTTAAAGTGATGATAATCTTCATAATCGATCAGTGATAAGGCTAAACCAACTTCACCAGCGCGACCACTTCGGCCAATACGATGCATGTAATCTGACGGGCTTCTTGGCAGATCAAAGTTGATTACAACTGGCAGTTTTTCAATGTCTAAACCACGGGCAGCAATGTCGGTAGCAATTAATACGTCAATCTCACCAGCTTTAAATGCTTCAAGCACTCTACTACGTGCACCTTGGCCTTTATCGCCATGAAACACTTCAGCAGTAATGCCACGTTTAGAGAGTTTTGACGCTAAATGTTCACAGCTGTTTTTAGCATTAACAAAAATAAGCGCTTGTCGCCATTTATGTTGCTGAATTAGATAAGCTAAAAGGGCGGTTTTTTCGCCTTTATTTACGGTGAAAACTCGCTGTACTAAAGTACTGCTATCAGCACTTTGTACTTGTATTTCAATCGGGTTCTTGAGCAATTTTTGCGTTAATTCTTTTACTTGCTCAGGAAATGTCGCTGAAAAAAGTAAGGTTTGTTTTTTAGTTGGCAATAACGCTAACAGTGCAGACAACTCTTCAGTAAATCCTAAACTTAACATTCTGTCGGCTTCGTCAAGCACTAAGGTATTTACTTTATCGAGCTTAATTGCATTACTTGAAATTAAATCGAGTAAACGGCCAGGTGTTGCTACTAAAATATCACTACCGCCACGTAATGCTAGCATTTGTGTGTTGGTAGATACGCCGCCAAAAACCGCAACGGTTTTAATTTTTCCGTTAAAGTGTGCGGCGTAAGACTTAATGCTATCAGCCACTTGTTTAGCTAGTTCGCGGGTAGGTACTAAAATAAGACCCGTAACAAAATTACCTTTTTGTGCTTGCTCTGTGTTTGATTTTTCTGCCTGCACTTTTTGCAAGTGTATTTTTTGCAGCATAGGCAAGGCAAAAGTGGCGGTTTTACCTGATCCGGTATTTGCTCCTGCAATTAAGTCTCGTCCAGCTAACACACTAGGAATAGCTTGCGCTTGAATAGGTGTTGGTTGCTGATAATCTAGCTCGGTTAAGCGAGCTAATAAAGCTGGCACAAGGTTAAGTGCTTTAAAGTTGGCAGGCAAAGTTGCAGTGGTCATTAATGTTGGGGCTCAAACAAGGGTAATTGGGTATTATTTTAGCGTATTTATGGCTTGCTGAGTAAGTTAATTTTGTTAATGCTAACGAGATAAACAGGTTTGCCATTTAGCTAAATTAATGATGATATTGGTGAATCTTTAAATTTAAATTTATTTTTATCGTTTATGCCAATGCTGTACTTATGCATAAGTAGTGATTATGTTACTATTCGTATGAAATATGAGTAATCTGTTGTTAGTTATAGCGCTTAAAAGTACTATAGCTACTTTATCTTTTGAGAAGAAAATCGTCTTAACTTTTCAACTTACCAATAGGCTTAAGTTCTTAATAATTAAAATCTTATGGCAATAAATATCTTCACACCTGAACTACTTGAACGACACTTTAGTAAAAATGAATGGAAAAAAGGCGCGAGAATTTTTCAATCTAAAGGCGTAAAAACATGTGCGCTTGACGGTGAAACTATTCGCGGTGTTGTATCAAGTGAGCGCGCCAATCAGTCAACGTATTTAACACGTTTAGTTTTTGAAGGAAAAAACGGTGATATTGCCAGTTATTGTGATTGTTATATTGGCCGAGACTGTAAGCATGGAGCAGCGCTAGCACAACGCTTTATCGATCAACACTTTGATCCAAACAGCACGGCTTCGCCAGAAAAGGTCATTGAAAAATGGCTTAATCGTTTTCAAGCACAACCGACGAGATATCAGCCGAATAATCTCCAAAAATCGTTATTATATTTCTTAAAGCCAAATAGTTACGTTGACGACGATTATTACACTTTATCGATTAAATCTTCGCGCGCCAAAGTCAGTGGTGGTTGGAGTCAAACATTAAGCACTGAACATTCTGCCAGCTCATTAATCAATAGCGCATACGCGAATAACGATGACGTAGCGATAATTACCGAGCTTATGCGTACTAATCAGTTTGGCGATAATATTAAGTATTTTGATTTATTTGAACAAATTATCAAAACTAATCGTTGTTTCTGGCAAACAAGCTTTCATTTAGACGAAGCGATTACCTTAGGTGAACCTTTAGAGGCGCAATGGCAATGGCAAGCACTGGGTAACCATTTGCACACCTTAGAGCTCGTTTTTAACAAGCCAACTGACCATATTATTATCATTAAAGCGCAGCCACTGTGTTACTACGATGAGCTAGAAAATTGTTTCGGAAAAATTAATACCAATACCCAATGTGACTTTGAAGCTGATTTACTTAATTCGCCGATTTTTGAAGAAGATAAATTACCTTGGGTAATGAATAAACTGTCGATGTCGTTAGGTGATGCAGTACAGCGCTTACCTAAGCCGAAAACAGAATTCTCGCAAGAATTAACTAAACCTGAAGTTTATTTACATTTTTCAACGCCTTCAGAAACTAATCCTGAAACCGGTTATGTAAAAGTTAATTTTTCTTATCAGGGAAGCTTAGTAAACCCACATGATAAAAATGTCACTATTTCGCCAGACAATATCAGCAACGCTAAGGTTAAGCTATATCGAGATTTAGCCTATGAACAAAGTGTTGTAGATAAATTAACGAGCCTAAAATTTAGTGTGCAGCCTGAGCCGAAGCGCTACACTTTTACTAATGAAGACTATTTAAATAAAAAGAAAACCCCGAAATTTTCAATGCTAATGCAAGGGCGATTTTTTTGGCAAGCACTTGTGCATCAAGAAATTCCGTTACTGAAAGAACTCGGTTGGCATATTAGTTTTGCTGACAATTTTTATTATAAAGCCCTTTCAACGGATAGTATTTTTGATGCAGAAGTTATTGAAACCGATGATCATGACTTTTTCTCGTTAGGGTTAAACTTAACGGTTGATGGGAAAAAAATGCCGGCGTTCCCTATTTTACTTGGCGCCATTGAACAATTACCAAAGTCAGCTTTGCTTGATCGAGAAAAAGAGCAACTTATTGCGCCAGAGTCACTTATTTATGTTGATTTAGACAAAGGCGATTTTGTTGCTTTGCGTTACAAAAGTATTCAGCCCTTATTGAAACAGTTTATAGAATTGTTTATGCCGAATGCTTTAAATAGTGACGGTACATTGCAGCTTTCGCGTTTTCAGGGCCATCAAACATTATCAATGTTAGACGATCAAGGCATGATCGCTACGGGTACCAGTAAACTAAGAGCATTGGCTGATAAATTAAAAGGTTTTCAAAAGGTCACCACTGTACCTGTACCTACGGGTTTAAACGCAACCTTAAGAACATATCAGCATCAAGGGTTAAATTGGTTACAGTTTTTGCGCGAATACCAGTTAAACGGTATTTTGGCTGACGATATGGGTTTAGGTAAAACTATTCAAACCTTGGCGCATTTGTTGATTGAAAAACAGCAAGGCCGATTAACCAAGCCTGTTTTAATTGTTGCACCCACCAGTGTTATTTTTAACTGGGCCAACGAAATTGAGAAATTTACGCCACAGCTTTCATATCAGGTTTTACACGGTAGTAAACGCCAGCAGCACTTTAATTGTTTAGACCGAGATGAAGGCCAAGAGCCAGTTGATATTATAATTACTAGCTATGCACTGATTATCAAAGATTTAGAGCTATATCGTGAGCAGCCATTTTATTACCTTATTCTTGATGAAGCACATTACATTAAGAATACAAAAACACAATTGTACCAAGCATTTTTGTTACTTAAAGCTCAACATAAGTTGTGCTTAACCGGTACACCCATGGAAAATCATCTTGGTGAATTTTGGGCACAATTTAACTTTTTATTACCGGGCTTTTTAGGCGGGCAAAAGCAATTTACTAAACTCTTTAGAACGCCAATTGAAAAGCATGCTGATCACGAACGTAAATTATTGCTAAATCAGCGTATTAAGCCATTTATATTACGTCGAACTAAAGACAAAATTGCCACAGAATTGCCGCCAAAAACCGAAATAATTCAAAAGCTGCGTATTGAAGGTAAACAAGCCGAACTGTACGAGTCGGTTAGGCTTGCAATGGACAGTCGCTTAAAAGATATTATTGCTGAAAAGGGCTTAAAACGTAGCCAAATTGAAGTACTTGATGCACTGTTAAAATTAAGACAAGTTTGTAACCACCCTAAGTTGTTATCGCTTGAAGGCGCTAAAAAAGTGGAGCAGTCAGCAAAACTTGATTATTTAATGGAAACATTGCCTGAGCAAATTGATGAAGGCCGTAGAATATTAATCTTTTCGCAGTTCACTAGCATGTTGGGCTTAATTGAAGAGGCGTTAATAGCCGCTAACATTGGTCATGTGAAATTAACCGGCTCAACCACGAAAAGACAAGATGTTGTTGATAAATTTCAGCGCGGTGATGTGCCGGTATTTTTAATCAGCTTACGTGCCGGTGGTGTAGGTTTAAACCTGACGGCTGCCGACACAGTGATACATTTTGACCCATGGTGGAATCCTGCAGTAGAAAACCAAGCCACAGATAGAGCGCATCGTATTGGGCAAAATAAACCTGTTTTTGTTTATAAATACATTATTGAAAATTCAATTGAAGAAAAAATTCAACGTATACAACAAAACAAGGCAGAGCTAGCAAAAGCGCTATTGTCAGAAGAGGTTAGTGATAATAAGCTCAGCTTAACCGATGATATTTTAACGTCGTTACTAGCGCCATTAGATTAGTGCTGTTGGTTTTGTCGTTATTAATATATCGCTAAAACTGCTGGGTTAAGCATATACCGCTAGTTATACTAAGTTATTTCTTACCTGAAAGACTTAACGCTATTTCAGTAGTATAAATCTTAGAAGTTATTGATTTATATTACTGAATTTATATCGACATTTTTGCTTAAACCTCAGTTAAAAATTGCTAAAAATTTAGCTCCAGCCGAAGTTTGTAACCCTATTAACATGCCAAGGTTAATCATAACGGTTAGCCAAAATATAACGCGAAAGTCACGCTTTGATGATTTATGTCGTAATAGTTGCTGGGCTAATGCCGCACCTGGCCAACCGCCAGCTAAAGCAAGTATATGTAAAGTGCCTTCAGATGTTCGCCAAGCTTTGCGCTTTGCTTTAGATTTATCAAAGGCATAAATGAGATACGTTATAAAGCTGAGAGAAAGATAGAACAGCATTATTTTTTGCGGAAAATAACCTAAAAACGCTGTAATCACGAGTAACGCAAGAAAAGTAAGTGATAAGAAAATTGAGAATAGACTAACTTTTTTAGGCTTTTTTTGCTTTAATTTTTCACCGGAAAATGTTGCCTCACACGCGCAATATCTATTGTCGCTATCTTTGGTGATTGAAAAGGTAATAACGTCTTTTAATTTTGGCTCTCTTTGGCGATTTTCAAAAGCGGATTTATGAATAAACACATGGCTTCCGCCGCCAGTAGGGGCAATAAACCCATATGCTTTATCAGCATGCCATTTAATTAACTGTCCTTTTAAACGCACTGTATTGATCCTTCTATACGATATCATCCATGATAAGTTTATAATGAGGTTCCTGGTAAACCAGTTTGGTTTACTTATTCAAGACTACCCCATAATGTAAAAAAAAACACTATGGCTAAATATGAATTTAGTAACAAAAAATATCAAATAATATTTAATTATGATTTATAGATGTCTGTGCTAGCGTAGTTTTTTAGATTGTCATACCATGGTGTTCTGTTTTAATTGGTGATTTTACTGATGCGATTTTCTTTTTCTTTATATTTTTCTTTGCTCTTCTCTATAACAGCAACAGCTCATGCCTTCACAGAAGCCCCAGTGAGCTTTTTTGCGCTAGATAAAGCCCCTGAACTTGGAAAGATGGCGAACTTTAAAGCTAGTGCACTATGCAATGTAGCGGATAAAACTCAGTATTATTTAGCGCATTTTAGTGAAGATAAATTTGCAGTACATGCTGGAAAGGTGTTTGATGAAAGCGTTACGCTTTCGAGGGTTGAGCAAACTTTAGCATTTATTTGCCAAACTTATCGTGAAGATGTTCGAGCTAATCGCCATAGTCGTTTACATGACCCTGACTTTCTCACTAGTCACTTTGATTTCTATCGTTGGACACCTGATATTGCAAGCGCACGCTCAATCGCCCTTAAAAGTACGAACGCTAGAAAAACAAGTATGTTAAATGATATTCCTACAGACAAAATATTTTTAACTAAGTATTACACTAAATTATTAACTGCCAGCGATGTTAAAACGTCGGTTTATAATCAGGCTTTATATGCGTTGCCCTATGATGAGCTAGGCTTAACGTTAGCTGAAGCGAATAATGATCCAACCATTACCCGTAATAAGTTTACGCGCCAAGAAATAATTTCTGGCGTATTAGAAGAGAAAAAATTAGCTAAAGCGTTAATTTGGTTAACAGAAGAAGCACTGCATGACGTGCTATTGCAAGGCACAGGTGTTGTTGACGTTAATGGTGTGCGACGTTACTTTAATGTTCATCGTAATAACGGCATTGCTTATGATTATGCGATAGGTAAGCGTGATCAAGCGCGCTATTGGTATTTTTCAGAAGTGCCTAGCATTATGGGTTATGGTGAAAAGCTTGAAAATAAAATAGCGATTCAACCACAAGTGTCTTTTGCAGGCAATGTTGCTGATCTCGGTTTAGGTAAGTTATTTTTGGTGAGCTATAAACAAGCAGGTAATGATGTATCACGTTTAGGGGTACTGTCTGATCAAGGTGGTGCTTTTGACAATAATTTATTTCAATTAGATTTATTAGTTGATAGTTACTTTGGCTGGAAAGATTATCATCAAGCTAATAAACAGTTACCTGATTATGCCAACGCTTGGCTAATGCTTATTAAGCTGTAGCTCACATTTTAGTGCTAACGGCGTAAGCGCTATTTAAATAGAGCAAGAGAGTATTAGCTAAGCCACAATACTACAAACAGGTTGCTTTTTTTCTGCTTGGTTTATAGTTTCAATTGTTGGTTTGTAATCAAGTGGTGCCGCGATTAATATTTGACGAATTTTAGCTTCATCTTCATCACACATAGCGTCTTTTAATTGATCAATTATTTTTGCTACATCACTATAATGCAATGAACGTTCGTTGGCGGTTAATATACGCTGGTGTTTAGTTTTACTTGCCTGATCACCAATAAGTAATTCCTCGTACAGCTTTTCACCCGGTCGTAAACCGCTGTACTGTATTTCAATATCACCGAGTGGGTTTGCAACATCTTTAACTGTTAAGCCCATTAAATGTGTCATTTTATATGCTAAGTCGACTATTTTTACTGGCTTACCCATGTCTAATACAAAAACGTCACCACCAGTGCCCATAGCTCCTGCTTGAATTACTAACTGTGCAGCTTCTGGAATGGTCATAAAGTAACGAATAATGTCGGGATGGGTAATGGTGATAGGGCCGCCACGCTTAATTTGCTTTTTAAATAACGGCACTACTGAGCCAGAAGAGCCTAATACATTGCCAAAACGTACCATGATAAAACGCGTGTTATGATCTTTTTTAGCAAAACCTTGTAGTACCAATTCAGCTAAGCGTTTAGTGGCACCCATTACATTGGTGGGCCTTACCGCTTTATCGGTAGAAATAAGCACGAAAGTCTCTACCTCACAGTAGATAGCAGCTTGAGCGATTTCATATGTGCCCAATACGTTATTAGTTACCCCAGCAATAACGTTATTCTCAACCATAGGAACATGTTTGTATGCCGCGGCATGATAGATAGTTTGTACTTTGTGCTTATGAAAAATATGGCTCATTAACATGCCATTTTGCACATTGCCAATTAAAGGCTCTATGTGCAGAGGGTTAAGGCTTTCTGCTAATGTTTCAGTTAATTCTTGGTGAATTTCGTATAAGAACGCCTCACTCACATCAAGTAATATCAGTGCCTTGGGCTTGTTTAGTACGATTTGTCGACAAAGCTCTTTACCTATTGAACCACCAGCACCCGACACCATAACGACTTTGTCAGTAATATTGGCACTGAGTAATTCTGTAATTGGCTCAACCGGTTTTCGGCCAAGTAATTCATCAACAGAAACTTCTCTTAGCTCATCAATACCACGTTTACCTGATACTATGTCTGACATATCAGGCACAATTAATAACTCAAGGGCATAGGGCTCTAAGTGCGCAACTATTTGTTTTAAGCGCGCTGGGTCAACGGTAGGTATGGCAATTAATACTTTGAATTGTCCATGCTTTTTAATTAACTTTGCAATATTGTGATGCGAGTGGATTTTAAGTCCTAAAACTCTACGACCTACATAGCGTTTCTTTTCATCGAGAAAAGCTAATGGTTGATACTTTTTACCTTGAGATAAGGCATGCACCAGTTGCCTGCCTGCACTACTAGCCCCATAAATAACCACACCTTCTCGTTCATCAAATAAATTTTTTCTTGAAATTATGCTAACTAATGCTCTTGCCCCAGCAATGTTGATACTGGCAATAACGAAAAATACTATCGGTACAGAACGAGGAATGAATGCGTCAAAAACTAGGCTGCTTAAATAAAAAATAAAACAGGCAACAAGTAGTAATACTTGAACTTTAAGGAAGGCTTTGGCATTGAAAAACCGTACAAAAGAGCTGTAAACATCGAAGATATAAAAGAGTGTAAGTGTTGATGTTGCTACCGCAACGAAAGCAATGTTCTCATGAAGAGAAAACTCAATGTTCTCGATGCCTAAGCGAATAATATAAGCAAAATAAAATGCCACTGCCAATGAGAATAAATCGTATACTAATGCTAATAACAACTTAATAGCACTTGGAATTAAGTCAATTCGTCTAACCATGAAAATGTACCCTACTACACTACACGCCGTTTTTAATGCAAACTGCATCAACGATCTTTGTTAGGTATTCTTGCAACATATAGTTACATTGTCATTACTTAATTTAACTAAAACTATAGATATTTACTCTTACTATAGCGCTTTATAATTTGTTATTAATAATATCAAGCGCTTGGGTGAGTGATTCACATACATTACTTATTTCATTATGAGTAATTGTTGGATGTACTAAGAACATTAAACTTGTCTCACCAAGCGTTTTTGCCTGCTTTAGTGCCACTTTTGGCTGAAGATCGGTGTTATTGAAGGCTTTTTCTTTATAAACTTCTGAGCAGCTTCCAGAGTAACAAGGCACATTAAGCGCATTAATAGCGGTAAGTATATCGTCACGTAAGACACCAGCAGGTAATTTGCTTTGATCGACAAATACGTAACACTTGTAGAAAGCATGTTGAATATAATTTGGCACTGTCGGTACGATTAACCATGAATACTGACGACATACTTGGAATATTTTTTCAGCATTTTCATTACGTAGTTTGGTCCAAGTAGGCATACGCTTAAGTTGGATGCGACCAATGGCTGATTGCATTTCAGTAAGTCGCCAATTGGTACCAAAACTTTCATGTAACCAGCGATAACCAGGTGGGTGCTGTTTTTCATAAACCGCCTCATACGATTTTCCATGATCTTTAAAAGCCCACGCTTTACGCCAAAGGTTTTCGTCGTTAGTTGTTAACATTCCGCCTTCACCACCTGTGGTCATTATTTTGTCTTGGCAAAATGACCAAGCACCAATATGGCCAATACTTCCAACCGATTTTCCTTTGTACTTGGTACCATGAGCTTGCGCACAATCTTCTATTACATATAAATTATGCTGCGTGGCAAGGGCCATAATATCATCCATTTCACAAGGCCAACCGGCTAAGTGAACACATATAATTGCTTTGGTTTTTTCGGTTATTACGGGTTTAATTGTTGCAGCGCTTATGTTTTGACTGTCCAGTTCAACATCAGAAAAAATAGGCGTTGCACCCGCATTAATAATACTACTGATGGAAGCGATAAAGGTTCTGGAAGTTACAATAACTTCATCACCTTGGCTGATATTTAAAGCATGTAAAGCCAGGTCTAACGCCAAAGTACCATTAGCAACAGCCACGGCATATTTACAGTCAGTATACTCGGCAAACTCTTTTTCAAACTCTCGCCCTTGTTGGCCAGTCCAGTAATTAACTTTATTTGATTGTAATACTTGGCTAACCGCAGTTATTTCTTCTTCGCTAAAGCTAGGCCATGGTGACAGATGCGTATTGAGCACAGGTGATCCTATAAAATTTAAATGAGTGAACGAACAGGAAGGGCTGGTACGCCCATGTACAGTTGATTACTTTGGGTAGATTTGGTGATTACTGCGCCTGCACCAGATTGGGTATTTGGGGCAATGGTAATATATTCAACAACGGCACTGCCGATACCCAACCATGATAATTTGCCAACCTTAACACCGCCGGCAATATTCACTCCAGGAGAAATATGGCAATAAGCCTGAATATGACAATCGTGATCTATAGTTGCCGCCGTGTTAATAATACAACCTTCATCAATGCGTGCGCCAATATTAACCACGGCATTGGCAAAAATAACGACGCCATAGCTAATCGAACTATGTTGGCTAACAAAGGCCGTAGGATGAATTAATGTTGCTAGGTAGCACTGTTTGGCCACGAGCTGCGCTATTAATTTAGCCCGTATTGTGTTGCTGCCAATAGCAACAATAAAATCGGCGTTTTCACGGTAATTAACCCAGTTGGCGGTAGGGCCAGACACTTGCCAATGGCTATTCGCGTTGAGTCTATCTAAGCAGTCATCAAGAAATATAATGTCATTGTAGTAACCTAGACTTAAGGCACAGTCGGCGACAACCAAGCCATGACCACCAGCACCAATAATTACTAAGGTTTTATTTTTATTCATGATTGGCCTGTAAATTTGCTCATGGTAGCTTCACCTTCGGCGTTAATGTCGGCTTGTGAGAAAACCTTTTTAATGGTCAGGTAGATAATTTTAATATCTAACCACAAAGATTGGTTCTCAACATACCAAACATCGAGTTCGAATTTTTCTTGCCAGCTGATCGCGTTACGGCCATTAACCTGTGCCCAGCCGGTAATACCTGGTTTTACATCATGCCTTTTTGCTTGTACTTCAGAATATAATGGCAAGTATTCAACCAGTAACGGTCGAGGACCCACTAAGCTCATATCACCTTTTAGTACTGACAAGAGTCCTGGTAGTTCATCTAAACTGGAATTTCTGAGTTTTATGCCAAAAGGCGTTAAACGTTCTTGATCTGGTAAAATATTACCATTTTTGTCTTGAGCATCTCGCATGGAACGAAATTTTTTCATGGTAAAGATTTGACCATTCAATCCAGGGCGTTTTTGGCTGAAAAGTACCGGTTTACCAAGGTTTTTAGCAACTTTAAAAGCAACAATAATATATACGGGTGAGAGAATAATTAGCGCTGATAAAGCCGCTAATATATCAATAATTCGTTTGATAATTTTATACATAATAACTGGCCAGCCTTCAGGAAACCGAAAGCTGAAATGTTCCGTTTTCGCTTTTTGACTTTATTTTCCAATATAACAGGAGTAAATTGAACAGTACAATAATAACAAATCGATTTTCATATCTAAGTTTTCTTATGCACGCTGTTGTTCGTTTATATGATTTATTACGTTGCTGCTCACTTCATGTTAGTTCTATCGCCAGCCAAGCTCATTTATAAAGGCTAACGATTATTATGTTGAATAAAACTGCGCCAAAGCGCGTTTTGCATGTGTTTATGAATTTAAATCTTGGCGGGGCAGAAAGCCGTATTATGGATTTATTTCGTAGCCAAGATGCACATGTTTTGATCAATGACTTTGTGATCATGACTGATGAGCATTGTTATTTTACTGATGAAGTTCTCGATAAAGGCGGTAATATCCATGTAATTGATAGTCCGCGTAAGGGGATTGTCAGAAACCTTAAGCAGTTATATCAACTACTCAAGACTAACCCTCAATATGATGCGCTGCACGCTCATACTTCTTACTATTCTGGTTTGTGTGTTTTTATTGCTTTTTTGGCAGGCATTCCAGCGAGAATAACCCATGCTCGCAATACGAGTACTGGCGCAAATAATTTATCATCTAAGGTTATGTTGTCAGTAGGTCGTTGGTTAAGTGCGGTATTTGCCACTAAGCGTTTTGCCATTTCAACAGACGCTGGCGTTTTTTTGTATGGTAAGGGCAAAAATAAAAGACATTTTGAAGTGGTACCTAATGCTTTTGATTTTCGCAAAGTAAGACATAAAAGTGCTATTAATGGTCAAGAGAAAGTAACATTCAACCTCAAGCCTAATCAACTGAATATTGTTTGTGTTGGCCGTTTTTATGCGGTTAAAAATCATGATTTTTTATTATCAGTGATCAGTGAATTCGTGCAAGTACGCCAAGATTTTTGTTTGCACTTAATTGGTGATGGCGAGCTAAAAGAAAAACTACAAGCTCAGGTTATAGCTTTGAAACTTGAAAACCATGTAAAGTTTTGGGGTAAAAGAGCTGATGTTGATCAGTTATTGTCTTTATTTGATGTGATGGTGATGACTTCAAAAAGTGAGGGTCTTGGCGTTGCAGCATTAGAAGCACAAGCTGCAGGATTGCCTTGTGTGTTATCAACGGGTATTCCTGAAGAAGCCGATATGAGGTTGGGGTTATGTCGTTATATTGATTTAAATGCTGGGTTTGAGCCTTGGGTAAAAGCCATTGAAGAACAAACTGAGTTAGCAACTGTCAGTAAAGTTGTGATTGACCAACAATTCGAACAACGTGGCTATAGTTTGTCAGCAACTCGTCAACGCTATTTGGATGCATATTTACGTAATGAAACAAATTAGAATATTGCAGGTTATTCCTGCGCTGACCTTAGGCGGTATATCGTCTGTGGTGATGAATTGGTATCGACATTTAGATGCCAGCAAATATCAGTTTGATTTTATTAGTTTTAATGATGGCCCACTCAGAGCTGAAATTACAGCTCGAGGGGGGAATATATTTATTATTCCTACGATAAAGCAAAAACCTTTTCAGCACTTAAAAGCGCTAAATGAAATTCTTTCCAACCAGAATAAGTACGATGTTGTGCATGTACATAACAGCTTTAAAAATGGTGTTTTACTGGGGGTGGCAAAACAAAAAGGTATTAAGGTAAGAGTGTGTCATTCTCATACCAGTGGCGTTGAAAACAAATTTTTGTTGCCATTTATGTCGTTATTTAAAGCAATTGTTACTCGCGCAAGTAATGTGCATTTAGCCTGCGGTAAGGAAGCGGGTGAGTTTTTGTATGGCAGTAAGCCTTTTACGGTGATTAATAATGCTATATCAGTACAGCGATATTTAGCAGATAAACAAGATACGAACAAAATAAAAACGCAGTTTTCTTTACCGAAAAATAAACAACTTGTGTTACATGTGGGGCGTTTTTCAATAGTAAAAAATCATCAGTTTTTATTAGAGCTAGCAAAAGATAAAACACTCAACCCTGGTATACATTTTGTTTGTGTTGGCGAAGGGCCACTAAAAGCCGATTTTGCTGAAGCTATTCAACAAGAAGCTGTGCAGTCTCGTTTCACGTTATTACCTGCAACACCTGATATACCTTTATTATTAAAAAGTGCAGATGCTTTTATTATGCCGTCGCTATTTGAAGGCATATCGGTAGCTTTATTAGAAGCACAAGCAGCCGCGCTACCTTGTTTAATTTCAAACACAATCGCGAAAGCATCAGACATGGGGTTAGCGTTAGTAACTTTTAACCCGCTTGACGATCTGTCACCTTGGCTGATGCAATTAAATAATTTACCTCTGGTTGAGCTAACCGCAGATAAAGTTACTGAAGCATTTTTAGAGAAAGGTTTTTCTACCGAAAGCGTGTTAGCACAATTAACGAATATTTATAGCTCACGTGATATGTATGCTCGCAACTAAATTATCGCAATTACTAAAGGTAGAGGTTGGGTTATGCGCTTTGCTTATTGTGTTATATGGCATCACTAATAGCGCACCTTTATTATTAATTGTTGTGCTAATTGGCGTTATTTGTGCATTTTTATTACCCTTTGGGCGTAGCATTCAATTAGCTATTTTTTTGCTACCTTGTACGGAAGTTTTTACCCAGTCACCTTATATTTCCATATCATTACTTACTTGCATTTTTCTGGCGATGTTTGGTCGATATTTAATGACGCATGTGGCACATACACATTACTCTCAGCCTGGTTTGTTATTAATGTTATTAGTACTTGTGTATGAGCTAATGCATATATTATATAACCCAGCAATGGCTTCATTTGTAACTGTGCGTTGGTCTATATTTTTTATTTTTACCTCCTTGCTTTTATTTGATAAGAATAAATATTGTTCGTTTTTTCAGTTGCGTTTTGTGTTGTTATGCGGGGTAATTACCTCAACACTGTTTGGTTTAATGCATCAGTATTTTGGTGCTGCGGCGACACATTCTGTGAAAACTATTGCTCGATTTGCAGGTGGTGCGGGTGATCCTAATAACTTTGGGTTGTTTTGTTTATTACTGATTTATTTCTACTTACCCGTAGTACCAAGAGCAAAGGTATCGAGATCAACATTTTTAATTATTTTACTTATGCTAGCTTTTGGGGCACTTACCGTATCTCGTAGTTTTTTTATTGTTGCGACTTTAAGCTTATTTACCTATTTTATTTTTTATTTTCGTTCAGCAATAGGCGATATCTTTGTAAGATTCCTGCTGTTATTAAATTTTCTCCTGATATTATTTTGTTTATATTGGATAAGCGGTGCGTCGTTTATCGGCGATTTAGATATATTTGTTCGATTCAATGGCAATAATTTATCCGACTTAACTGGCTCTCGAAGTGATATATTGCAAGCTTATCTGCAATTGTTTTTAGATTTACCTTATAATTTTGTGCTATTTGGTGCCGGCATTAATGGTTACTTAGTGCATTATAATCACTATTTTTTACAGGCTGGCCTATTTAACGAAGTTGTAGGGCCGCACAATACCTTACTTGAAATAATGATAAGCTTTGGCTTTATAGGTTTTACCTTGTTTGCGACTTATATCTATTTCGGCTTTCGGGCAGAAAGGAACCGCGTAGCTAGTAACCATATATTTCGTTTAGCTTGGTTACCCATTTTAGTGTTTTTATTGTACTGCTTTAGTCTGCAAAACCTTGGGAAATATAGTAGTTACTTTATTCTAATGTTGATCATATATAACACCTATAGAAAAGACACCTAAATGACAGACTTAAGCCGTGAAAGGCGCAATGGCATTTTATTAAGTTATGGTTCAATTGCCATTCGAAATGTAGCCGCTCTACTTTTAATTCCCTTTATTATAAATCACTTAGGCGTTAGTGATTATGGCATTTATAGCTTAGTTTCGGCCTTGGCTGGTTACCTTATTGTATTGGAATTTGGCTTAGCAAATACCACAATTCGCTTTTTATCGGTATATCAGGCAAATAACGAAAAAGAAAAAGCGTCTGAATTTATCAGTAGTATGCTGGTGATATATGGTGCTTTGGCAGCATGTGTTATTGGCATTGGGTTACTTATTTGGCATAAATTGCCGTCGATATTTCAGCACTCAATGTCGTTACCTGAAATTCAATTACTGCAAGTTGCTTTTTTAGTATTGCTAGTGAATGTGGTTATTACTTTAATGAGTAATTCACTTACTGGCATTATTAGCACTTACCAACGCTTTCGCTTTCAAAAAACCACTGAAATACTCGTG
The DNA here is from genome assembly GCF_057550865.1 of Colwellia sp. NW0002-52-1. Taxonomy (NCBI): domain Bacteria; kingdom Pseudomonadati; phylum Pseudomonadota; class Gammaproteobacteria; order Alteromonadales; family Colwelliaceae; genus Colwellia; species Colwellia sp. NW0002-52-1. The sequence goes on along the minus strand of NZ_BAAJLU010000007.1, from coordinate 41,523 downwards.
TTTATAGCGCGTTGTATTATTGTTGTTGGCTGTTTAGAGGTAGGTTATGGCGTATTAGCTATTGTTGTTATAGATACGGTGACTAACTTTGTGCACAGCATCATTCGTTTTTGGTATATCAAACGAAATATTGATATTCAATTTAAGGCAAAGTTACCTAATAAAGCGACCTTAAAAGAGATATTTATTTATTCATCTTTTATTGCGCTAAATGTAATTGTTAATCAAATTAATTGGCGCGTAGACAACTTAATCATTGGTACATTAACTAACAGTAAAACGCTGGGTATTTTCAATATTGGTAGCCAACTACTGTTCAGTTTTATTGCGTTTGCTAGTGCAATATCAAATATATTTATGCCCAAAATAGTACAAATGGTAAAACAAGGAGTGAGTAATACGGTACTGATGGCGCAACTTTGTATTATTGGTCGATATCAAATGATAGTACTTGGCTTTGTTTTTGTGGTATTTGCTGCTTTTGGTGAATTATTTATCCAACTATTTGTCGGTGCTGATTTTTCACAAGCCTACTGGGTTACCTTAGTTTCAATGGTGCCGCTGATGTTTGTGTTAGCTCAAACGTCGATAAATGCCGTATTGCAAGCACTGAATAAGCATAAGGTTCGCAGTTTGTTGTTATTGGTGACCGCTATAGCGAACATTATTATTTCTATTATTTTAGTGAAAAAAATCGGCATGGTCGGCGCCTCTTGGGGTACCGCTTTCGCCTTATTTGTTGGTGAGTTATTACTCGTTAATATTTATATGTATCGTGTTATTGAATTAAATATGTGGCACTTATATCGTGAATTAATACGCTACTCTTTACCCGCAATATTACTAACCTTGGCATTTGCTTTTGCCATATCCAATTATATATCCGCTACTTGGTTTGGGTTGTTTTTTGCGTGTGGGCTTACCGGCGTTGTTTACGCAATATGCAGTTATTTCGTGAGTTTAATACCAAGTGAGCGACGAAGGTTGAATCTTTTATTTTTAAAAGTGACATGACCGCCCTTATTTTCTGCACGTATGTTTATGTTGTTGTAAGGAACATAGGGTTATTGAACCGTTACAGTTATTTAAGGCAGTATTTTGAAAATAGTAATTATTGGCGCTTACCCTAATTCTATCATTGGTTTTCGTGGCCCCTTGATCAGCGCATTTGTTAAAGCAGGGCATGACGTTACCGTTATGACAGCACCAGCCTCAGAAGAAGTTGTAAGTGAAGTTACCGCGTTAGGTGCAAGCTTTAGACCTTATTCAGTTGAGCGCAATGGATTAAACCCAGTTGCTGATCTAAGAACATTATTCGAGATTAAAAAAGCTTTAAAATCATTAAAACCCGATCATGTACTCGCCTATACGATAAAACCGATTATTTGGGGCGGAATTGCGGCTCGTTTTATCGGTTTTAAAAACTTCCACGCGATGATCACGGGGTTAGGCTATGCCTTTGAAACAGGCAGTTTTGCCCGTAATTTGGTTAATATAATCGTTAAGCAGTTATATAAATTCTCATTAACCAATGCGAAAAGCGTTATTTTTCAAAACCAAGATAATCGACAGCTATTTGTTGAGTTAGGGTTAGCCGATGCCAACAAGTGTTATCGTGTATTTGGCTCCGGTGTTGATATTTCGGCTTACCAAAAGCAACCCTTACCTGAGCAAGCAACAACCTTTTTACTGATTGCTCGCTTGTTGGGTGATAAAGGTATAAGAGAGTTTGCTGAGGCTGCCAAAATAGTAAAACAAAGTTACCCTAACGTTAAGTTTCAAGTGTTAGGTCCTTACGATAGTTCACCAGATAAAATTAGTGCGAGCGAAGTAGCTCAGTGGCAAAGACAAGGCCATATTGAGTATTTAGGGGAAACAGATAACGTTAAGCCTTATATTCAAGCATGTCATATATACACATTACCTTCTTATCATGAAGGCTTACCAAGAACCGTATTAGAAGCCATGAGCATTGGGCGACCCATATTAACCACCGATGCTGTAGGGTGTCGAGATACAGTAGTGAATGGCGAAAATGGTTGGTTAGTACCTCCGCGTGATGCTGGTGCCTTAGCAGTTAGAATGATTTGGTTTATTGAAAACCCAGAGCAGTGGCAAAAAATGGCAGCAGCTAGCCGACTTATGGTGGAAGAAAAGTTTAATGTAACGCAGGTAAATGAAGCCATTAGTAACATTATGCAACTTTAAACGCGGGTGTTGATGGCGGGTGTTAACTGCTGTATTTTTGAAAGTTTTCTTTGTTAAATAACAACAAATAATACAAATGATATTGATTCCTATTTAGTTTCGTGATTAAATGCGGGCAATTAAAATAATTGTCTCTTTTTATAGGTTTATCCATGCGAATTTCACCTCTTTTTCAGCCAGCGTTAATCGCTCTATCGGTTGTTACTTCTATTGCGAATACTGCTCAAGCAGCTGACGACATAGAGCATTTAGCTATTTTTGGTAATGCTCAAGCGGTAAATGATGTGCCTGGCAGTGCTCACATGATTTCTCAAGCAGAATTAGAGAAATTCGATTTCACCGATATTATGCGTACATTAACCTCGGTTCCTGGCGTTTATGTTCTTGAAGAAGATGGCTATGGTTTACGTCCAAATATTGGTATGCGTGGCACAGGTCAAAATCGCAGTGAAAAAGTTACAATTATGGAAGACGGTGTTTTAGCTGCTCCAGCACCTTATTCAGCTCCGTCTGCTTATTACTTCCCAACTGCCGGTCGTATGCAACAAATTGAAGTACTTAAAGGTACGTCAAGTGCTATGTATGGACCACGTACAACGGGTGGCGTAGTTAACATGCTTTCGCGTAGTATTCCAAGCGAGGCACTTGCAGGACAAGTAAATTTAAGCGCTGGTGAAGATGGTTTTGCTAAAGCACATGCTTATGTTGGTGGTGCTGGCGAAAACGTATCGTCATTATTTGAAGTGTTTCGTTATCAAGCTGATGGTTTTAAAGATGTAAACCATACCGGTGATGATACTGGTTTTGTTAAAAATGACATTATGGCAAAAATTCTTATTAACAGTGATGCCGATGCAAAATATTACCAAGAGTTAGAGTTTAAATTAAAATATTCTGATGAAAGCTCTGATGAAACTTACATGGGGTTAACACAGAGCGATTTTGACGCTAACCCATATTCTCGTTATTCAGCATCGCAGCTTGATGTTATGGACACAGAGCATAAGCAATTTCAGGTAAATCATAGTATTAAGTTGTCTGATCGCTTTGTTTTAGGAACTTCTGCTTACTTTAACGAATTCAGCCGTAACTGGTACAAAACCAATAAAGTGAATGGTAAAAGCTTAAGTGGTGGTGGTATTGATATCGCTTCTGCGTTTGACAATGGTACGTTCGAAGATAACGAAATCAGTGTTGAAGTTAAAGCTAACAGCCGTGATTATGAGTCAAAAGGTATTCAAACGGTTCTAGATGCTGACTTTGGTGCTCATCAAGTTAAATTTGGTGCTCGTTACCACGAAGACAGTATGGACAGATTTCAATGGGTTGATCTTTATCAATTAGATAACGCCAATTATGAAATGAGCTTAACCGATGCTGGTGTTCAAGGCACTGACTCAAACCGTATAGATTCAGCGAAAGCTGTCGCGTTATTCATTCATGATGAATATACCATTGGTGACTTTATTATTAATGCCGGTTTGCGCTACGAAGATATGACTATTTCGCGTAAAGATTGGGCAAAAGGTGTTGTGGATAGAAACGAACCAACATCAAAAGATGTGAGTAACGATGTGGATGTTTTATTGCCTTCACTTGCTGTAACTTATCGTGTAAATACTGATTTAGTGGTTATTGGTGGTGTACAAAAAGGTTTCGCTCCGCCAGCTCCGGGTAACGATAAAACAGAAAATGAAGAAAGTATTAACTATGAGTTAGGGTTACGTTTTAATAAAGACGCGTTAAATGCAGAAGTATTATATTTCTATTCTGATTACGAAAACATGCATGGTAATTGTACGGCGAGCCAAGGTTGTGATGAAGAAAACATTGGTAACCAATATAATGCGGGTGAAGTAAAGGTTTCAGGTATCGAAGCTAAAGCAGGCTATGAGTTTGCTGCAGGCTCGGTAATGATTCCAGTGGGTTTAACTTACACGTTTACTGAAACAGAGTTTCAAAACTCATTTGAATCAGGTTTAGATACTTGGGGTGATGTTGTTGTAGGCGATGAGCTACCGTATGTACCAGAAAATCAATTACAACTGAATGTTGGTGTTGTTGGTGAAAATTGGCGTGGTGATGTTTTAGTACGCTATATGGATGAAATGCGCACAACGGCTGGTCAAGGTGTAATATTACCAAGCGAAGCGATAAAAAGCCGAACAGTGGTAGACTTAGCTGCACATTACAACCTTGCAGAAAACCAAGAAATTACCCTTAATGTTGATAACTTACTTGATAAAGAATACATGGCGACACGTACTCATGGTTCAATCATGGCTGGTAAACCACGCAGCGTTACCTTAGGTTATAAATATAGTTTTTAGTATAAAGAGTTTAATGCTGATGATTTAAAAAGCGAGCTTCGAGCTCGCTTTTTGCTGTCTGATTATTACATCTAACATACAATATAAGGTTAAATGGTAAGCCATTTAAGAAGAACACTAGTTTGAACTATAGGGTATAGTTAATAATGCTTTAAGCTCATTTTCGTAGGCGAGTTGTTTGGTTTTATTAAAACCAACGTGTGTGCTAACGATTTCCCCTTGTCGATTGATAATAAAGCTACTGGGCATTCCTTTAAGTTGATATTTTCTTGCGATTAAACCTTTGGGATCATAAATCACCGGGAAATCTGCGGGTATTTCCGCTAAAAATTCTTTGGCGAGTAATCGACTGTGATCTAAATTAATACTGATGATAGTTAAGCCTAGTTCCTTATACTGTGCTTTTAAATCATTCATCCAAGGAAATGACTTACGACAAGGAATACACCAAGAGGCCCAAAAATCGACATAAACAACCTTGCCTATTTCATTTTCTAACTGCTGGTCTAATAACTCAATTGTATTAGTGCTAGTACTTGCGTTAACATTATCGGTAGCCGATAACGGCTTTGAAAGCGTTAAAATTGTTATAAGAATAAAGCATATGTTTATTTTTTTTATCACGATATAACTAACCTTGTGCGGACTTTATATAGCGCTATTTAACCACGTTAATGGGTATTCACAAAGTTTGGTTGTGAGAGTTTATATCCAGAGCACTAAAAGCTGATATTTCACCTGAGTTTTTGAATTAGCTTACGGTTGAAATCTTTCAGGTTAGGTCAAATATCATTAGTAGGAAGGTTTTATGTTCAGTCAAATAAGTAAACAGATAAGAAGTCGTTTTAGTGCCTTACTGATAACTCTAGCGACAACTATTGTTATGTTTAGTACGTCTTTGCAAGCAGCAGAAAATCAAACACTCGATAGAAACCAATGGTTAAAAGCACGATTTGGTGCTCAGCATGAAGCACTTATCCCTGTGGTTGCTGTGGCAGACATGTTGTTTGGTTGCCAACAACAAAAAAAAATAAATGAAAATTTAACGATTAAAGCGTTAATTACTGAATTAGATCGAAATACCCTAGCTGAAAAACTAATTACCTGTTTGGCAGGAGAGTCGCTTAAATCAGAGGTGTCATTAAATTATGGTTTACATGGTTGCTTTCACGAACAATTTTTACACCTTTCTGACGAGCAAAGGCAGGAAAAAATGCATTTAGTCACCGCAAGTATTGCCGAGTTACCAAAAGTTGAGCGACAAAAAAGCTTTACTAAATGTGTAACCGATCAAGCGATTAATTACTTAAAATAAGTTTAAATTAAGGCTTAGGTGTTTTTTTGTCATCGACAAATGCGCTAGGAAGAATTTCAACACCGACTAATCGGCCGATTTTTATCATCAGAGGAATCGTGATCGGCGCAAAAGGTAAAATAGCGAAAATACCAATACCTAAGCCTTTTAAAATATCAATAAACTGTTGGTTAGCAATACGCATTTCCTCTGCACTTGCGTTACGTTTAGTGTAACGCTTATAAGTACTGAGCATGGCTCTTGTTTCAACTTTTTCTTGTGCTAAGGCGATTTTAACTTTGATCATACTGCGTTTAATGCGGATGATATTACGCCTTTTACTTATGCGTAAAACTCTAAAGGGTACTTTGTGAAAATGGTGCCAAATTCTCATTCGCGTATTCTCCCACAATAATTAACCAAAGCAAGTAATACAATTCTCTAAACTAAGGTGAAACATAATTTGTAACAAATGCTAGGTGCTTGGTACTGCATAGCTTTTTATATTTGAAGTAATATGACTTATAGTTAACATAAGTTTAAAAATAACCAATGGAACAAGTATTATGGGACATGAAACACCGAAAGTTTTGGTAGTAGACGATGATATGCGTTTACGCGCCCTACTAGAGCGGTATTTAGTTGAGCAAGGCTTTGTCGTTCGAAGCGCAGCTAACTCCGAGCAAATGGATAGGTTATTAGAGCGTGAAAACTTTCACTTATTAGTCCTCGATTTAATGTTACCAGGAGAAGATGGCTTATCTATATGTCGTCGTTTACGCCAAAACTCTAACGACATTCCTATTGTTATGTTAACAGCGAAAGGTGATGAGGTTGACCGCATTATTGGTTTAGAGTTGGGCGCCGATGATTATATGCCCAAACCTTTTAACCCGCGTGAATTATTAGCGCGAATTAAAGCCGTATTGCGTCGTAAAGTGCAAGAAGCACCTGGCGCACCATCTCAAGAAGAAAATATTATATCTTTCGGTGACTATCAATTGAATCTTGCTACGCGTGAAATGGTGAAAGGTGATGTAAATATGCCTTTAACGAGTGGTGAATTTGCCGTATTAAAAGCATTAATCACGCATCCCCGAGAACCCTTGTCGCGTGATAAACTAATGAACCTTGCACGTGGTAGAGATTACTCAGCTCTTGAGCGTAGCATTGATGTTCAAGTGTCGCGCTTACGACGTATGTTAGAAATTGACCCTGCAAAACCTCGCTATATTCAAACGGTTTGGGGGTTGGGGTATGTGTTTGTTCCTGAAGGAAAGTCTGTCGCATAGACTTTTAGTCGTTGTTTTATTTTGAAGGCTTTGCTGTTGAGTTCAAGATGGTTTTTACTAAGCCGATTTAGCCGTAAGATTTTATAAAATAAATGGCACTAAATAAAGACATGAAAAATTCTAACAGTAGTAGAGGTTTATGAAAATATTGCCACGCAGTGCCTTTGGTCAAACGGTGCTCTTAATTGGGTTCTTATTATTAATTAACCAAGTAGTATCGTTTATATCTATGTCGATATACATTATTCAACCTAATGCACAACAAGTAAACCAGTTGCTTGCTAAGCAGGTGCGAGTCGTTTTTATCGATATTGAGGATGAAGCGATAAGCCCTGCGATGGGTGAAGCATTTCAACGAGAAACCGGTATTGGGGTTTATCGTGAAGCCGCAGCAATGAAGTTAGGCTTACAAGATGCAATTTTTTACGCTTTTCGTTCTGAAGAAATGTCAGATCTACTCGGCGGGCCTGCAGAGGTTAGGATCTCACAAGGCGATGAGTATTTATTTTGGATCCGCCCACCTCAAGCACCAAACTATTGGGTTAAAATTCCGCTTAATGGTCTAGAAGAAGAAAACTTTTCTCCACTTATTTTTGTGTTAATGATTCTAGGGATTTTGAGCGTCGCGGGAGGATGGGTTTTTGTTCGGCAACTTAATCGACCAATAAGAGCATTACAATATGCTGCTCTTGACGTGGCACGTGGTGACTTCCCCAAGCCATTAAAAGAGCGAGGCACAACTGAAATTGTGGCGGTGACTCGTGCTTTTAATCACATGTCGAAAGGTATCAAACAACTTGAGGATGACCGGAATTTATTGATGGCTGGTATATCGCATGACTTAAGAACGCCATTAACTCGAATTAGATTAGCCACTGAAATGATCTCCCAACGGGATGAGTTTTTGAAAGAGGGTATTGAAGGCGATATTGAAGATATGAACAGCATTATTGATCAATTTATTGATTATATTCGTCATGACAGCAAAGACAAAGCTGAGCTAGATGACATTAATAAATTGATTGACGAAGTGGTTCAGTCAGAGAGTATTTTAGAGCGTGAGATAGTTTTCAACGCCGAACACTTACCGAATATTCCGCTTCGTTATGTTGCAATGAAAAGAGCCGTAGCCAACTTAATTCAAAATGCCCTGCGTTATTCCCAAGGTAAAGTGACGGTAACTACTTATTACGACAAAGATAAACAAGAAGTGTGTTTTTGTGTTTTAGATGAAGGCCCTGGTATTCCTGAACTTGATATTGAACGTTTGTTTCAACCGTTTACCCAGGGTGACCAAGCAAGAGGCACCGAAGGTAGTGGTTTAGGTTTAGCTATTATTAAGCGAATAGTCGACACTCATAGCGGCCGAGTTGAATTATCAAATAGAAAAGAAGGCGGTTTAAAGGCTCAAGTTTGTTTGCCGATTAGCCATGACTAGCATTGGTTTGATAGCAAGTTGATTAATTAGCTGCTCATTTTTAATGGTTAATATAAATAACGCTACTAAATTTTATGCTTTGTAATTCTGCATTTTTACACAGGAAAAAGTAGTTCACTTAATTAATCAGAAGGGTATATTCTCTGCTGTTAAAGCTCAGCATTTAAGAGATAAAAAAACCGTCGAATATTCGACGGTTTTTAAGTTTTTCGCTATTGTAAAACGGGCTTAATTACAGTTTTGGGCCAGCTGCAACCAATGATTTACCGTTATCAGTATCAGTAAACTTATCAAAGTTATTTACAAAGCGTTTAGCTAAGTCAGCAGCTTTACCTTGCCATTGATCGGCTTGGGCATAAGTATTACGAGGATCTAAAATGTTATCGTCAACACCTTCAATGCTGGTTGGGATATCTAAATTAAATAAAGGTAAAACTTGTGTTTGTGCATCGTCAATTGAGCCATCTAAAATAGCATCGATAATTGCACGCGTATCTTTAATTGATATACGCTTGCCGGTGCCATTCCAACCGGTATTAACCAAGTAAGCTTCTGCACCAACAGCTTGCATGCGGTTACGTAATACTTCCGCATATTGCGTTGGGTGTAAGCTTAAAAATGCAGCACCAAAACAGCTTGAGAAAGTTGGTGTTGGCTCAGTAATACCGCGCTCTGTACCCGCTAATTTGGCTGTGAAACCAGATAAGAAGTAATATTCAGTTTGCGCTGGTGTTAACTTGGCAACTGGAGGTAATACACCAAAAGCATCTGCAGTTAAGAAAATAACTTTTTTGGCATGACCTGCACGAGAAACCGGCTTAACAATATTATCAATGTGATGAATAGGGTAAGAAACACGGGTGTTTTCTGTTTTTGAGTTATCGTCAAAGTCAATTTGACCTTTTTCGTTAACCGTAACGTTTTCTAATAATGCATCGCGACGAATAGCATTGTAGATGTCAGGTTCGTTTTCTTTACTCAAATTAATGGTTTTAGCGTAACAACCACCTTCAAAGTTAAATACACCGTTTTCATCCCAACCATGTTCATCATCACCAATTAATTGGCGCTTAGGATCAGTTGAAAGCGTAGTTTTACCCGTACCAGAAAGACCGAAGAACACGGCTGTATCGCCATCTTCACCAACGTTAGCACTACAGTGCATAGATGCTATGCCTTTTAAAGGTAATAGGTAGTTCATCATTGAGAACATACCTTTTTTCATTTCGCCGCCGTACCAAGTGCCACCAATTAACTGAACACGCTCAGTAAGGTTAAAGGCCACGAAATTTTCAGAATTTAAACCTTGCTCTTGCCAGTTAGGGTTAACAGCTTTTGCACCATTCATTACGATGAAATCAGGTTCGTAAGTTTTCAACTCATCATCGCTTGGGCGAATAAACATATTTTTAACAAAATGAGCTTGCCAAGCAACTTCAGTAATAAAACGTACTTTTAAGCGTGTAGATTCATCCGCACCACAGTAGGTATCAACAACAAATAAACGCTTACCTGACAATTGTTCAGTTACTAGGCCTTTTAAACTGTCCCAAGTTTCTTGTGTCATGGGCTTATTGTCGTTTTTACCTTGATCTGACCACCAAACCGTATCACGGGTAGTATCGTCAAGAACAATGTATTTATCTTTTGGAGAGCGGCCGGTAAAAATTCCAGTATCAACTGAAACTGCGCCAAGTTCGGTAACAATGCCTTTATCACAACCTGTGAGGTCTGATCTAGTTTCCTCAGCAAAGAGTAACTCATAAGAAGGATTGTAAACTATCTCTGCAACATTATTGATGCCGTATGAAGATAAATCGATTGAGTTTTCTAAAGCTGCCATTGCGAATTCGCTCCTAAAATTATGACGATAATTAAATGTTTAGTTTCGGTGTTCCGAGTTTGGAGGATAATTTTATGCGATCAATCAGCAAAACGAAAGCGTTTTTTCTTTCGTTTTGAAAGTTTTCATACTTACTTTCATAATTTACAGGCATAAGTATAAAGATAATAGGATGCAGAAAAAATTTCTAAATGGTGCTTAATGTAAGGGGTGGTGCATTATTTGTTTTGAATCAAAGGTTTGTGTATTGTTTGCGTTTGACTATATGGTCAAGAATTTTTAGTTTGATTAGGATTGTTGCAGGGTATAAATAAATAAAATATTCGGGATAAATTTCGAATAGAAACAAATTTTGAGTTTGAATTGTTATATAACGAAACTTATCGTGAGGTTTGTTGACCTTTCAAACATTCAATAGCTTTCGAATTAGCTAGTATGAAAGATCAACATTTGTTGGAACTAGTCGAAAATACTATCTTCAACATTGATGACGGCATCTTCGCCGTCAAGAATTTCACTACTGATATCTTGTCTTATATATTCAGTAGGTGCCGTACCTAATTCAAAATACTCAAAACGGCTAGATTTATCGGTTTTAGTGGTTAATTTTCCTGATGCTTTGTCTATACGTACAGACAATAGCGCTTCAGGTTGCTCAAAAGGCTCAACAGGAAACTCAGTTAATGCCACCTTCATAAAGTTTATCCAGGTAGGTTGTGCTGATTTCGCTCCGAACTCTTTACCTGTGGTTTGGTCTTTATCAAGATTACTGTTATAGCTCGATTGTCCAAGGTTTCGGCTCGGATTGTCAAACCCAATCCATGAGGTTGTAACTATTCTGCGACTGTAACCTGAGAACCATGCATCTTTTGCTTCATTAGTTGTGCCTGTTTTACCGGCGATATCGCGACGTTTTAAGACACGAGCACGAAACCCGGTACCTTGCCAAAACGGTTTAATATTCCAATCTGCACCCCAAATAGCTGAATTAAGTGCTTCTGTTATTAAAAAGGCATTCTGTGCACTAATTATTCTAGGTGCTTTATTTATCGGAGGAGTAGCAAGCGCTAAATCATCAAAACTATCAGAAGTATTTAAATTAAAAATGTCTTCGCTGTTTAAAGGTGCATTTGATGATTCTGAAACTTTATCGATTGACTCATCACAATTATCACAGGCTATGGCTGGGTTCGCTTGAAATAATACTTTGCCAAATGAATCTTCAATACGCTCAATTAAATAAGGCTTAATTAAAAAACCACCATTGGCAAAAGTTGCAAAGCCAGTAGCTACTTCTAATGGTGTTAAAGAGGCTGAGCCTAATGCTAAAGATTCATTACGTGGTAAGTCGTTTGGATTAAAACCAAAAGTAGCCAAATAAGGTATGATCTTGTCGAGACCAACTTCTCTTAGGAGACGAACGGCTATAACGTTTTTCGATTGTGCTAACGCTAACCTAAATCGTATTTCACCATTATAAACCGGCGGTGAGTTTTTCGGTCGCCAAACAACACCTGAACTACGATCCCACTGATTAATAGGAGCATCATTAACTATTGATGCCAAGTTATAACCGTTTTCAAGGGCAGCGGAGTATATAAAAGGTTTTATATTAGAACCGACTTGTCGCTTAGCTTGGGTGACTCGATTAAATTGACTTTGATTAAAACTAAAACCACCAACTGCAGCTTTTATGGCGCCATTATCAGTGGCAAGCGATACTAATGCGGCGCTAACTTCGGGCAATTGGCTTAATCGATAACCTGATTCAACGGCTGAAACCATTACAATATCGCCTGTAGTCAAAATTTCCTTAGCTAACGAAGGCGGTGCTGCTTGTTTGTCGTCATTGATATAAGCTCTGGCCCAAGCAAGACCCTGCCAATCAATATTTACCTCTGAGCCATCTTGAAGTCTAACTTTAGCTGATTGCTCCATTACTTGTGTTACAACAGCCGGTACAATTGAATGATAACTATCAAATGATGAAAGCGCTTCAATTGTTTCATTAGCTGTTATAGGTTTTATTTGGGTGTTATCTGATGCCATTGCGGTCGTTACCATTTCATCAGCAGGGCGTATCGTTGCTAAAGGTCCTCGGTAACCATGACGCTGGTCGTATGCAAAAATGTTATTTACAACGGCTTCTTGGGCTGCAGCTTGTAATTTTGATGTTACGGTTGTAAATACTTTATAGCCACCGGTATATGCCGCTTCTTTGCCAAAACGATCAACCATTTCTTGATGCGCCATTTCGGCAATATATGGTGCGCTTAATTCAATTTCTGCACCATGCTTAACTGCTGTAACAGGCTCTTGATTTGCAGCGGATAATTGCTCTGAGGTAATATATCCTGCCACATACATTCTTTGTAATACCACAGCTCGGCGTTTCAATGCTCTATCAGGACGACTAATAGGGTTCAATGTGGAAGGGGCTTTTGGTAGACCTGCTAAAACGGCAATTTGTGCGAGCGTTAACTCTTTTACTTCTTTTCCGTAATATACTTGCGCAGCAGCACCAAAACCAAAAGATCGATGGCCTAATGAAATTTTGTTCATATAGAGCGTAAGTATTTCATCTTTAGTTAATAAACTCTCAATGTGAAAAGAAATAAATATTTCTCTAATTTTTCGTACATAAGTCTGTTCACGGGTAAGAAAAAAGTTTCGAGCAACCTGCATGGTAATGGTACTTGCACCACCTCTATTTTGCCCGGTTAATTGACCAATAATGGCTCGGCCCATACCGATAGGGTCAACACCAAAATGCAAATAAAAACGGTCATCCTCAGTTGCTAATATCGCATTAATTAATTGCTGCGGCATCTCATCTAAGGTTAAAGGAATTCTTTTCTTTTCACCGAATTGAGAAATGAGTTTGCCATCTGAACTAAAAATTTGCATTGGCGTTTGCCATTGCAAATCTTTCAGTGATTCAACACTCGGCAAACTCGAGCGCATTGAGAGATAAATTCCGGCGAGTGCTAAAAATCCGATAAATATCAACACAGCACCCGTTTTAAACAGGTTTTTTATAGAAAACACAAAAAAATGCTCGATAAAAGTTATAAAATTGGTGTAATAGTACTAGTATATCCTGTAAAAGCATGTAATAAATGTATTTATACCAATTTTTTACCTAATATTATTATAATAAAATGTTCTAGTAGGATTCTATGTTAAGTAGTTTATGGAAAAAAAAGACCTCCTTAATGGTTGGAATTGACATTGGTTCTCACTCTATTAAAGCTGTTTTGCTGAACCAAAATGAAGGCGGATACGTCCTCGAAACTGTCGCGATTGAGCCAATGCCAAGAGGCGCCATTGTTGATAGAGAAATTCAAGATATTGACGCTGTCGGTAAAGTGGTCGCTAAAATAAGAAAAAAAATATCATCTTCGGTGGGGCTCGCAGCTTCAGCTGTTTCGGGTCAAACGGTTATTACTAAGATCATTTATATGGATGTTTCCTTAAATGAGCAAGAATTAGCAAGCCAAATAGAAATTGAAGCAGACAGCCTGATCCCATACCCACTTGATGAAGTAAGCTTAGATTTTGAGTCACTTGATATTAATGAGTCTGATCCAAGTAAAATTAACGTATTACTGAGCGCAGCGCGAACTGAATCTGTAGAAGCAAGAGTGGCAGCTTTAGAGGCAGGTGGCTTTGATACCAAAGTTATTGACGTTGAATCATACGCTATTAGTAGAACGTATGATTTAACCTTAAACCAATTGCCCGATGATGCCGCTGATAAAGTCATAGCTACTGTAGATCTTGGCGCAACAATGACTTTATTTTCAGTCACCGAGGCAGGTAATCATATTTATAGCCGAGATCAATTGTTTGGCGGCGAGCAATATACACGCTCAATTGTCTCTTATTATAATAAATCGTTTGAAGAAGCTGAAATAGCTAAATTAACCGATGATCTTCCCCCTAACTACACTTTTGAAGTTTTAGCTCCATTTCATACCATTTTAGTTCAACAAATTCGTCGCGCGATTCAAATGTTTCTTACAACGAGTGGTAAAGCAAAAATTGATTATTTAGTCATTTCAGGTGGTAGTGCCTTAGTTGAGGGTGTAGAACAACTGCTCACTGAGGAGTTAGGAATTCATACCGTAATTGCTAACCCATTTACCGGTATGGAAATTTCGAGTTTAATTAATAAAGAAGAATTAGCGAAAACTGCACCACGCTTTATGGTAGCAGCAGGTTTAGCGTTAAGGAGTTTTACACCATGGCATATATAAATCTATTACCATGGCGCGAAGAAGCCGAAAAAGCTAAACAACGTGAGTATTTCACTGTTTTAACTGTCGTCGCCTTAGTAGCGTTTGTAATTGTGTTCTCTGTAAATCAATTTTATCAGATGCGAATTGATGGCCAGCAACAACGTAATCAATTTTTACAAAACGAAATACAAATTTTAGACTTACGCATTTCAAAAATAAAATCGCTTAACGAAAAGAAAAAAGAACTTCAAAAGCGCACAAGTGTTGTTGAACAATTACAACGTAGTCGAAATGTAGGTACACAAGTTTTAGACGAAATTGCAAAAGTGGTACCAAATGGTATATACCTTACACGTTTGGAAAAGCAAGGTAACAGTTTAAATATTATCGGCAAAAGTGAATCAAATAACCATTTAGCGAATATGATCAGGGAAATAGAAAGCTCTGATTTATTTGAAGATGCGATACTTGAGTCTATAACTTCAAACGATGCGAAAAGTAAATTATTAAGTGATTTTAAAATGCGTGTTCGAATCAAAGGTTTGATTAATTTAAATGAATCTACTAATCAAGGAGCGCCATAATGAATTTTGACTTATCGGAATTTATGGAGCAATTTGATGGCTTAGAGCTTGATAATATTGGACAATGGCCGAAGGCGGCTAAAATTGTATTATCGATATTCTTAGTTATTTTAGTGTTAGGTTTAGGTTACGTTTTAATGATCAGTGATCAAATTAAACAACTAGAACGTGTAACTTTAGAAGAGACGACACTAAAACAACAATATCAAGCTAAATATCATATCGCCGCTAATTTAGAGTTGTTTGAACAACAAATGATAGAAGCAGAAGCGATGTTTGCTAATCAATTAAAAAGTTTGCCAGAAAGTCATGAAACACCTGGCTTACTTGATGATATAACTTTTGTTGGCACAACAACCGGCCTTGATTTTGTAAAATTGAATTGGCAACCAGAAATAGAGCAAGAGATTTATATTGAGTTACCTATCGATATAGAAGTCATAGGCTCTTATCATGAGTTTGGTCAATTCGTAAGTAGAATTGCTGGGCTACCACGTATTGTTACATTGCACGACTTCGACATTAATTTACAAAAACAAGCATCAGGTGATTTAAAGTTAAAGCTTCAGGCTAAAACCTACCGTTATAGGGAGGCTGCAGAGTAATGAAAAAATTAATTTTATTAAGTGCTGTTATGCTAACTGGCTGTTTTAGTGACACTGACGATTTAAAACAACATATTGCTACAGTACAATCAGGCACCAGCAATACAATTGAGCCGATGCCAGAAGTTAGGGTTTTTGACCATTTTGATTACTCTGCTGATGTTTTACGTAGTCCATTTGACGTACCTAAACCAGAAGCTATTCAAGAAAAAATTCAACAAATGTCAGGTTGTTTAAGTCCAGATCCGCGTAGAAGAAAACAGCCGTTAGAAAAATATTCTCTGAGTAGTTTAGTGATGCGTGGCACGCTAGGTGAGCTAGGTGTTACATGGGCACTCGTAGAAGCGTCTGACAGCACTTTACATAGAGTTGCTGTTGGTAGCTACGTAGGGTTAAATCACGGTAAAATTACCACGGTAAGCCAAGATAATGTAAAAGTATTAGAGTTAATCCCAGATGGCGCTGGGTGCTGGGTTGAGCGTGAAACTGTCGTTACCATGACGCAGACAAGTGCAGAGGGGCAAAGGAATTAATGTTGCTATTTAATAAAATAAAAAATGATAATCTTATGACACATTTCAAAAAAATGAAGTTAGTTACAATCGCTTATTTATGTGCCTTTAGCACTTTTTCTTGGGCAAGTGAATTAACAGGCATCAGCTATAACACTATTCAAAATAATGAAATTGAACTGGTATTTGAGCTTTCAGATAAGATTGTTGTACAACCCGAAGTTAGTACTTCGATGTCACCTGCGCAGGTTAGAATTACCTTTGATGCAGATCAATTTAGCCCTACGGTTGCTGAAACACTGATCGATCACGCTGGCGTTAATAATATTCAAGTACAAAAAATAGCTGGAAAAGTGGTTGCTGACGTTAATTTGCAACATTTGTCAGTTTTTGATGTAGTGCAAAAAGACAATACTTTTGCTTTAACTTTAAATACAGGTCAAGTAAATCAATCGGTAACACAGTTAATTCCGCTTGGGCATGGTTTTATCAATCAAATAGATAATATTGATTTTAAACGTGGTCAAGAAAATGAAGCGCAATTATTGGTTAAACTTATTGATAGCAAAGTAGCGGTTGACGTAAGTGATAAACTTGGCAAGCTTTACATTGAATTTCATAACACTGAGATTTTAGATGACTATATTTATAAATTAGATGTGACTGATTTTGGTACCTTGGTTACCGGAATAGAAACATTTAGAGAAGGGCGTAATGCACGTTTAGTTGTTGATATTAACGGCCCATTTGAGTACAAACATCAACAATTCAATGATGTATTTTCATTAACGGTAAATGCTAAAGTTAAACAAGATGGTTATTTAGGTGAAGAAGAAACTTTTAGTGGCAGAGCTATCTCATTAAACTTTCAGGATATTTCCGTACGTACCGTATTACAAATAGTTGCTGATTATAATGGCTTTAACTTAGTGACCAGTGACACCGTTGCGGGCAATATTACCTTACGACTAGATGGTGTTCCTTGGGACCAAGCACTCGATATAATTTTAAAAGTTAAAGGCTTAGATAAACGCATGGAAGGCAACATTTTAATGGTTGCACCAAGCGATGAATTAGCCGCTCGAGAAGCTAGAGACTTACAAGCACAGCAACAAGTTGAAGAATTAGCGCCGTTATATTCAGAATATGTACAAGTAAATTATGCTAAAGCAGCAGAGTTTGCGGCCCTAATAAAGAATGAAGAAAACAGCATATTATCGCTACGCGGAAGCGTTAGTGTTGATGAAAGAACCAATACCTTATTAATTCGCGATACGGCAACCAGTATTGAAGATATTAAACGTATGGTTTCGGTATTAGATATTCCTGTTCGCCAAGTTATTATTGAATCTCGTATGGTAACGGTAAAAGATAATATTAACGAAGAGTTAGGTATTCGCTGGGGTGTTACGGATACAGGTTCAGACTCTTCAACATCAGGTTCATTAACGGGCGCCGATAATGCAGGTAATGGCATAATACCTTCTTTAAGCGATCGACTTAATGTTAATTTACCTGTAGCTAACCCTGCGGGAAGTATTGCATTTCAAGTTGCGCGTTTAGCCGATGGTACTATATTAGATCTTGAATTGAGTGCGATGGAAAAAGAAAACAAAGGCGAAATAATTGCCAGTCCGCGCATAACTACGGCAAATCAAAAAGAAGCCTACATTGAGCAAGGTGTTGAGATACCTTACCAAGAAGCGGCTTCTAGTGGTGCAACATCAACTCAGTTTAAAAAAGCGGTACTAAGTTTAACGGTAACACCTCACATTACACCGGATGACAGAATTATTTTGGACCTTGTGGTAACGCAAGATACGGTATCTGATGTTTCAAATGGCACAGCACCAGCTATTGATACTCAGCGTATCGGCACACAGGTATTGGTTAATAATGGCGAAACAATCGTACTAGGTGGTATTTATCAGCAACAAATTATTAGTTCTGTATCAAAGGTACCTGTTTTAGGTGATATTCCATATTTTGGTTGGATGTTTAGGAATAGTAGTAACTTCAATGAGAAGAAAGAACTACTAATATTCGTTACACCACGCATAGTTACGGAAAGATTTTAAGTTAATTTGCATGTAAGGTGGTGTTTTCACCTTACATGCTTGCAATTTGTACCCAACAATTGCGATAATTGCGCCCTTGAAATTTTCGAGGGAGGTTCCCTCTTACCTGTTCACGTAATAAATAAACGAGTATTAATTAATCTAATGGCAGAAAAACGTAATATTTTCCTTGTAGGCCCAATGGGCGCAGGCAAAAGCACCATTGGTAGAGAATTAGCAGATAAGCTACATTTAGAGTTTTTTGATTCCGATCAAGAAATTGAGCGCCGTACTGGTGCAGATATCGCATGGGTTTTTGATCTAGAAGGCGAAGAAGGCTTTCGACTAAGAGAAGAATCAGTCATTGAAGACTTAAGTGAAAAACAGGGTATTGTTTTAGCTACTGGCGGTGGATCTGTGATCAGCCCACAAGTACGCAATCGCTTATCAGCACGCGGTATTGTTGTTTATCTAGAAACCACGATAGATAAACAAGTTGCACGTACGCAAAGAGACCGTCGTCGTCCGCTTCTCCAAACTGATGAAGAACCAAGAACTGTACTTGAAAACCTAGCTGTTGAGCGAAATCCGTTATATGAAGAAATTGCCGATGTTATTGTGCAAACGGATGACCAAAGCGCGAAGGTTGTTGCAAGTAAAATAGTAGAACGTTTAGACTTTTAAACATAATACTTATGACCACTCTTCAAGTTAAGCTTGGCAAACGCAGCTACCCAATCTATATAGACAGCGGGTTACTATCAAATAGTAAACTGCTGTCTAGTCATATCCGTAGTAAGCGAGTTTGCATTGTTAGTAATAACATTGTTGCACCACTTTATCTCGAGCAAATGAAAGCCAGCTTAAAGGATTTCGATGTAGATGAAATCGTTTTACCTGATGGCGAAGCTCAGAAAAGTTTAGCAAATTTTGAGCTTATAATGTCTCATCTACTCGCGGGTAATCACGGTAGAGATACTACTTTGATCGCTTTAGGTGGTGGTGTTATTGGTGATATCACCGGTTTTGCTGCCGCATGCTATCAGCGTGGTATTGATTTTATTCAAGTGCCTACCACAGTATTGTCGCAAGTTGATTCCTCTGTTGGCGGTAAAACTGCAGTAAATCATCCATTAGGTAAAAATATGATAGGCGCGTTCTATCAACCTAAGGCTGTTTTTATAGACTTAGCGAGCTTAGTTACATTGCCTGTTAGAGAGTTTAACGCAGGTATGGCTGAAGTGATCAAATATGGCATACTCGGCGATGGTGAGTTTTTTACTTGGCTTGAGCAACATATAGATGCAATTAAAGCCGGTGATAATAAAGTCTTAATGCAAATGATTGAACGTTGTTGCCAATGTAAAGCCAATATAGTTGCTGAAGATGAAACAGAAGCTGGTGTTCGTGCATTATTAAATTTAGGTCACACCTTTGGCCATGCCATTGAGGCTGATCAAGGTTATGGTAATTGGTTGCATGGTGAAGCAGTTGCCACTGGCATGGTACTTGCTGCTAAAACTTCAGTAGCAATGAATTTGCTTGAAGTGTCAGATCTTCGTCGTATTGAAGCTTTACTAAATGCTTTTGATTTACCGTTAATCGCTCCCGAAAATATGGGATTTGATGAATTTATTTGTCATATGCGTCGCGATAAAAAGAATTTAGCCGGTAAACTTCGATTTATCCTTCCGACCGCCATAGGTCGTTCTGAAATCAACGATGATGTTAGCGTGGAGCTCCTTCAGCAAATTCTGTAATTAATTCAGAATAGGTGAAGCATGTCGGCGTTAACAAAAAACATTAATATATCTGACGATAATACCAGCGTCACTAAAATTAGTGCCCAAGCACGCATCGATTATATTTTACGTTTTTCAAAGCAAGCTATTCTTGTTATTGACGAAAGCGTTGAACAGAACACAACCATATCTAATCAACTTTTAGCAAACTTACCTGAGCAGCATAACGTTGCTTATGTTGCGCTCTCTTCGCAGTTCAACAATATTCAAATTCGTTGTCGTATTATCGAACAGCTATATACTGGCGAACTTTTTGATCCAGAAATTTCGTTAGCCGTAAGTGTGATTAATTTAGCAAAAAAATCAAAACAAAGTATCAGCATTGTGCTCGATAGAGCTCAGCATTTATCTTTACAAATTTCACATGAATTAACGCAATTAGCTTTAATTGCTAAAAAATCAAACTTAACTGTAAATGTTGTTATGTTTGGTTCACTACAAGCGGGTAGAAATATTGCTATTAACAAGAGCTTATTTGATAATAAACTCTCATTATTATCATCGCAATCAGGGCAGTTGCTTTCACCAACTTCGACAATATTTAAAAAAAGTTCAATCAAATGGTCTTTCAGTAAACGCAATAAATGGCTATTAAGTGCAGCAATACTTTTAATTTTGATATCTGCATTAGTGATTAAACTATTACAATTAGACAGCTTTAACTTTGCGAAACCAATAACAGCATTAAGTACAGATAATGTATCGCTAACCAAGACTTTGTCGCAACCGCAAACGATGGTGATAGAAAGTAAAAATGTTAGTCAATCAAATTCAGATATCACAACAGATGAAATAATAAAAACATATGAGAGGGCTGTACCAGCAGATATTTATTTATCGCTAGTAAGCCCTAAGACAGTAGTAATTAAGAAAAATGAACCATTACCTGCTACATCATTCGATATTATTTCAGCAATAACTACAAACGAAACAGATACTTTAATAGAGACTCAAATTAAGAATGCAATGAATGTATTGCCGCAAGAAGAACAGAGTGCAGTCACAACTTCTAGAGCAGCGATTAATAGGACGAATAGTTTGCAAGTGGACAATGACTTTTATGCAGATAAAACAGGTTATGTTATCCAACTATCTGCGTTCAGTGATTTAGCCCTTCCTCAGGAATATTTAAAGGCCTTAGATAGCATTGAATATCATATTTATCAGCGGCTATTAAATGATCAGCCACTTATGGTATTCACCAGTAAGGTTTATGCTGAAAAATCAGCTGCACAAGCTGCGTTATCAACTTTACCGGTGTCGCTTTTGTCTAGACAACCATGGATCAAGCCAACGAGTATAGTTAATAACGAAATCAATGCATTTCAGAGCTCCCAATAATAACTAATTCAGGATACAATTCACCCTTACTTTTCAGATACTAATCATCTGGTATTAATTTTTAGAGTTTGTAGGTGTCATGAAGAAGAAACATCGAGCGTTTTTAAAGTGGGCAGGTGGGAAATACGCTTTAAGCGATGTCATAAATTCTATGCTACCAAAAGGAAATCGTCTGATTGAGCCTTTTGTTGGCGCTGGTTCAGTATTTCTCAATAGTAATTACGACGAATATCTGTTGAGCGATATAAATCAAGATCTTGTAAATCTTTATCGTATCGTGCAACGAACACCTGATAAATTTATTGCAGATGCTCGCCGATTTTTTACACCTGAATATAATCAGGCTGAAAAATACTATCAACTTCGTAAAGAGTTTAATGAAAGCACAGATCCCTACTTTAGATCTTTAGTTTTTCTTTACATGAATCGCCATGGTTATAATGGCTTGTGTAGATATAATAAATCAGGTGGTTATAACGTGCCTTTTGGTAAATATAAACGCCCTTATTTTCCTGAAGAGGAACTGATATTTTTTGCTGAAAAAGCTAAGAAAGCTGTATTTATTTGTGATGGATATCGCCAAACTTTTGCTCATGCTAAATCAGGTGATGTGATTTACTGTGATCCGCCTTACGTGCCGTTAAGTAAAACAGCAAGTTTTACCAGTTATTCAGGTAATGGTTTTGGCCTAGATGAACAAGCTGACCTTGCAAATGTTGCTGAAGAAGTCACTAAAGCTAAAACATCTAACATTACAGTACTTATTAGTAACCACGATACGATTTGGACAAGAAAAATATATGAGCACGCAAAAAAGCAGCAATCGATAGAAGTCTCTAGAACTATTAGCCAAAAAGGCAATAAGCGAAATAAAGTCGCTGAACTTCTTGCACTTTACTAAGCTGTATTAGACGTATCAACAATAGTCGTTAGTTACGCTGCTGACGATAAAGTGCTATTACAATGAGTAATAGACTAAATAACGCCGGTACTCTGAAATATCAGCTGATAAAGTTAAGCATAGAGTATGCTTAACTTGGTATAACTAAGCTTACAATAACGACTAATGAAGTTATAAAAAGTACAACGGCTAAAATACCGGCGATAACAAAATGGCTAAATTTACCTTGAGTAAAATCTCTTTTTCTATTTTTATCACTTTGAACACCAAAAAATGCTGCACCTACACTTTTTAGTGTTTCTTTAAAGTTACTTGAAGACATCAATTATCCTTAATGATTAACGAGCTTTACGGCATAGTTATCACAGTATGTTCTAATGCTGGACTGCTATCAAGTTGGTCGTTCTAGCCTAATCAGAAAAAAGTAGCCGCTATGTTTGTTAGCAGTTATTAAATTACCTTAATTAGTAAGATTATGTAATTTGTTATTTTTTATACTTTTATATTGATATTTTCATTATTTTGCTTATGGTTAAGTAGAGTATGTAAAATTAAATAACACGATTTACAACCAATTCAAGGATTGTAAAGTTGTACTGTATTAGCACTATACCAATAGGTATTATTTTTAGTTGAATGGAATTAATGTCAAAATATTTAGCCGGTGATACTAATTTTACAGCTAAGGTCAAAATTTTACTCAGTAAAATTTATGGTCGCAGCCCTTTAAAAGACTCAGTCTTGGAAAGGGCTATTAGTTATTATGAATTAGAAGGAAACGCACAAAATAAAATTCATAAGCTTAATACCGAAATCTCCAAATTAAGCAAAATTGGTAGCGAGAAGAGTAAAAATAAAGTGACGCGTTTGGAACGTGAAAAACGTGATTACCTGCAAGCTTTACGTCAAGAAAGTAACGAAAGAGCTCAGCATTTACAACTTATATGTCGCGATATAATTGAAATATGTGAAGGTGAAACTCGTGCCGATACTAATAAAAAATCGGCAGAACTGCTTGGTACCATACAGCTTTTATCGCCAACAGAAGGAAGCAAGGTTGCCTCAGTAAATGAGCGGAATAAACCCTTATATCGAGGCGTGCTCTCTTTAAGGTTACTCGACCAAATTTGCTTAAAAACACTTACATCAGGGGCTTATTTAACACAAGAGCTCAGTAAAATATCAGGGTATAACTATCAAGAGCTTCGAAGTGAGAACGAAGCAGCGTATCTGGAATTTGTAGACCATGTAAAAATTCCCATCTTAATGGCGGCCATTCTGCAAGATATAGGTAACTATCACCCTGATGCCCAGAAAATTATGAAAGGTATTGATGGCACAAAAAATGTTTTTCGTGGTTTAACAGTAGAAGAGCGAAAAGCTTTATTGCAAATTAATTATCGTGAAACGATGAAATACCTCATTAATGGTATTGGTATCGTCATGTATCTAGGAAACTCTAAAGAAGAGCGAGATACTTTTACAAAAGTTGAAACGAATAAACTACGCTTTGTTAAACAGTTGCTTAAAGGTAGTATTCAACCCAAGCTAGGTGTAGGCAATATATTAAAAATACCTCAAATATATACGGCGATTATTTTATCTACTAAAGAAAACTATAATTACAAATTATTGCCGAAAGTCTATCAAGCGCTATATCAGAACGCGGAACGTGGCAATTGTTGTCGAAGCGTCGTTGATAGCTTATATCAAATAACCGGCGATTTCCCGCAAGGATATGGTGTAATTTATATTCCTAATGATACGGAACAAAGTGTACGGTACGAATATGCGATTGTAACTCAGCTTTACCCAGAAGTACCTAATGAGCCAACATGTCGTATAGCAACTCGGCAATTATCCTTTATTGGACACGGGCATGACCTCGTCGTAAAGAAAACTAATAACCTTTACTTTGTAGAAACTGCGAAAGAGTTTTCTAGTATTAACAAAGAAAGGCTGAATGAAATTTTAGAACTACTATCTTCAAATTATCTTGAGCGAAAAAAACTCGATTTATTGCCACGGTGTTGGCAGCCAGACGAGTTTTTTACACAGAAAGTGAACCAAAAACTTTGGAATCGTATTCGCTATAGTTGAATGCTAGTCATTTTTTTTAGTCTGTCAGCCTTTATAAAAACAATCTAATTAAAAGCAATAGTGATGAATTACTTTTGTCAGTAAGCGCTCTGTTTTTGTAATTTCACTGTGAGCTAAATATTCATTAGGTTGGTGCGCTTGGTCAATTGAACCTGGCCCCATAACAATAGTTTGACAACCCAATTGTTGAATAAAAGGGGCTTCAGTTGCGTAATTTACGGCGCAACAACTATGTCCTGAAAGCTTTTCTGCAGTAAGTACTAAATCACTTGTCGCGGTTTGTTCAAAACTTGGCGAGCTTGGGTCTAGTTCATTGATCGATAATCTACCAGGGTATTTCTCTGCTATAGGTTGTAATGATTTTGATAACCAAGAGACTAATTCTTCGTCTTTCATACCAGGTAAAGATCGCATGTCAATATCGAGTTCACAATGTCCACAAATTCTATTAGCGTTATCGCCACCATGAATGGCACCTAAGTTCATTGTTGGCGTTTGAACATCAAAAGCTTCATTTTGATAACTTAGGTTAAGCTTTTCTCTTAACTTGAATAACTCGCCAATAACTTGATGCATTATTTCAATTGCATTAACCCCACTGGCAGGTTTACTGGAATGGCCAGCTTGCCCTTTAATGCTAATTTTATGAGACATATGCCCCTTATGCATAATTACCGGCACCAAATTCGTTGGCTCACCTATAATGGCAACATCAGGCTTTATAATGCCGCTGTTAGCAAAAAAACGCGCGCCTGCCATGGTGGTTTCTTCATCCGCGGTGGCTAAAACATATAATGGCTTCTTTAATAACTTCAGATCTACTTGCTGGCAAACTTGTAAAATAAATGCAAAGAAGCCTTTCATATCACAACTGCCAAGACCGAAGAGTTTGTTATCGCTATCAGTAACTTTAAGCGGATCAGATAACCATCTATTTTCATCAAAAGGAACGGTATCACTGTGGCCCGCAAGTAATAAGCCTCCATCGCCAGAGCCTAATTTAGCTAGCAAATTAAACTTACCTTTAGTGTTAGGCACGGCTTGAATAGTAATATCAAACCCAAGGGTTTCAAACCAAGCGGCTAATAAGTTGATGACACTTTCGTTACTTTGATCCCAGCTTGCTTGCGATGAACTAATACTAGGTTGTGCTATTAACTGGCTCATAGCTTGAGTAAAGCTGGGTAATTTAAAATGCGTATTTTTCATTATATAGAGTAACCTAAAATTAATTTATGGGTAGTTATGCTATTTAGTTGCATAACTAGTTATATGATGATACTTTAGCTCCATAATGTAAATAGCCTAATTTAACCACACTATGAAAATGTATGTAATGTATTCAACTATGCGACGACGATAGAGTTATATATTAGGTCTTGGAAGTCATGGCTTTTTAGTTAGTCTATTAAATATCTTAATAATAACTAAGAAGTAATCGGTCAAAGTTGAATAGAATTGCAAACGTAGCGTGTAAATAACATAGCCGTTGTAGTTTCTAATCATAAGTTAAATGGTAAGTAAATGAACGTTATAGTTATTGGTGCAAGTGGTTATGTCGGTGCTGAATTAATTGGGTTGCTTACGCAACACAATAAAATATCAATTCAACACTTGTTAGTGTCTGAAAACAGTAGTTCTAGTGGAAAAACTTTTGCTCAACTGCATACTCGCTGGCAGGGGATCTGTGATTTACCCCTGCACTCTTTTTCGCAGCAATGGTTTGATCAACATATAAACTCATCTGAACATGCTTTATCTGGGCATGGTATAGATGCCGTCTTTTTTGCAACTCCCCATGAATTTAGCGCGCAATGGGCACAAGCTTTTATTGATCAAGGTATTAAAGTTTTTGACCTTTCTGGCGGGTTTCGTCTAAAAAATTCGACTCATTACCCTGTTCATTATGGTTTTGAACATCAATCGCTAAAAGCCCTTGAACAAGCTCAGTACGGTTTAGCTGAATGGCAATCCGATGAAATTGCAACCAGTAACCTAATTGCTGTACCGGGTTGTTATCCAACCGCTAGCTTATTGTCTTTAAAGCCCATTACTAGTAATGCATTACATGTAGAGAACTCACTTATTGTCGTTAATGGCATTAGTGGCGTAACGGGCGCGGGTCGTAAAGCATCTTTAGCAACAAGCTTTTGTGAAGTCAGTTTAACGCCTTACAATATTTTACAGCACAGACACCAACCTGAAATCAGTCAAGAAGCGAATGCTGAGGTTATTTTTAACCCGCATTTAGCCCCTTATAAGCGTGGTTTATTAGTCACGGTGACTTCACAGTTAAAACCTGATGTAACAAGTCAACAAGTTGATCAAGCTTTTACTCAAGCATATCAAGACAAACCGCTAGTTCGTATAGTAAATGCTTGGCCTAAAATCGACAATGTTGCTCATACAGCATTTGCAGATGTGCACTGGCAGGTTGATGAAGCTAAGCATGTAGTTGTTGTTAGTTGCGCAATTGATAATTTATTAAAAGGTGCGGCTTCGCAAGCCATTCAATGTGCAAATATTAGCTTAGGTCTGCCAAGTGAATATAGTTTAATAATGTCGGGGAAAAGCTGATGAAAAAACCTGTGGTGATAAAAATTGGTGGCGCTATTTTAGATGGCTACAACCAAGGTAATACCTCAGCATTAACAGCGCTGCTCTCTGTTATCGCCAATTTAAAAGATCAGCCTGTAGTTATTGTACATGGTGGTGGCTGTATTGTTGATGAAATGTTGACACAAGCAGGATTTACAACCGAGAAAAAGCACGGTTTACGCGTGACACCAAAAGCGCAAATGCCAATTATTAGCGGTGCGCTTGCAGGCAATGTTAATAAAGCAATTGTGGCGAGTGCGGCGAGTTTAAAGTTAGCCGCAGTAGGTTTATCTCTTACCGATGGTCAAATGGTGCAGTGTGACTTAAGTCCATTAGCATTAGGGCAAGTAGGTGTGCCTAAACCTTTTAGTAGCGCATTATTAGATACCTTGTTAAAAGCGAAATTTTTGCCAATAGTATCTTCAATTGGGGCGTTGGAAAATGGTGAGCTTGTTAATGTAAATGCGGATGACGCTGCTGTTGCAATTTGTCAGTTATTGAACGCGGAACTGTTTTTACTTACCGATGTAAATGGTGTTAAAGGTGCTACAGGAGAATATTTAAGTTCACTGAATCATGAGCAAGCTGAAGCGCTTATAAGTAGTGGTGTTATTGCCGGTGGCATGACTGCAAAAGTCAATGCAGCGTTGCAAGCGGCAAATAAGTTACGACGAAGTATCGCGGTTGCCAGCTGGCAATCGCCTGAGCAAATTATCGATTTACTCAATGGTGCCAATGTAGGAACCAGAATACAGCCAAGTGTTAGTTAGAAATAACCAAAACACGTCGTAAACGCGTTTTAGAACAGGATAGAATTTTAATGAACTTAGAACATTTCTTAGCTGATGATCAGCTAAATAAACAACAAATACTCGATTTAATTGCCTTAGCACGTGATATTAAACAGCAGCCTAAAAAGTACAATCAAGTATTAGCAGGCAAGTCGGTTGCGATGATTTTCGAAAAGCCGTCTTTAAGAACACATGTTAGTTTTGATATTGGCATTAATAAGTTAGGTGGTCATGCGCTTTATTTAGGCCAGCAAAATGGCAAACTAGGTGAGCGTGAAAGAGTAAGCGATTATGCTAAAAACCTCTCATGTTATGCCGATGCCATTGTTGCGCGTGTGTTTAGTAATAATTCTATTGAACAGTTAGCCGCGCATGGTAGCGTACCCGTTATTAATGCCTTATGTGATGTATACCATCCATGCCAAGCATTAGCTGATTTTGTTACGCTTGCAGAAAACTTCGACGATATTTCAACCATCAAGCTTGCTTATGTTGGTGATGCAAATAATGTTTCAAATTCGTTAATGATTATGGCAGCTATTGTCGGTGTAGATTTCACGTTAGTGTGTCCAGAAGGTCATGGGCCAGATGAAACCATACTGAATAAGGCGATTAAGTTTAGTGAAATATCAGGCAGTAAATTATTGTTTAGCTCAAATATTTCAGCGCTAGGTCAACAAGATGCTATTTATACTGATACTTGGATATCTATGGGCAGTAACACCAATGTCGATGACATTTTAGCCACCTTTAAACCGTATCAAGTTAATCACGAACTCATGGCAAAAGCAGGGGCTAGCATTGTTATGCACTGTCAACCTGCTCATCTCGAAGAGGAAATTACCACCGAATTGTTCGACAGCGAAATGTCAGTGGCATTTCAGTCAGCTGAAAACCGTATGTGGGCGCAAAATGCAGTGTTAGTGACTTTATTAGCTGATTAGCCAAGCGGTTATTATTAAACAAATAAATCAAATTTAATTTAAAAATACTATTCAAACTAGCCTATTTCACAACGTTGGCTAGACTGATAACAAAAATTGTAAAGGAAAAAATCATGGCATTAGCAGCAAAGAAAAACATTAAAAAAGTCGTATTAGCTTATTCTGGCGGTTTAGACACATCAGCCATTATCCCTTGGTTAAAAGAAAATTACGATGGCTGTGAAGTTGTCGCATTTTGTGCAGATGTAGGACAAGGTGAAGAAGAGTTGGTTGGCATAAAAGAAAAAGCCATAGCTTCAGGTGCTTCAGAGTGTTACGTCGTCGATCTTAAAGAAGAATATGTAAAAGATTATATTTACCCAATTCTAAAAACAGGTGCCGTTTATGAGGGGCAGTATTTATTAGGTACATCAATGGCACGTCCTGTTATTGCCAAAGCTCATATCGAAATTGCCTTAAAAGTTGGTGCTGATGCGGTTTGTCATGGTTGTACTGGTAAAGGTAATGACCAAGTACGTTTCGAAGCTTGTTTTGCAGCTTTAGCTCCACAGTTAACCGTTATTGCGCCATGGCGTGAGTGGGATATGGTTTCACGTGAAGATCTTTTAGACTACTTAGCTGAACGTAATATCCCATGTGCCGCTTCGTTAACTAAAATTTATAGTCGTGATGCTAATGCTTGGCACATTTCGCATGAAGGTGGTGAGTTAGAAGACCCTTGGTGTGAGCCTTCAAAAGAAGTTTGGACCATGACCGTTGACCCAATGGATGCACCAAACGAAGCAGGCAAAGTAATGCTAAGCTTTGAAGCTGGTGAATTAGTGGCGGTTGATGGCAAGCCAATGTCAGCGTATCAATCTTTAATGTATTTGAACGACAAAGCTGCTGCCCATGGCGTTGGCCGTATCGATATTGTTGAAAACCGCTTAGTAGGTATGAAATCTCGTGGTTGTTATGAAACTCCAGGCGGCACGGTATTAATGGCGGCATATAAAGGTTTAGAGTCACTTATTTTAGATAAAGAGTCATTAAAGTATCGTGAGTCAGTGGGTCATGAATTTTCACACGTAATTTATGACGGTCGTTGGTTTACACCACTTGCCAAAGCACAGTTAGCTTCAGCCGCATCATTTGCTGAAAAAGTAACGGGTGATGTAGTGGTTAAATTGTATAAAGGTATGGCGCAAGTAACACAACGTCGCTCTCCAAACAGCTTGTATTCAGAAGAGTTTGCAACCTTTGGTGCAGACGATGTTTACGACCAAAAACATGCAGAAGGTTTTATTCGTTTGTTCAGTTTATCAAGTAGAATAACCGCACTTAAGCAAGCAGACTCAGTATTATCTGAAAAGAAATAAAAAAGGTAGAGGAATTTAGCCATGGCATTATGGGGCGGACGGTTTAAAGAGCAAGCTAGTGTACAGTTTAAAAAGTTTAATGACTCTTTACCTGTTGATTATCGTATGGCGGTACAAGACATTGTTGGGTCTATTGCTTGGGCTGAAGCATTAACTACAGTTGATGTACTAAGCCAAGCAGAGTTTGAAGAATTAAAGACGGCATTGTTAGAATTAAAAGCTTCAGTTGAAGAAAATCCGAAGCAAATTTTATTGTCTGACGCTGAAGACATTCACAGCTGGGTAGAAATTAACCTTATCGAAAAAACTGGTGATTTAGGGAAGAAATTGCATACTGGTCGCAGCCGTAATGACCAAGTGGCTACTGACTTAAAACTCTGGTGTAAAGAAAAAGGTAGTGATTTACTTTATGCCTTAGTGAACTTGCAACAAGCCATGCTAGATCTTGCTGAACGTGAACGTAATACCGTACTGCCAGGCTATACGCATTTACAACGTGCGCAACCGATTACTTTTGGTCATTGGTGTTTGGCGTATGTTGAAATGTTTAACCGTGATATAGGGCGTTTAAAAGATGCTTTATACCGTGCCGACACTTCACCATTAGGCTCAGGCGCATTGGCAGGCACAGCTTACCCAATTGATCGTGACAAGTTAGCCCATAATCTTGGCTTTCGAAGCGCAACACTGAATAGTTTAGATGCTGTTTCTGATCGAGATCACGTAATAGAGCTTTTATCTACCGCCAGTATCAGCATGATGCACTTGTCTCGCTTTGCAGAAGATTTAATTTTCTATAACTCTGGTGAAGCAGGCTTTGTTGAAATGAGCGATTTAGTTAGCTCAGGTTCATCATTAATGCCGCAAAAGAAAAACCCTGACGCATGTGAATTACTACGTGGTAAAGCGGGCCGAGTAATGGGCTCTCTAACCGGTATGATGATGACCATGAAAGCCTTACCGCTTGCTTATAATAAAGATATGCAAGAAGACAAAGAAGGTTTGTTTGACGCGCTTGATACCTGGCAAGAATGTATGCAAATGGCAGTTTTGGTTGCAGAAGGTTTAACGGTAAATCGTGCTCGTACTTTAGCCGCAGCACAACAAGGTTATGCAAACTCAACCGAGCTTGCAGATTATCTTGTTAGTAAAGATATTCCATTTCGCGAAGCACATCATATTGTGGGTGAAGTGGTATTGGCAGCAATTGATGCTGGCCATGCATTGGAAGATTTCTCTATTGCACAGTTACAAAAGTATAGCGACAAAATTGAGCAAGATGTTTACCAACATCTATCTATTGAATCTTGTTTAGATAAGCGTGGCGCATTGGGCGGCACATCTCGTCAACAAGTTGAAAAAGCCTTAGCAGAAGTGCAGTCGGGTAATCTTTTATCAGACAACCAAGATACTTTAAATACACAAGTATTAGGGGCACCAAGCAAAACGCAAATCAATATGACTTTAAAGCAAGTTAAGCAACGTTTGAATGCACAACGCGCTGCTGCTATGTCGGTTCGCAGAGCAAAAATGTCAGACATTGATAGTATTTCAGCATTAGTTGATTACTGGGCTGAGCGCGGGGAAATACTGCCACGCAGCCGTGATAATATTATTCATGATGTGCAAAATTTTGTCGTTGCAGAAGTAGCCGGAGCTGTAGTCGGCTGTGCTTCACTTTATATTTACCAAACTGGACTGGCTGAAATACGCTCGGTTGTTATTGATAAAAGTGCACATAAACAAGGACAAGGCCAAGCGTTAGTGCAATATTTGCTAGAGTTTGCTCATCAAATTCAATTACAAAAAATTATTGTGCTGACTTATATCCCGAACTACTTTGAGCAGTTAGGTTTTAACTTAATTGATAAAAACTCATTAGCCGACAATATCATTGAAGACAGTGAGCAAAGCCCACACAAAGATCCGGCTGATGAAGTGGCAATGGAATATATTGTTAATCGTTGTGTAGAAGAAGCCTAAGGTTTCTTCTTGGCTGTAGGTGTTGTTAATCAATGAAAGTTAGTAGCGAAAAGTTGTCATGAATAGTAATGAAGATAATGTAAAGTGGTTTAGAAATGCTGCGCCGTATATTAATGCCCATCGTGGTAAAACCTTTGTTTTAATGTTCGGCGGAGAAGCAGTTCAACATGCTAATTTTGCAAATATTATTCACGATATAGCTTTACTACGAAGCCTAGGTGTTAAGCTAGTTTTAGTACATGGTGCGCGTGTGCAAATTGAAGAACGCCTTAATGCGCTCGCCTTACCACAACAAATTGAAAATAACATTCGAGTTACCGACGCTGAAACTTTGAACGTTGTTAAAGATGCAACAGGTTCGCTGCGTATTCATATTGAAGCCTTGTTGACTATGGGCTTAGTTAATTCGCCTATGCATGGTGCGCAAATACGTGTTAGTACTGGTAATTTTGTTATTGCTAAGCCAATTGGCGTAAGAGACGGGATTGATTTTAAGTATAGTGGAGCCGTTCGCAGAATTGACGCTGAAGGTATTAATACACAACTAAATTTTGGCTCTATGGTTTTGTTATCGCCTGTCGGTTATTCATCAACAGGTGAAGTGTTTAACTTAGCATTAGAAGATGTTGCAGCGCAGACGGCTATTGCCTTAAAAGCAGACAAGTTAATTACATTAACTGAGCAAGCTGGTTTAATTGATAAAAAAGGGGCATTAATAAGAAGTTGTGGTATTGCAACAGTAAGTGAACTTCTTTTACAGCAAAAAGACCACGTTCAACAGTTACTATTAAAAGCGATAATCCAATGTGGTAAACAAGGCGTTGAACGTTGCCATAGCGTAAGTTACGCCAGTGATAGTGCACTTTTACAAGAGCTTTTTACTCGAGATGGTGCCGGCACATTAATCGCTAAAGATTTTCAAGAGCAATTATCTGCAGCTAACATTGATGATGTCGGTGGTATTTTAGAGTTAATTGCCCCATTAGAAGAAGAGGGGGTGCTTGTTAAGCGTTCGCGAGAGTTACTTGAAGTTGAAATCGATCGCTTTACGGTAATTAAAAAAGAAGACGTTATTATCGCTTGCGCAGCACTTTATCCATATCCAGAAGCAAAAACCGGTGAAATTGCTTGTTTAGTTATACATCCTGACTATCGAGGCGGTAATCGAGGTATACGTCTTATTCAAGCGCTTGAACAAACGGCGAAAAGGCAAAACCTTAATTCAATATTTGTACTCACTACGGTTAGTGCTCATTGGTTTATTGAACAAGGCTATAGCGAGCAAGCTATTGAAAAGCTTCCAGAAGGTAAACAAAAAATGTATAACATTCAGCGTAAATCTAAGGCCTTCAGCAAAGAGATTTAATGGTTTAAATTTATCTAGATACATAAAGCAACCTACAAGGTTGCTTTTTTTTAGGCTAATTTAGGCTAAGTATACCTTAAATATTCGTTACAAAATGATAACAAATCATTTCAATAGAATTTGTTTTTGTGCATACTAAGTAATGTAAGCGGCTAAAATGCCAAGCGGATTTTTTACTGATTCGTATAATAATAATAAAAATAGGCAAACTTGAGATATGAGTATTTCTCGATTTTTTGCTATATGTGCAATTTACTGTACGTATAGTACGTCAGCATTGGCAGAATTTGACAATGATTTAGCGATTAATTTATCAACTGAAGCAGGTTATATAGATAACTTTCTATTTCAATCCGAGAATGAAGAAAGCACCGCTTTTTATCGTTTAGCTTCAGACCTAGCTTTTAGCGCTAAAAGCCAGCAATCCGCATTTAATATTAACGCTAATATTGCCACTTACCTTTACGCAAATTTCGACGACGATAATCATACTGATTACTCCATTATTCCTAAATATCAATTTAAGTTTAGCCAGAATCAGCGACTCCATATTTCAGGGCTTTTGCTTAATGACTTCACTTACAGAGGTATGGGCTTATCTTTAGGTCAAGCTGATCAGTTAGAAAAAGGCGATACTCAAGAGACATTAGGGGCGATAATTGGTTATGAGTACGGTACAAAAGAATCTCAAGGCAGGTTAAATTTCGATCTTACCTATCACGAAAGTGAATTTACCACTCGACGTACAGACACCAATCGATTGGATACAGAAATACTGACATTAAAATCAAGCTTTGACTATTTGCTATCAGGCAAAACATTTTTAGCCTTTGACCTCGACTATAAAATTATTGATTACACAAATGATCCACTTATCAGTCGCGATAGTATTTCAGGCCTAATTGGCGTGAAATGGTACACTACAGTGATCAGCGAGCTTAATTTTCTTGTGGGTTATCAGAACTTAAGCTTTGAAGACAGTCGTTTAATTGATGATAGCGCTTTTAAATGGCGATTTGACTACACATGGCGACCTTCTGATTATACTACCCTACACATTGTCTCGAATCGAAAGTTTGATGAGACCTATCGATTAATTAGTAGTTACCGTTTAGCACAAACGCACCAAATTGATGTAATACATGACTTTACCGAGAGTTTATCCGTGCTTTTTGCTATCGGTATTAATAATGACGAATTTATAACTCCTCAGAGCAGTAACGATGAAGACTATGTGGTTGCGGCATTAGAGCTGAACTATCGTTACAGCGAACGATTAAGCTTTAAGTTTGCTTATGACTATAAATCACTCGATGCGAACTATGGTGATATTGATTTTGCGCAGAATAAAGTCGGTATCAGCATAAAGCTTGATTTATAAAGGGTTAAATTACAGTAAGAATAGTAGTGTATAGAATAAATTTTTATTTAAATTTATCAACATTATTAGTAAAATCTTATTACTTGAACTGGTCAGACTAGATCGAGGTGACTGATAGGTGGTTGCTAGAGTGTGTTACTAAAGTGGATAAAAAATGTGAAGGTTATAATAATTAGTTTGTTGTTTTTTTTCGGCAATGTATCAGCTAATGACTATAAGTTAGGTGCTGGCGATAAAATTCAGATCACCGTATATGGTGAGGCTGATTTAACGACTCAGGTGAAAATAGAAAAGTCAGGTGTGATTTCGTTTCCATTTTTGTCTGATATCACCGTAGTTGGCTTAACATCGAAAGAACTGGAAAATAAAGTTGCTAACGGTTTGCGCGGTGATTATTTAATTGATCCACAGGTAACTGTTTCCATTGAAATGTATCGACCTTTTTTTATTCATGGTCAAGTAAAGCGCCCAGGCGGCTATCCGTTTCAAGAAGATTTAACACTAGATAAAGCAATAGCTATTGCAGGTGGTTT
The DNA here is from genome assembly GCF_057550865.1 of Colwellia sp. NW0002-52-1. NCBI lineage: Bacteria > Pseudomonadati > Pseudomonadota > Gammaproteobacteria > Alteromonadales > Colwelliaceae > Colwellia > Colwellia sp. NW0002-52-1. The sequence goes on along the minus strand of NZ_BAAJLU010000007.1, from coordinate 6,021 downwards.
AGCGGCAAGAGCATCGAAATCTGCATGGAATATTACAAGATTAGTTAATGGGGAGAAATCGGTTTTCAACGCCAATGTTTCGAGCGTGATTTTACCCGATGATATTATAGAAATTGAGCAAAGCTTTTTTTGAATACTCTAGAGAATAAAGATTTAATATCCATTAATGAAGAGGTAGCTTTAAAAGAAATTTTAACGCCGCTTTGGTCACGTCGATGGAAAATTATATTCTTTACTCTAGTAGTAACGTTACTCGCAGCAGTTTATGTGTCGTTACTAAAACCTTCATATAGTGCCACCGCAATTCTACAGATCGGCACTAACAAACCTGCGAATACATTATCAATTAATGATGCTTTTAACGAGTCAAATGCCAGTAAAGAGCAAATACAAACACAGTTTGAACTATTGCGCTCTAGAAAATTTGCAGAGCGTGTTATTTATCAACTTAATCTTGTTAAACATGAAGAATTTAACAGTGGAAAGTATAACGATAAACTGGCATTTCTTGCTAATGTTGGACAAAGAAAAAAGCAAGCAGCGGTAAGTGAAGTCGTACGAAAATTTCAACAAAAATTAACGATAGTACCTATTGCAGGTACAGAGTTAGTTAAAATATCTTATATGTCCTATTCGGCCCAATTATCACAAAAAATAGCGAATCAAGTAGGTATTACATATTTACAATACCAAGACGAAATTCATAGCGCATCAAAAGAAAGCACATCTCAATGGCTGGTTGATCAACTAGAAGAATTAGGCAAGAAGTTGCAACTATCAGAGTTGTCTTTGCAAACATACCGCGAAGCTGAAGGCATTGTTGATATAAAAGGCGTCGTAGGTTTAGTAGGCTCTCAACTTACCGAGTTAACATCTGAAACCTTAAAAGCAGCTAAGTTAGCGGATGATCTTGCGATTTCATATCAAGATATTCAAAAGCATAATGGCAATATTGAAAAACTGAGTGATCTTCATGAAATCAGTAGTCACTCTACCTTGATGCAATTGCGTCGTGAAGAAGAAAGAATTGAAAGAAAAGTATTTGAGCTGTCTCAACGTTACGGCCCAAAACACCCGAAAAAAATTGCCGTTAATGCTGAGTTAATGTCACTTAAAAATCGTATTACACAGCAAGTTTTCGATATTGTTGTATCCATAGAAAAAGAATATTTTAGTGCTTTAGAAAAAGTAAATGGTACTAAACAGCGTTTAGATATAGCAAAAAAAGATTATTTACGTTTAAGTCGTTTACAGAATAAGTTTTCTCAGTTAACTCGTGAAGTAGAAACCAACAAAGAGCTTTATAATAACTACCTAGTGCGTTTGAAAGAAGCAGATGCAATGGGTAATTATAAAGCAAATTTTTATGTGCGTTTTATAGATAAGGCGACAATACCTAAAAGTCAGTCTGCTCCAAATAAAATCATGGTAATAGTTTTCACTTTTATATTGTCGATTGCTGTGATTTCTTTAGTTATTATCATGCGCGAATTATTAATGGATACCTTAAATTCACGTCGTAAATTAGATAACTTTAATGATGCGCCTATTCTAGCGGTATTGCCGAAAATAAGAGCGAGTGCACATCAGCGAAAAGAAGATGCTTACAGCACAGATAACCGCTTTACGGAAGCAATAAGAACATTACGTACGGCTTTGTTATTTAATAATGAAAAGAAGCCACCTAAGATAATCGCAGTAACGTCTTCAGTGCCCAATGAAGGTAAATCAACGGTTGCTTTACATCTTGCTCGCTCTTTTAGTGAAATGGAAAAGGTACTGTTGATTGAAGCCGATATGCGGCATCCAACAATCGCTAAAAACATGAGTTTGAATGAACATCGCCCAGGGCTTTCGAATTTGTTGGCAAAAACGCATCAAATTAATGAATGTATTATTCGTGATAAAAATGTCAAATTAGACATTTTAACTTCAGGCGTTACACCCGCTAACCCGTTAGCTTTTCTATCCATGAAACGTTTTAATATGCTGATTAAAGTTTTTGGTAACTTTTATGACCGCATTATTATAGAAACGCCACCAGTTCATGCAGTGAGCGATGCGGTTATAATTTCTAAATTAGTCGATAGTGTTATTTATATTGTGCATGGCAATAAAACCAAACGTGAACAAATTTCATCTGGCCTTAGAATGTTGAAGCAAGTAAATGCACCTATAGAAGGCGTAGTGGTCAATCATAGTGAAAACATTGATACCGATAAATACCAGAATAAATATTATACCGAACGTGACAATATTATTAAGCTGGCGGCAAGAAAACGCGGCTAACATAAGTGAGTTTAAATTATATACTTAATTCAATTGCTTTAAAGCAGTTTATGCTTGGAGTATTTATGCGTACAATAGCACAAATTTCTAATAGTCACTGTTATGAAAATACGTACAAACTTCTCCTTACAAACTCTCAATAGCTTTAATGTACCTGTTATCACAGCAGAAATATGTTTCCCTTCTACTTTACAAGAGTTAGCTGAAATAACCGCAGAAAAAGCCACTTCATCTTATATTTTGGGCGAAGGCACAAACTCTTTATTTTGCCAAGAGCGTGCGCCAACAATAATTAAACCTAGCCTAATGGGCATCGAAATAACAGAGAGTGACAAAGACTTTAAAGTTAAAGTTGCTTGCGGACAAAACTGGCATGAATTTGTTCTATTCTGCATTAATAAGGGAATATTTGGTTTAGAGAACTTAGCGCTGATCCCCGGCAGTGTAGGTGCTGCTCCTGTGCAGAACATAGGGGCTTATGGCATTGAAGTAAGTAACTTTATTGACTATGTTTCATGGTTCGATTTTGCCGAACAAAAACAAATAAACTTTTCGAATGAAGAATGTCGATTTGGCTATCGCGAAAGCATTTTTAAGCAGGCTTTGAATGGCAAGGGTATTATCACGCATGTAAACTTTAAATTTGCTAAAGCTTGGCAGCCCGAAAACCGTTATCACGGCCTGAACGATTTACCAACACCAATAACACCTCAAGCCATAATGTCTAAAGTAATACAACTTCGCCAAGCCAAATTACCTGAGCCGAAAGAATTACCCAATGCAGGAAGCTTTTTTAAAAACCCGATAGTTACTGAAGCGGTGTTTAAGCATTTACATCATCAGTATCCTATTATGCCTTATTATTTGCAGGAAAATGGCGCTATTAAATTAGCCGCTGGTTGGTTAATTGAACAATCAGGTCTTAAGGGGTATCGCCAACGTGGTGTTGGTGTTCATGAAAACCAAGCTTTAGTTCTTATAAATTATGAAAGTAAGCAGGGTGAAAACATAGTCGCTCTATCGGTTTATATTCAAGAAAAAATCATGGATAAATTTAATATAAAATTAGTGCCAGAGGTACGTTTTATTGGTGTTAATGGTGAGTTGTCAGCTAGTGATACAGGAAGTGAATCATGAAAGCCATACGTGAGCAATTGATAAAGAGGCTAGTTAAAGGAGAGTTCTTATCAGGCCAAGCTTTAGGTGAGGAACTAGGGGTAAGTCGCGCTGCAATATCAAAACATATTGCTGCTCTACAGGAAATAGGTTTTGATATATTCAGTGTTACTGGTAAGGGCTATCGCTTAGCCAATCCCATAGAGTTACTCGATGAAACTCGTATCGAAAAGCACTTACTTGACCAAAACATGGCAACCAAAGTTGAAGTTCACAACTTAATAGATTCCACTAATAGTTATTTAATGCGCCGTTTACCTAATCAAAATGTTCCCGGACAAGTATGTATAGCAGAATATCAAAGTGCAGGGCGAGGACGAAGAGGCCGACAATGGATTTCACCTTTTGGTTCGCATATTTATTTATCAATGTATTGGTATTTAGAGCAAGGTATGTCGGCTGCTATGGGCTTAAGCGTAGTGGCAGCTTTAGCCGTGAGTGATGCAATAAAATCTTTGTATAATGTTGATGTTGAGCTGAAATGGCCTAACGATATATACTTTAATGGCGTTAAGCTTGCTGGAATTTTAATTGATCTTGAAGGCCAAGCCATGGAGCCGTGTCATTGTGTTATTGGTATTGGTTTAAATATTAAAATGCCAGAACAAAGTGCTGCGTTAGTCGATCAACCTTGGATTGATTTATCAACCGCTTTAGATACGGAGGTTGATCGTAATATGCTAACCGCTAACATTATATCAGCGCTACTTACACGTTTAAAAACCCACAATGAAACAGGAATTAACACCATGATTGCGCAATGGCAATCACAAGATTTTTACTTTAATAAACCGGTTGCTTTAATCACTGGAGAAAAAATTACTCGCGGTATTTCTCGTGGCATTAATGCACAAGGAGCCTTAATGTTAGAAGTTAATGGCCAAGTTGGCCCTGTGTATGGTGGAGAAGTTAGTTTAAGGTCGGGTTTATGAGGCTTTTAGTTGATGTAGGAAACACGCAAGTAAAGTATGTTTTTCAGGGTAAGGAGAGCGATTCTAAACTTTCAAACGTTGTTTATGTTGATTATCAGGCATTTCAACATCAATTGGCTCAAGGTATATTTTCAGCAGTTAATGAAGTCGTTGTTGCCAATGTGCATGCTAGCGAAGTACTCGATGCTATAGAACATTGGGCAAGAAAATATAATATCGCCTGTTTGCAAGTACACAGTAGTGCCAAAGCTTTTGGAATAACTTCATCGTATCTTGAACCTGGGAGCTTAGGAGTTGACCGTTGGTTAGCTATGGTTGGGGCAAAACGACTTTTTCCAGAACAAAATCTATTAATTATTGATGCAGGTACAGCCACAACCATTGATTTATTAGCTGCAAATGGTGAGCATTTTGGGGGGTGGATAATGCCCGGGGTACAAGTGTTATTCAGTAGCTTATTGGCTCGAACCAATAAAATTGTTGCTACACCTAAAGCGAAAGCGAGTGTTGCATTCGGTACTGATAGCTCAAGCTGCTTGAATCATGGCAGTTGGGCAATGACCATTGGCGCGATTAAAGAGGCTATTTCTCAAGCAAATGGGTTGCTCAACCTTGATAAGGTTTTAATCACTGGCGGTAATGCACAGGAAATATCTACACTTATTCCTGGTATCGGGCAGCTAGAGACTAAGCTAATTTTTCACGGCCTAAGCTGTTTTCAGGCTCGTTGAGGTCAATATATACACGCTAAATAAATACGATAGTGTGTAAAAAACCATCAAACGCATAAAAATAGGCTTTTTTTTGCATTTTGGTGTTGCAAGCAAGAAAACATTACTCTAGAATTCGCTCCACTTAATGTAGTGCCGACTTAGCTCAGTTGGTAGAGCAACTGACTTGTAATCAGTAGGTCGCCAGTTCGACTCCGGCAGTCGGCACCATTAATACATTACTTGTAATGTGAACAATAAAATTTGGAGGGGTTCCCGAGTGGCCAAAGGGATCAGACTGTAAATCTGACGGCTCAGCCTTCGGTGGTTCGAATCCACCTCCCTCCACCATTTTAACAGAGATAATCTGTAGATTAGCGGGTGTCGTATACTGGCTATTACCTCAGCCTTCCAAGCTGATGAAGCGGGTTCGATTCCCGCCACCCGCTCCAGTCTTTATAGAGAAATGCTGATATGGCTCAGTTGGTAGAGCGCACCCTTGGTAAGGGTGAGGTCGGCAGTTCGAATCTGCCTATCAGCACCACTTCTTCTTTAGACCTTCTATAGATTAATCAATGTTTAACACAATAAATTAATTTATTTTATATACCCAGAGGTATTTTAAGATGGCTAAAGAAAAATTTGAACGTAATAAACCGCACGTTAACGTTGGTACTATTGGACACGTTGATCACGGTAAAACAACACTAACAGCCGCTATCTCTGCGGTATTAACTAAAGTACACGGTGGTGAAGTTAAAGATTTCGCACAAATCGATAATGCTCCAGAAGAGCGTGAGCGTGGTATTACAATCAATACTTCTCACATCGAGTACGATACAGAAACACGTCACTACGCACACGTAGATTGTCCTGGCCATGCTGATTACATCAAAAACATGATCACAGGTGCA
>NZ_BAAJLU010000006.1:0-211774 GCF_057550865.1 Colwellia sp. NW0002-52-1 | reverse complement strand
AGTAGTATAAGCACCACTAAAGGTAGAATGGCTAACAATAAAAGATTAGAATAACGCCCGCGTTACGATTTACTTTTATGCAGGTGTTTTTTTGTTATTAATGATCGACAATTACGACTCTTTTACCTTTAATCTAGTGCATTATTTTCAGGCATTAGGGCAAGAGGTTAAGGTATGTCGAAATGATGAAATTAGCTTAGCTGATATTGAATCATTAGCGCCACAATATATTGTGATTTCACCTGGCCCTTGCGATCCAAATGCTGCTGGTTTATCTCTGGAAATTATCGAAAAATTTAAAGGTCGCATCGCCATATTAGGCGTTTGCTTAGGGCATCAATGTATTGCCCAACATTTCGGCGCAAAAGTCATTAAAGCAAATAAAGTAATGCACGGTAAAACCAGTTTGATTAGTCATAATGAGCAAGGTTTGTTTCATGCGTTAAAACAACCATTAACCGTTACCCGATATCATTCGTTAATTGTTGATAAAAATTCTTTACCTAATGACCTCGAAGTAACCGCTTGGATCACAGAAAATGGTCAACAACAAATCATGGCTTTACAGCACAAAACATTAGCTATCGCTAGCGTACAATTTCATCCTGAATCTGTTTTAACAGAGCAAGGGCATCAATTATTACAAAATTTTATTGACCAATACGCCAATCATATAGATGATAATATTTTAACCTCATGAAATATAACAATAGGTCGATAACCTAACTAATGTCTTGTTTATCGATGGTTCACAAATAACTAACAATGAAGTTCTGATGCATATTTTTGAAAATAACAAATTAGTCTTACCTATCTATAATCGCGTGTTAAGTCTTGCGATAAGTAAAGATTTTGCCAATCAAAAAAGCGGCAAAATCAATATGACTAAGCATCAAGACAGTGAACAGTTTAATCGCAGGCGTGAGTTATTAGCGATTGAAGAAGAAGCAAACAAAAATAAAATTATACAAGCACACGGTGAAGAACACTTTAAAACACAAGTTAAAAACAAGTTTTTTAAACGTGTTAATAACCAAGTAAATAAAGTGTTTGATAATAAAGAAAATCTCTATACCAATGTACTAAAAATTGAAGATGCTGCGCCCTCTATTATGGAAATATTAGCGGTAAAAGCAGCTAGTATTAACCGCATTACTCCTTTGGCTAAGTCACTTCCCTGGCTTTGTAATGAACTAATTAATTTAGTTAATAAGCCTCAGTATCGCAAACGTTCAGACATACAGGTAACTGAGCCAAGCTTAGCCTTAAGCTATGTAGGCTTAGATAACCTAAAGTTAGTCATGCCCACATTCATGCTAAAACACTGGTTACCTACAAGTACCTCTCCTTATCCGTTAATGAAGCGAAAATTGTGGAATGATAGTTTATCAATTGCACTGGCATCCCAACGTTTAGCCAAAGAAGAAGGGTTAGACGAATTCACTGCATTTACCGCAGGCATGCTCAGTAATTTAGGACTATTAGCCGTAACTCGCGGCTTTTTAGATGCCTATAGTGAGCTTTACACTAAAGACTTACGTGCCGCATACGACAATAAAGATAAAAAATTACATGATGTATTAGTAACACTTGATTCAGCGCCGGATTTATTACTTGAACAATTACTAGATCGCAGTAGTAAAGTAGCGGCAGATATGGTCGAGCTTATGCGCTTTGATCGCCTACAAATTACAGAGCCTTTATTCGATCTTGCTTATGCTACAGACATAAAACATATGTGCCCAATTGCAAAATTAGTCACTAAAGCCAAAGCTTATGTTGCCTTTAGAAGTTTAGCTAAAGAAGACCTTATTAGTACTGAAGAAGCAAAAATATTATTAATGGCGGGGCGCTTAACTAAAACTGACATTGGCTTGTTAAAGAAGAGTGATATAGATCATATCAAATTAATTTTTAATTAACCTTACTGCTCTATTAGCGCATTATTAAAAGATCTTTTTACCAATAAATAATGTGCTCTATCCCTTATTTTGCGGTTAAATATCAAGAAATCACTCATAAAGTCACTTAAAAAGTATTAATCAGCAAATTATTTTTGATTAATTATGAAATATCATAAGTATTTACAGATCTGCTAAGCTGACATAAAACGCTAATAACTAGCCATATAGTGCAAAAAAAACGCAAATATAGTTATGCAATAAAAATGAATAAAAACGGAGAGGCCTTTATTTTATAAGGGCTTCAGCGCATTCTGACAAGACAACACCTGTTTTTTCTGTCATAATCCGTGCCTATTTTTAATTTGTCGTGCATTTAATAATGCATCACTCATTAATGCATTTAGTTTTGTTAGCATTAGCTATTGCAAAACTATTAAACAATTATTGATTACAATATCCTAAATATATAAGGAATTTACAATGTCTAACCACTTCCCAGTAAATCGTGAGTTATTTGATGATGTTATGGTACCAAACTATTCACCATCTGCTGTTATACCTGTGCGCGGTCAAGGTTCGCGTGTTTGGGATCAACAAGATCGTGAATTTATCGATTTTGCCGGTGGCATTGCCGTTAACTGTTTAGGACATTGTCACCCAGCTTTAGTTGGTGCATTGACTGAACAAGCGAACAAAATTTGGCATTTATCTAACGTTATGACTAACGAGCCAGCATTACGCTTAGCGAAAAAACTAACTGACAACACATTTGCTGACAAAGTTTACTTTGCTAACTCAGGTGCTGAAGCAAACGAAGGCGCATTAAAATTAGCGCGTCGTTGGGCACTAGAAAACTACGGTGCTGAAAAGTCACAAATTATCGCATTTAAGCAAGGTTTCCACGGCCGTACATTCTTTACCGTAACTGTTGGTGGTCAAGCAGCTTATTCTGATGGTTTTGGCCCTAAGCCTGGCGATATTGTACATGCAGAATATAACAACTTAGAAAGTGTAAAAGCATTAATCTCTGATAAAACTTGTGCTGTTGTTATGGAGCCATTACAAGGCGAAGGCGGCATTGTTTCACCTACTGACGAATTTGCTAAAGGCGTACGTGAGCTATGTAACGAGCACAACGCATTATTAGTTTTCGATGAAGTTCAAACTGGTGTTGGCCGCTTAGGTGAGTTATACGCCTACATGGGCTTAGGCGTTACTCCTGACATTTTAACAACGGCAAAAGCACTTGGTGGCGGCTTCCCAATTGGCGCTATGATCACCACAACGGATATAGCTAAACACTTAAAAGTTGGCACACACGGTAGTACATACGGCGGTAACCCGCTAGCTTGTGCTGTAGCCGAAGCCGCTTTTGATACAGTAAATACACCAGAAGTATTAGACGGCGTAAAAGCCAAAGCAAAACTTTATGTAGCAGGCCTTAACGCCATCAACGCAAAATACAATGTATTTAGTGAAATTCGTGGTAAAGGTTTACTTATTGGTGCAGTACTAACCGAAGCATATCAAGGCAGAGCGAAAGACTTTTTAAATGCAGCCATGGAAGAAGGTGTAATGACACTTGTTGCCGGCGCTAACATTATTCGTTTTGCTCCTTCATTAGTTATTCCTGATGAAGACATTGCTGAAGGTTTAGCGCGTTTTGAAAAAGCTGTAGCTAAATTAACTAAGTAAGTTTCCATTATAATAGCGTTCAAATACCTGCAAATAGCCAGGTATTTGAGCGTCTCATTGAGAGTTTTCTATGATTATAATACGCCCTATTCAAAGCAGTGACTATGATGCATTGCATCGTATTGCTGTTGAGTCAGGACATGGTTTTACATCACTGCCAGTAAATGAAGAACTACTAAAAAAACGTATTTCTCACGCTGAAGTGTCTTTTAAAAGCATAGTTTCACAGCCTGGCAATGAAGGCTACCTGTTTGTTATGGAAGATACAGAAACAGGCGCGGTAGTTGGCACAAGTGGCATTGAGTCTGCTGTTGGTCTAGATGATGCATTTTATCATTACCATTTAGGTAAAGTTGTGCACAGCTCTCGTGAGCTTAATATTTACAACACTGTTGAAACATTATCCTTGTGTAATGACTACACTGGTGCCTCTGAAATTTGTACCTTATTTTTGAGCGAAACTCACCGTAAAAACCGTAACGGACGCTTTTTATCACGTTTTCGCTTTCTATTTATGGCAGAGCATACTGAACGTTTCGCAGAAACTGTTATTGCAGAAATGCGCGGTGTTTCAGACGAAAATGGCGAATCTCCTTTTTGGAAATGGTTAGAAGAGCACTTTTTCTCTCTCGATTTCCCTACGGCTGATTACCTTACAGGGATAGGTAAAAAAGAGTTTATTGCTGAATTAATGCCTAAATACCCAATTTACGTCAACTTGTTAAGTAAAGATGCGCAACGCGTGATTAACAAAGTGCACCCGAAAACAGTACCTGCTTTGAGATTACTTGAAGCAGAAGGTTTCTCGCGTCGCGGTTATGTTGATATTTTTGATGCCGGCCCTACGGTTGAAACACAAACAGCATCGGTGAAAACAGTACGTCAAAGCAAAAAGCGCCAAGTTATCATTGGTGACGTTGCAAACGACAATAACTACATCATTTGTAATGACAAAGTTGCTGATTTCAGAGCAACACAAGCGGCAATATTGCTACGAGATACCGCCAAACAGGTCGTGTTATCACAAGCGGTTGCCGATGCATTAATGGTTAAAGAAGGAGACTGGGTACGCCTAGTTTCCAATTAATCAGTCAGATAACTCATTACTAAACTCATGAGCGAAATACGCACAGAGGAAATAAGCATGTCACACAATATACAATTGATTAATGGTCAATGGACAGCAGGTTTAGGCCATGAAATTTTTTCAAAAAACCCAGCTAAAAACGAAGTAGTTTGGCAAGGTAATACAGCTTCTCCAGCACAAGTTGGTGAAGCCGTTATGTCTGCACGCGCTGCTTTTGAAGCTTGGTCAAATACGCCTATTGAAGCGCGTATTGCTATTGCCGTTAAATTCGCAGAATTATTAACTGAGCACAAAGAAGCTTTTGCTACTACTATTGCACTTGAAACCGGCAAACCACTTTGGGAAACCCGTACAGAAGTAGGCGCTATGATAGGCAAAATTGCCATATCTGTGCGCGCTAACGAAGAGCGTACTGGTACCATTGAAAACCCTATGCCAGGTGCAAAAGCCTTTATTCGTCATAAGCCTCATGGTGTTGTAGCGGTATACGGTCCTTATAACTTCCCTGGTCATTTACCAAACGGTCATATTGTACCGGCACTTATTGCGGGTAATACCGTGGTATTTAAGCCGAGTGAATTAACCCCGATGGTTGCTGAAGAAACCTTAAAACTATGGCTAAAAGCAGGCCTTCCTGCTGGCGTTATTAACATGGTACAAGGTGAAGTTGAAACAGGTAAAGCATTAGCAAACCATCCACAAATCGACGGTTTATTCTTTACGGGTAGTTCAACGACTGGTCATTTCTTACATGAGCAGTTTGGTGGTCAACCGGGTAAAATATTAGCGCTTGAAATGGGCGGTAACAACCCATTAGTAGTAAAAGATGTTAGCGATATAGATGCCGTAGTACACGACATTTTACAATCTGCATTTATTACTACTGGTCAACGTTGTACTTGTGCTCGTCGTTTATTTATTGAAGCCGGCCCACAGGGTGATGCTATATTAGCTAAGTTAGTTGCTAGCACTGAAGCAATTAAAATTGGTTATTTTGATGATGAAGAACAACCATTTATCGGCTCAATGATTTCTGAGAAAGCCGCTTTAGGTTTAGTTGCGGCACAACAACAATTACTTGACCTTGGCGCTGAATCAATCGTTATGATGAAGCACCTTGAAACAGGCACAGGCTTCATCTCACCGGGTATTGTTGATGTTACCAACATCACTGAAATGCCGGATGACGAGCACTTTGGTCCATTATTAAAAGTTTACCGTTATACTGATTTCGATGCGGCAATTGATGAAGCAAATAACACATCATTTGGTTTATCTGCGGGCTTATTAAGTGACAGTGAAGACTTATATAATCACTTCTTCCGTCGCATTCGCGCTGGCATTGTAAACTGGAATAAGCCAATTACTGGTGCCAGCAGTGCAGCACCGTTTGGTGGCATTGGTGCTAGTGGTAACCACAGAGCAAGCGCATTTTATGCCGCTGATTACTGTGCCTACCCAGTAGCATCAGTTGAAGCTGAAAAAGTATCATTACCTGCTGCGTTAAGCCCTGGTTTAACTATCAAGTAATCAGTACAAACGCGCCGAAATGAAACATTACTGCCCATTAAAAAAAGCTGGGATCCGTCCCAGCTTTTTTAAAAATATCGACCAAATATAGCCACCCATTCTGAGTGGTTGTTCAACGTTCTTTGCTTAAAATTTCTTCAATGTACTATTGAAAGATTAACTCAATAACCACATATACCACTCAGTAAATTTGAGATATTGACACTAATTTTATTTAAGTATTTAGGAAATTAACATGACACCGGTTAAAGATTTATTTAACAACATATGGCAAAACTATCTGGAAGTTACTCCTTCAGCAGATAAAGTACACCAACTTTTAAGCAACGGTGAAGAACTCATCAATGATCATGTTGCTTACCGCACGTTTAATATTGCGAAAGTTAATATCGAAAAAATTTCAGCACACTTACTTAACTTAGGTTACAAAGAAGGTGGTGAATACCATTTCGAAGCTAAAAAGCTTTATGCAAAACACTTTGAGCATACCGACACTAACCTGCCTAAAGTATTTATTAGTGAATTGTTAGTGGAAGAGTTTTCACCTCGCGTTCAAGAAATTATCGAAAAAATGGTCGCAGGCATAGAAGAAGCTGCCATTAATGCAGAAAGCTTTTTATACTCAGGTACACACTGGCAAGTTAGCCACCAAGAATACTTAGACTTACTTAGCGAAAGCGAATATGCCGCTTGGGTAGCAGCTTGGGGTTACCGTGCCAACCATTTCACAGTAAGCATTAATCACTTAGCCAACTTCGACTCTATAGAAGCTGTAAACGAAGCCGTTAAAGCTGGTGGGTTTAAGCTCAACACCACTGGTGGTGAGATCAAAGGTGATGAAGGCGTAAAATTAGAACAATCTTCTACGATGGCAGATCACGTAATGGTTGAGTTTTCAGATAAAACCGTTGCTATTCCAAGCTGTTTTTACGAATTTGCCAAACGTTACCCAATGGAAAACGGTGAACTCTACACGGGTTTTGTTGCCGCATCTGCTGACAAGATATTTGAAAGTACCAACACTGCTGCATAATGGCTTAATTACCAAGGGCACTTATACTTTCCTAGTAATAGGTGCCAATTTTCATTAACCTATACTGATATATTATTTTTAATGCATAGACATTTTTCAATTTTGTATTAATGAACAACATTAAAGTACCGTAAGAATAAAGCATGAAAGAAACAACAATGATAACCCATACAGATGGTTACATTCATATAATTGAATATTTAACTGCCCATTTAAGCTTATTTGAAAACAGTTCAACTATTAATAATACTGGTGATACAGTGTTAGAAGTTATTGAACAGGAAATGAGCGAACAGATTATGGCTTTATGCAGCCAAAACGAAAGCTTAACTTTTGAACAACGTAATACCATTATTCGAGAAATTGATGTTATAGTTTATGACTTGCAAGAGATTTTGTCTGGTGTGGTCAATAGCCCAGTATCTGCTCAGCAATCAGCTTTTATCAAAGAATTTGCAATTTTAATTAAAAATTTATTTGATACTGAAATTAATCAATAGCATAAACTGTCGACCAATTAACCCCTTTATCATAAGTAACCTATGTTAACTGAATTACCTCAAAACCATTTATGCACCGTAACGTTATTAGGCAACTTAGTAAACAAGCCTGACATTCGCTATCAGGCTAATCCAGTGATTGCTTTCGCTGAGTTCACACTAGCAACACATAGTCGTTGGTTTGATAAAACCAGTAATAAATTCAAGGAATGGACAAGTTATCATACGGTCAAAGTTATAGGTGATATTGTTGAACGTGCACTTATATTTGCCGAAAAAGGTGACATTATTTTAGTACAAGGCTATTTAATTAATAGTAAAAAAAATAATCGTGAAATCATCCACGCGAGTTACGCCCAAACCTTCCCAAAAGGTTACGCTCAATCTATTAACCAAATTCATTACTCAGGTAAAATAACCTCAGAGATAAATGTACTAACCACCGAGCATAACAAAGAGTTAACAGAAATAACTGTTGAGTCTGAGCAGCAAATTTTTTCTCTTATTACTCACAAGTATCACCTGGTTAAAATACAGCGACCGATACACGTTTGGGGTAAACAAGCACTCTACCTTGCCGAGCATGGAAAAATAAATGATCAAATAATAGTTGACGGGAAATTAAGCTATCTTAATAATAAGAATAAAAACCAATTCATAGATGCTCAACAAGCTGTTTTAATAAGCAAAAATTAAACCATAGCTGCCTATGATAAATCATCAAAGGAAGTAATATTTAATGCATAAAGGAAGTTGCTTTAATCGTTGTAAATTAAGATTAGTTTTTATCATACTAACCGTTATTAATTTCACGGTGTATGCTCAAGCTTCAGCAGTAAATGAACTCGAGTTATCTGCAATTGCAAGCCTTGATAATGCGGCATTAGACAACGACCAGTGGCAAACAATATTACCTGTTCTAGGTGACGAAGATCATTACTTTATTGCATCACGAGCTGGAAAAATATATCAATTACATAATAACAAAGTATCTTCCACTGCCTTTTTCGATCTGAAATTAGCACTAAAAAATCCTGATATTATTACGTTAACTGCAATTACCTTAGACCCAAACTTCCATTATCGTGACAAAGACGGTTATCACATTTTTTATACCGCTCATACTGAAAAAATTAATAGTTCATCTCCAAAATTATCCCCTGTTAATACTGAAGTTAAACCACTTTACGATACTGTTGTAACGCGGTGGAAAGTTACAAATCTTCAGCATTCAACTCCTCAAGTAAGTTTACAAAATGAAGTGCTGCGTATTGCAATTATGCAAGTTGATGAGGCCATTCAGCAACTCAGTTTTAATCCGTATATTGAGCCTTGGCATGATGATTTTGGTTTGCTATTTATAGCGCTTGCACGTAACGAGACTTTAAAAAATGAAGCCCTTTATGCTGGTGCTATATTACGCATAAAACCTGAAAAGTATGGTTTACAAAATTATACCATCCCCGTAGATAATCCTTTTACAAAAGTAGCTGATATACAGAATGAAATTATTTTCATTGCCGGACAAAAAACTCAGCATTTCGACTGGATAAAACAAAGTACCTATAGCCTGCTGGTGCAGTATAACCAAACAGATAGTAAGGTGCTTATTGAAGCAAAAATAGGTGATGATTGGCGCGAAGCTGTTCCTGATAATCAAATTAAAAAACGCTTACTTAAGGCAGGTAAAAAGCACAAAACCTTAGTTTACCAAGGCCGAGATTTAAAAAGTTTATGGGGAAAAGTATTACATTTACAAGAGAATGAAAATGAATGGCAACTCAACGCTTTAACCATTAACTCAGTCAACGATGACAGTACACCTAGCAGAAATATTTCGCATAAACTGATCAACCATAATACCAAGGTCCAGTCACAATTTAGTTTACATCAAAAACATAATGGCGAGTTATTATTGCTTGAGCATAGTCAGCAACGTTTATATGCAATTAAAAAACCGACTGCGGTGCTAACTAATGTTATTGAAAAACAAGACTTAACAACCGACTCAACTAAACCTAACTTATTGTGGATAACATTTTGTTTTGTGCTTATTTTAATAGGTATTATTTGGTATTTCAGAAACAAGCAGGCTCAGAAACAAAGCTTTTTTCAGCGTCAATGGGCAAACTTTGAAGTCAATCTGCAAACTCAGTCTGTATCACTTTATAAGCGACACAATAAAACCCCTGAAATAAGTATCAATATATCGTCTCTTGTTGGTAGTGAAATATTATTAAACGATGAAGTTATCTCAACGGTGAGTGCGAATGAAGATCAGCCTTTCTCTAACGAGCTAGAAGATTTAGTCTTAGCCACTTTTGGTAATGAACATCGCATAAAAATGATGAATGACAAGCACAGGAAAATACAGCTGTGCTTGAGCGATGAACATAAGCAAAAGTACATGATCTGCCTTTATTATCGAGTGGGGAATATTCGCCATACTAAGTTAAAATATCAACAAATAATTGATAAAGCTATCGACTGGCAATGGCTTTTTTCAGAACTTAAAAATCCAACTGCAACCACAAAACGAAAAATAAAAGCTAAGCCAGTTATTAAAAAAACAACTACCCCTAATAATAAAGCGACAACTTCAAGTACTCCTGAGCCTGAGTTTTTTGAAGACAACTCAACCATGGTAACTCAAAACAACAATGATTTTATCGAGCCAAGCACCATCAATACAGCAACAGAAACTAGCAACAATGCAATTGATGACAATGAAGCTAGTGATACTAGTGATACCAATAGTTCACTTGTTGCGGATCTAGACAAACTCGTTATGATGAAAAAACAAGGTTATTTAAATGAAGTGGAATTTAATGCAGCGAAGGCCAAAATTTTACAAAAATTTAGCTAATAATTAAACTAGTTTCATTTAGCTGGGCCCAGTAACAATATCTGTTTTAGTTTTGCAATCACGCTAGCCTTAAATAATAAACCTGAACTCTGGATAATGAGTGCTTGAAACTCAAGTGAACCAAAAGCTTAGGTAATAAAGTAAATGCTATAGCCAGGTGAACATCACGAATAGACATCATCAATGCTTCATTTTATGCCATTTTTAAGGCAAAACGTTTATGAATAGCGCGCTATTTATCGACGTTTTAACGCAGAAAATGGCTTAAAAGGGAGCATTGAGCAAGTGCTGCTTATCCAGAGTTCAGGTTAATTAAGTTTGTCTAACATACGACACTATTTACAGCTATAATTTCAGTGTATTTTCCATCACAAATAACCACATTGTATGTGCAGAGTTTTACTGTATTTACGGGTGGGCAACGATATTTAAAATGATTAAGATTACGTGTGATTAATAATAACTCTGCCGCCAAATTAACCTTGTTCGCCACAATTTTGTCTTTATTGTTTGCTATTACTTTAGCGACAATATTTTTAGGTAGTTATGGCGATTATATTCAACAACATTTGAATACCCTCATACCAAAAACCTTATTTGGCGCTTTACTATTTGGCCTATTACTCGCTCCTGCAATAGCGATAGGGCTACCACGTCAAATTGCGGCATTAAGTGCCGGCTTTCTATTTGGCGCTGGCTTTGGTGTGCTATTAGCCACTACATCCGCAATCATAGGCTGCTTAATAACATTATTCTTGGCGCGAAAATTATTTCATAACCTTGTTGAGAAAAACTATCCTCAACCTTTAGCTAAAGTAAGTTATTTTTTTCGTCACAATACTTTTATGAAAGCCCTAATTATTCGACTAGTGCCCGCCGGCTCTAATTTCTTGACCAATGTACTTGCAGGAACCGCTAGAACACCTGTGTCGCCCTATATTTTGGGTTCCGCTCTTGGTTTTATACCGCAAATGACCATATTCTCATTAATGGGAGCAGGATTGCAGGTGAATGGTCAGCAGCAACTGATCAGCAGTGTTATACTTTTTGGCATCGCGCTCTTGCTAAGTGCTTACCTATATCGCAAAAATCACCACAACTTACCTTTGCAATAGTCACTTTGGCTGTTTTATATAAAAGGAAGGTTTAGCCCTGATTAATTGAGAATCTCCTCGCAATTAACTCATCATTATAAACACAGCAAATAGCACTAAGCTTTTAACTTTTAACTTTTAACTTTTAAGTGCTTAGCGATTAGGTGTTTATAATTAGATTTTTATCATTATGTGTTTAGGCAATAAGTGTTCTGGCAATAAAAAAGAGGCCGTAGCCTCTTGTTCATATCACCTGAGTAATCTTATTTATTTTAGCGTTAATAAGTAATTTACTAGGTTAATGTAATCTTGCTCAAAGTTATTGCGGTCTAAGCCTTGTGCATCAACACGGTATTTACCGTTAACAATTACTGCTGGCACGCCTTTTAAAGCACCTTTGCTGGCAAAGTAATTCTGTTGCTTCTTCATAGCTTTCGCTTTACTTACCATACCAAAGCTTTTCATCAACTTATCGAATTTTTCGCCATCGGCACCATTTAGAACGAAAACATTACGAATATCTTTTTCTGATGTAAATACCGCTTTTTGAATATGTATATAATTGAACATTGCGCCAATTACTTTTTTCTCTACACCCATTTGATGCGCAACAACAACAGCTTTAGTTAACATGCCTTGCACTTTAGGAGAAGCAGCACGTAGAAAGTCAACGTGGTTCATTACGAACTTAGTATCTTCTGGAATAGAGGTTTTTAACTTCGCCATAAATGGTTCAAATTGAAAACAATGAGGACAATAAAATGAGAAAAACTCGCGTACTTCTGGCTTAGCGGTAATTTCTTCATTAACTTTAGTGTAATGCTCGCCTTCAGTATAATTTGCTGCGAATGCGAATACTGGTAACAACATTAAAGCGAATACGCTCACTAACTTTTTCATAAAAATATACTTCCTAATCATTAAAAAATAAAAATAACATGGCTAGACTGACTTAATAAGGCAGTAAGCTTAGCGGAGGCTGCTGTAATGCCGACATTTGCTCTTTTAGCATCAAAATTTGTTGTTCCCAATATTTCTCAGTATTAAACCAAGGAAAATTATGAGGAAAAGCAGGGTCTTGCCAACGTTTGCATAGCCAAGCCATATAATTAACTACTCGCATAGTACGCAATGATTCAATTAAAGGCAATTGATTGGTCTCAAAGCTATGAAATTCATCGTAACCTGACAATATAGTATCTAGCTGCAGTAACTGTTGTTGACGGTCACCACTGAGCATCATCCATATATCTTGTACTGCTGGCCCTGTTCTGCAGTCATCAAGATCAACAAAGTGAGGGCCTTTATCTGTCCATAGAATGTTACCCGCATGACAATCACCATGAAGGCGAATTTCTGATGTAGGTTGATATTGCTGGCTCGCAAGCTTGATTACTTGCTCTAAAATAGTAAAGAACGGCAATGTTAGGCTAGGCGAAACAAAATTAGACTTTTCGATGATCAATTGCGCCTGCTGTAACATTTCTTCACTGTTAAATGCAGGTCGTTCAGTGAAATTATTTTTCGCGGCAACAGCATGAATACGTCCGAGAAAACGCCCCATCCATTCTAATTGGTCTAAGTTATCAACCTCAAAAATTCGGCCACCACGACACGGAAATATTGCAAAGTGATAGCCTTCATATGAAAACAAAGACTCACCATTAATTTTCATTGGCGCTACTAGCGGTAATTCATTATCTGCTAGTTCGAAAGAAAACCTATGTTCTTCTCTAATTTGCGCTTCAGTCCAGCGTTGTGGCCGATAAAACTTAGTGACGTACTTTGTTTTATCAATATCGTGAAATTGATAAACACGGTTTTCATAACTATTTAATGCTAATAAACCGCTATCAACAATTAGGCCTGTGCTTTCTAATCCATCAAGAATTAAATCCGGCGATAGCGAGGTAAAATCAAATACTGACATTAGCGCTTATTAAAGAAGCGGCTTTCATGTTCAAGCTTAACCTCATCCGTGTCTGATACTAATTCAACAACAAAACTTATATCTGTCATATAACCCTCTAATTCGTATGGGTCTACTGAAATACTAATAGGTAAAGTAAACACTTTAGCAGCTTTAACAAACACTTCTTGTTCGCCGTGCCATTTAGTATTTTCAATGCCTTTTATTGACAAGCGATAGTGATTATCTGTTTGAGATTTATTCAGTATTTTCAGCGTATATACATTCTCAATATCACCGTTAAAGTTCTCTTTAGCTAACTCGTTTCTATCTCGAATAATGTCTAAAGATACCGGTACTCTGTTAGCCATTTCAATCACCAACAAACTGGTCATTACAATTAAAACAAGCGCATAGCCTATGAGTTTCCCACGTACAAAATGAACCTTTTTACCTTCTAATTCATGTTCGGTCGTGTAGCGTATTAAACCTTTGTCGTAGCGCATACGTTCCATAACATCATCACAGGCATCTACACAGGCACCACAGTTAATGCACTCATATTGCAATCCGTTTCGAATATCAATACCTGTAGGGCAAACCTGAACACATAAATTACAATCGATACAATCGCCTAAACCAACATCTTTTGGTACATCTTTTCGACTACGTGGTCCGCGATTTTCGCCTCGCTTTGCATCATATGAAACCGTTAAAGTATCTTTATCAAACATAGCTGATTGAAAACGTGCATACGGACACATATGTAAACACATAATTTCACGCATCCAACCAGCATTACCATAAGTACAAAAGGCAAAAAACCATACAGTTGCCGCTAAGGCAAACGAGGCGTTAAAGGTGAAGAAATCAACGAATACTTCACGCATTGGCACAAAGTAACCGGCAAAAGTTAAAGCCGTTAAAATAGAGAAAAAGCCCCAACAGAAGTGTTTAAGTGCTTTTCGCCAAAATTTATTTGCATTCATTGCTTGGCTATCAAGCTTTTTTCGCTGGTTGGCAGTACCTTCTATTTTTTCTTCAAACCAAATGAAAATAAAAGTCCATACCGTTTGAGGGCAAAGGTAACCGCACCATACACGGCCCAAAAAGGTTGTCACAAAAAATAGTAGGAATGCGCTAAGAATAAATATCCATGCCAGCAAGGTTAAATCTTGCGGCCAAAGCGTAACGCTCCACAAAGTAAAGCGCTGCTCACTTATATCAAATAAAATGGCTTGATGACCGTTATATTGTAACCAAGGTAAAACGGCAAATAATGCTAAAAAGAAAAAATTCATCTTCTTGCGAAGTTGTTGAAATACGCCTTTTACTTTTCGAACATAGATTTGATCTCGAGGCGCATATGACTCACTTTTAACCGGCTGATGAATTTGAACATTTTTAATTGGAATTTGCTGACTAGCTTGAATGTTTTTATCTTTAGAGTTCAAAACGGTTCCTTTGTAACATTAAGGCTATTTGATTATAACGGATCAGTTAGCATTTCTTATCAAAAAATTAGCAATAAATTGTAAAGAATTGCTTTGTCGGTATAAAATTGAGTACTCTAGCGCTATTCTTATGGCATTTCGTCTAAAAAATCGATAATACTGTGTGTAGTAGCTTCAATAACATCATCTAACAACATGTTATTTGTACGCGCACATGATTATAAGGCAAGGTATGAAAAAATTATTGATCTTGATCGTCGCAGCTGCATTATATTTTCATTATTACCCTAATGAAGAGCTAAATAGCTGGTTATTTAAACAAAAACAAACAGTGCTCAGTTATTTTTCAGATGCAACTGACACAAAAGTTCGTCTAAAATCAGATAAAATTTATCAAGATTTAGCAAAGGATTTTGGCCAATTTAACAGCCAAGAAAAAGCATTTGTTACGGAAATAACCAGTAGCCGTGAAAAAGTAAAAAACTTTAACGAGCAACATTGTAAAACTAAAATGCAAACACCAAAGTTACATCGCGATAATTTTACTAAGGTTTGCTTTACCATTAGTAAATACAGTAATTTATTATAAAAATTAATAGTATGACGATTTGCCTGCTTGCTAATCGTCATACTTTTTTTAATGTTTGCGTTAAGTTCGAATAAAACCACCTAGACTGCACAACTTAGTAATACATCTAAGCGGATAACTAACCAGAAAACTAAGCAGCAAACGAAACAACTAACTAGGCCGATAACTTCGCCAATACCTTTGCAAACCGCTCTGCACTTTCTTGCCCAAGAACATGTTCGGTTTCGCGTATAACCCACTGTCCATTTACCATAACGTCAAGTATCGGGTTGCGTTGACTTGCAAATATTATACTATCGAGTAAATGCTTATCATCGTGGGCAAATAAGCGTAATAGGCTATCATCTAACACTAATAAATCTGCTTGTTTATTTATCGCTAATGCTCCCGTATTGCTATTGGTACTTTGCGCACCTCCGGCAGCAGCTTTTTGCCATAAGTTTAGTCCAACCGACTTCTGCTCGTTATTAGCTAACAATGCGCGCTTTTGTTTACTAAGTCGCTGTGCATATTCAAGCCAACGTAACTCTTCAATAGGATTAACTGAAATATGACTATCAGAACCAATAGCGAAAGTGCCATTTTCTAGCAAAAATTCATCCGTAGGAAATATGCCATCCCCTAAATTAGCTTCCGTGGTTGGGCAAATACCTGCAATAGCTTTACTGGCAATTATACCTTGGCGCTCTTGTTCATCGATATGCGTTGCATGAATTAAACACCAGTTTTTGTCTAATTCAGCATTATTAAGTAACCACTGTACAGGCCTTTGGCCATAATGCGTTAAGCAGTCTTCAACTTCTTTTTGCTGCTCTGCAATGTGGATATGAATAGGTGCTTGTGCATCGAGCATGCGAACATGCTCAACGGCCGCGAGCAATGAGCTTTTGTCTACTGCACGCAAAGAGTGCGGTGCAATGCCGACATTACAGTTGTCTTGTATTTTTGCGAGATTAAAACATTCGCTAACTAAATCGTTAAACTGCTCAACACTATTAATAAAGCGTTTTTGGCCATCAGTAGCAACCTCAGGACCAAAACCGCTAAAGCGATACAACACTGGTAGTAATGTTAAACCTATACCTGACTCTTTGGCAGCATCAAAAATAGCTTTCGCCATAGCGGCTAGGTTTTCATGGTTTTTACCATCAATTTCATGATGAAGGTAATGAAACTCAGCAACTCGGGTATAACCCATTTTCAGCATTTCAATATAAAGCTGACTCGCAATAACCTGCACATCTTTCGCGTTTAATTGCCCCAGAAATTTATACATAATATTGCGCCAAGTCCAAAAGCTGTCATTGCCTTCGCTTCCTTGCTCACTAAATCCTGCAAAAGCCCGTTGAAAAGCATGAGAGTGACAGTTGACCATACCCGGAATAACAACGCCTTTTGCCCGTTCAGCGCCAGCGGCATAGCCAGAGGTAATATCAGTAATAATGCCTTGTTCAATTGTTAAGGTTTTATCATTTGCCCAACCATCAGCTAACAATATTTTTTTGACAAACAGTTTCATTATTTCACCTATTAATCTGTAACAGTTTTGTTTGGCTGTGCTGTTTGGGCAAAAGCAATCATTGCCTTCACTAAGGTCTCAAGCTTAGGTTGTACTTGCTGCGCCAATTTTTCATCGTAAGTCATCGCTTGTTCATTCATATAAGTAAATTGTGACAGCTCTAATTGAAGCGCATGAAAGCCGCTATCAGGTTTACCGAACGCTCGCGTGATATAACCGCCTTTAAATCGGCCATTGCATACCATGCTATAAGGCGCGTAATCTAAGTTAGCTATCGTTGAAATTAATTCAGCAGCACAACTTTTACCGTCAGCATTACCAAAATTAAAGTCAGGTAATTGGCCCTGAAAAAACCTCGGTACATGTGAAAGAATTGAATGAGCTTCAAGTAACAACGCTTGGCCAAACTCAGCTTTGATTTCCTGCATTGTTGTCGCTAAAGCTTGATGATACGGTTGCCAATAGCACTTTACACGTTCCTTTATTTGCGCCGGAGTAGGCTCACAACCCGCTTGATATAAAGGAGATAAATCAAAAGCTGTCGTTGGACAAAGTTCAGTATTATTAGCGCCGGGATATAAATCAACGCCTTCAGGATCACGGTTTAGGTCAACAACGTAACGACTAAACTTAGGAATTAATATGTACGCACCCAATTCTTTAGCAAACGCGTATAAACGATCCATATACCAGTCAGTATCGGCTACTTCACGCCCTTTATCTGTCATCACCTTAGCAATAGCATCTGGTATGGCTTCACCGTTGTGCGGCATACTAATAAGTAAAGGTACAGAGCCTTTAATTAACGTGTAGCTGTTCGACATATAATCCCTCTTAATTTAAATTGTATATACAACTTGTTGGGTATAATTTACCACTTCATAAGCAAAACTGGAAACCATTTCGGCCTTTAAAGGTAAATTCATCTTGGTAATATTTGCCATTAGCATTAATACTGAAGCTGCGTTCAAAACAGAATAATTAATATTAAATATAATTTGCATACATAAAATCGTGTACAACTGAGCTCTAATCGCTTTTATTGATTATTAAGTGCAATATTAATCACTTTATTAATAAGGAGCCATGTTCGATAATAAATGCATGTCGAACAACACTACTATTTTATAAACTATAAACGGAGCCATTATGTTAGAAAATAAAGAGCAACAGAAAGTCCCTAATGTTACATTCACATTAAGAGAGAATGACGAGTGGACAACACGTACTAGTGATGAAATTTTTAACAATAAAACTGTAGTGGTTTTTTCATTGCCTGGTGCTTTTACCCCTACCTGTTCATCTTCACATTTACCTCGATACAACGAATTAGCGCCAACACTATTTAAAAATGGTGTCGATGAAATTATTTGTATGTCTGTTAACGACACCTTCGTTATGAATGCATGGGCTGAAGCTCAAGATGCTGATAACATTAGCTTTATACCAGACGGTAATGGGCAATTTACTGATGCTATGGGCATGCTTGTAGATAAAGCGGATATTGGCTTTGGTAAGCGTAGCTGGCGTTATGCCATGCTAGTTAAAAATGGCGTTATTGAGAAAATGTTCATCGAACCTGACTTACCAGGCGATCCGTTTGAAGTTTCAGACGCTGACACTATGTTAAAGCATATTAATCCTGCGGCATGTCAAGTATCTGCGATTACCGTATTTAGTAAACCAACTTGTCCATACTGTAAAAAAGCAAAAGCATTGTTAACTGAAAAAGGCTTAACATTTGAAGAGTTAGAAGTAGGTAAAGATGTTAATTTAACCATGTTTAAAGCCATAACTAATTCTGATACTGTTCCACAAGTATTTATTGACGGTAAAAACATTGGTGGTAGCGAAGCATTAGAAGCTCACTTTAGTTAATAATTGTGGCAAATGAACATCGTTTTTTTAAACACTGTTTAGCTGAAATATTGTTTAATTAAAATATTATGAAAACGGCGCATTGCGTCGTTTTTTTGTTTTTGCCTTTTAACTATTGAGCCACGCCATGGTAAAGTAGTGTACAAACTCGCTAAGGCCAAAAATATGGATCACCAACCCTATAACCCTTTACATGGGTTAACGTTAAAAACCATTGTCACACAATTAGTTGAACACTTTGGTTTTACATATCTAGGCAAAGAAATAAAAATTCGTTGTTTTACTGACGATCCCAGCATTAACTCCAGCTTAAAGTTTCTTAGAAAAACCCCTTGGGCAAGAGAAAAAGTTGAGGCACTTTATATTCAGCATAAAAGTAAACTCAGCGATGAAAACGAGCCTGCCTAAATCAACCTGAACTCTGGATAAGCAGCACTTGCTCAATGCTCCCTTTTAACCCATTATCTACGTTAAAACGCCAATAAATAGCGCGCTATTCATAAATGTTTTGCCTTGGAAATGGGTTAAAATGAAGCATTGATGGTGTTTATTCGTAATGTTCACCTTGCTATAGCATTTACTTTACCACCTAATCTTTCGATTCAATTGAGTATCAAGCACTCATTATCCAGAGTTCAGGTTAAATTAGCATTAACATATAGCTCAAAAGTATTTATCAATGAGTCAGTAAAATGTAAAACTGCATACATATAACCATAGAATTTTTTCAATATGACAAACACTCACCACTACATTTTAACTTGGCAATGCCCAGATAGATCTGGCGTACTGGCAAAAGTTAGCCAAAGCTTATTCGAACATGGCGCTTTTATTACTGAAACGAGTCAATACAGTGACCCTTATACCGATACATTTTTTTCACGCATTGCTTTTGATGATCGGGAGCTAACGGTAAGTTTTGAAGAGTTTAGCCAAGCCATTGAACTCTTAGCAAAACCACTAAACATGAATTATCAACTGCGCAAAAAAGAAAACTTTCCAAATGTAGTTATTGCAGTTTCAAAAGACGATCATTGTTTAGTGTCGTTATTAACCAAATGGAAAGCCGGCGTATTACCAGTAAATATTGTAGCGATAACCTCAAACCATCAAGACTGCCAGGCGCTAGCACAATGGCACAATGTACCTTTTCATTACTTACCGGTTAATAAAGAAAATAAAGCGCAGCAAGAGCAAGCGTTATTAGACATTTATCAACAATATAATGGTAATTTATTAATACTCGCTCGTTACATGCAAATATTATCCGATGAACTTTGTAATAAGTTACGCGGCCAAGCCATTAATATTCATCATTCATTTCTACCTAGCTTTAAAGGTGCAAAACCTTATCATCAAGCACATAAACGCGGCGTTAAAATCATTGGTGCTACCGCACATTATGTTACCGCTGACCTTGATGAAGGGCCGATTATTGTACAAGAAGTAAAGCCGATTAATCATGCTTTTACTATTGAGCAAATGGTGCATTCAGGGCACGACTTAGAAGCTACGGCACTATGCCATGCGGTAAAAATGCATGCCGAACAACGTATTTGTATCAATAAAGACAAAACCGTTATTTTAAACTAGCTTAAAAAAATAAGAATATTAAATAGTCGCCGCTAACGCTTATTTTCAGGCTGTTTTATTGAAATAACTCTGCTACATTGGAGCACAAATATCTAGTCAACATTTGTGCGCCAATATGATCCAATATCAAATTTCTCCACTTAACCCAAATAGTCACTTATTTGAGGTCTTACTGTCTTTTAAAAGCACGATAAATCAAAGCTACACCCTAACGCTGCCTGCTTGGTTGCCGGGCAGTTATATGATCCGTGATTTTGCCAAAAACATTACCGAAATTGCTGCCGTTAACAGTGTAGGTGAAGTTATTGAATTGACTAAAACTGACAAACAAACATGGTTATTACAGGCAAGTGATGAACAAGTACAAGTGCGTTATCAAGTATTCGCGTTTGATCTATCAGTACGCACCGCCTATTTAGACAGCCAACGTGGTTTTTTCAACGGTAGTTCAACATTTTTACAAGTTGAAGAATTAAGCGCACAACCTTGTCAGCTTAAGATACAACCCTCAGCCTTAGCTGAGCATAATCAGTGGCGTGTAGCTACAGGGTTACCCCGAGAAAAAGGCACAGAAAAGTATCAGTTCGGTAATTATATTGCTGATAACTACCAACATTTAATTGATTGCCCAGTAGCCATTGGGGAGTTCGATAGCACAGAATTTACCGTAGAAGGTGTGGTTCATCACTTAGTATTTACCAGTAAACATTATGGTGACACACAACAATTAGCCGACGATGTTAGTAAGTTATGTCAGCACCATATTAACTTGTTCGGTGAGGCGCCCTTCAAAGAATATTGGTTCATTACCCATTTACTCGCCAACGGATTTGGTGGTTTAGAGCATAAAAACTCAACGATATTACAAGCGAGCCGCTTCGACTTACCCAATGCGCAAAAATCATCAGAGCGTACTGAAAATTACAAAACATTCTTAAGTTTATGCTCGCATGAATATTTCCATGCTTGGAATGTTTGTCGTATAAAACCAAAAGAATTTATTCCTTACAATTTACAACAAGAAAGCTATACCAAACAGTTATGGGCTTTTGAAGGCATAACCTCTTATTACGATGACTTTTCACTTTATCGTACCGGCATCATTACTTTTGAAGAATACTTAGCTATTTTGGCAAAAGGAGCTACACGCATTAGTCGTGGAGTAGG
Source organism: Colwellia sp. NW0002-52-1 (assembly GCF_057550865.1). Classification (NCBI taxonomy): domain Bacteria; kingdom Pseudomonadati; phylum Pseudomonadota; class Gammaproteobacteria; order Alteromonadales; family Colwelliaceae; genus Colwellia; species Colwellia sp. NW0002-52-1. The sequence continues at coordinate 189,956 of NZ_BAAJLU010000006.1, read as the reverse complement.
TGAGTTAAAACAAAGCATCACGGCCTCTAGTTTTGATGCCTGGACCAAGTTTTATCAACAAGGCCCAGACGCCGTAAACAACATAGTCAGTTATTACGTTAAAGGAGCGTTCATCGCTTTGTGGTTAGATTTAACAATTCGTGAAAAATCTAATAACCAATACAGCTTAGATACCTTAATGCGAGAATTATGGATCCATTTTGGTCGGACAAATGTTGGTACAAGCGAAGAAGACTTTATCAATATTGCCAACCTACTTTGTGGCGAAGATATTACAGCGGCATTTAAACACCACTTATATAGCACTGAACGTATTGATCTAACAGCCGAGTTAGCTAAAGTTGGCGTTGAACTACAAAAGCATAAGTTTAAAAAACTAAACAGTGAAGAAACAACTTCTGCTACAAGCTTTCATGCTTATTTAGGCGCACAATATAAAGCACAGCCTTTTGGTTTAACAATTACCCAAGTATTAGAGGAATCACCTGCGGCTAAAGCTGGCATTGCGGTTAACGATGTACTTATTGCCGTTGATCATGTCAAAGTTACCGAACAATCAATACAAGCCATATTTGATCATCAAGCTGAAAATAGTGAACTAAACTGCCACTTTTTTAGAGACGATCAACTTTTAAAATCGACAATAACCATTATCGACTCGCCTTTAGCAGGCATAGCTTTTAACGTTGTCGACGAGAGTTTAGCTAAGCTATGGCAAACGATTATTCCTCAAGGCTAAGCTCTTAATAAGTTATTGTAAACTTAAGCGTACGCAAAAACTGACAACTTCTTGCTGCTAAACTGGAATGAAAATTAGGGCGAATTATCGAGTTATGGTAAAAATTAACTTATCCGATATTCGCTCAACTTATAATTTAAGTGCTAACCCTATGATTAATTTAAAACGCTTTCACCACGTGGCTTATCGCTGTAAAGATGCCAAAGAAACTGTCGACTGGTATCAAAAACATTTAAATATGGAACTGACGGTTGCGATTGCAGAAAATGAAGTACCGTCAACCAAGGCCCCTGATCCTTACATGCATATATTTTTAGATGCAGGCATGGGCAATATACTCGCATTTTTTGAAATTCCAAATTCTCCTGACATGGGTCGCGATGAAAATACACCTACATGGGTACAACATATCGCTCTAGAAGTTGAAGATTTAGACGCTTTAATCTCAGCAAAAAACGATTTAGAGTCAAATGGAATAGATATATTAGGCCCGGTAAATCATGGTGTATTTAAATCAATTTACTTCTTCGACCCAAATGGACATCGTTTAGAATTAGCAGCCAATATTGGTACAAAAGAGCAATATGCTGAACTTAAAAGGGTCGCTCCACTGATGGTAGAAGAATGGTCACAAACTAAAAAAGCACCAACACATGCCGCTTGGTTACATGAGTTAAATGACTAAAATTTAACCAGAACATTGCTACAAGCCTTAATAACGAAGAGCTTCGTAAGTAAGGCTTGCAAACAAATTCCCCTTCAAAGTAAGCTTTTTTGTAAGACATTGACCATAAAATAGAAATTAATAAAAAATAAATTACATATTTTAACAATTTTATTACACTTAAAAACAAAGACTTGCTGAGTTTTAGCTTTTTAGTTAGCCAAAAAACGAAAAAAAGCACTTGATGCTTGTCGAAACTCACGTAAAGTATGGGCAGCTACGTAGATAGCAACTAACAAAATGGATAATCACTGCACGGACAGCAAGTAAGCGTTATTTAACGCAGAACAATATTTACAATATGGATGGTTTACTACTGCTTAGGGAAAGCATTGAATATTTTGTCTATATTAGACATAAAGGATAGCCCAAGAAAGTGTCAGGATGACCGATAAAAATAAAATGAAGTGCTACGATAATAATAAAAAATAATATTAGAAATTATTAAACTCACAGGGACTGTAACAAAAGGCTAGGACAGCCACTTAAGAATCGGGATTTATATGTTGGCAATTGCCGCATTTTCTCAAAAAGCGACGTTATTTACGTCGCTTTTTTTCTTTCTATCGCTGTTTAGTGCGGAATGTCGTAAAATAAACCTAATTGTTCATTATTTTAAGTTATTACTATGTCTCGTACGAAAAAATCACGCAAACCGGGCACAGGTTCTATTGGCATCCTAAAAGATGACAAAAAAAAATTAGTCGAACCAAAACCGCGTAGAGCAAAAAAATCTAATGGTAACGAAGCGGGCAACCGTCAAAAAGAAGCCACGAAAAAAGTTACTCAAAGTCAAACTTCTGCTAAGCATAAAGATCCTCGTATTGGCAATAAAACGCCTATCGACTTAGGTAAGCCGAATAGTGCGCCAATAAAAACCAAACCAGCGAAGAAAGTGCAAGATAACTCACCTATCGCAGGCATTCGCGCAGTTGAAACAGGCGAGTCATTAGCAGATCAATTAAGTCGCATTGAGCAAGATCCAAGATTGCTTGAGATTCTTGAAAAACAAGATGATGACATAGCTTTATCATCAGAAGAAATTGACTACTATAATACCCTAATGGAACAACACGAAAAAATCAGTGATGCTTTAGGCATAGATGATGAAGATGACATTGTAGAACAGCCTAAAAAATCAGACTCAGAAGATGATCTATGGGACAAATTTAATAATAGTGATTTAACCAAATTTGAATAGGTAACATCAATGCTATCAAATCCATGGGTTTACCTTGCATTATTGGCTTTTGTTATTATTGCAGTATTAGCCGCCATAGCCGTAAAACTATTGCGCCAGTTAAAACAGCAAACACTGGCACAAAAGCAAAAAGAAATAGCTCAGCAACAAGCTTTGCAACAGCATGACAAAAAAATAATAGCTAGCGTTATTATTATTGTTCGCGCGATGAAAGAAGAGCAATGCGATATCGCAGAAGGCTGTTGGCGCTTAAGCGTTTTACTTGATTCATTAAAATTAAGCCAAGACTTAAATGTGCAGTTTCCAGCAATATTTACATTTTATGAAGCTATAAAGCATATGCCAATTTTAGCCGCGCGTAAAAAGCTTGATAAAAAAACACGCATGAAACTAGATTTTGAGCGCATGAAACTCGAAGCTGAAATGGCAGATGCTATTCGACAAGATATAGCGCTATTACATCAATACGCCAATGAACGAAATAGTATGCTAAGTGAAACAAAAGCGACCATTTAAATAGCAATATTTACTTAAAGCACCTGTTAGTTACTATAGTATAAAAAGCTCAAAATTTAAGTTTGAACGTACTACAATAAGCTATTCATATATTTACACTATGAGTAGCTTTTTTTCTCAAAAAAGCATGCACTATTGCGCTCGATCAATGTTTGAGAAACGAGTTTATTTATAATATCGAAAAATAGATAAACTGGCCCTCTTATGCAAACCCATAACTTTTTCGATAATGCCTTACTAAAAAAATATAACACCAGTGGGCCGCGTTATACCTCGTACCCAACCGCGTTAGAATTTACTGAACAATTCAAATATAGTGATTTAGTTTCAACCATTGAAGCATCCCCAAATCAAGCGTTATCCTTGTATGTTCATATTCCTTTTTGTCATAGCCTTTGCTATTACTGCGGGTGCAATAAAGTCGTTACTCGCCACAGAGATAAAGCTGACACCTATCTAGCATTTCTTGCAAAAGAAATTATCGCAAAAGCACCTTTATTTAAAAACTATACCGTAAAACAACTACATTGGGGTGGAGGTACGCCTAGTTTCTTAAATCACGAACAAATAACCAAATTAGTTGTGTTATTAAAAGAGCAATTTACCTTCTCTGAGCAAGTAGAGATGAGTATTGAAATAGACCCACGTGAAATAGAAATGAACTTAGCCGAACATTTATATAGTTTAGGGTTTAATCGCTTAAGCATTGGTGTACAAGACATCGATGAAAAAGTGCAGCAAACCATTAATAGAGTGCAATCAACCGAATTTATAGAGAAATTTATTGCTCATGCCAAGCACGTTGGCTTCAAGTCGATTAATATTGATTTGATCTATGGTTTACCACATCAAAATATAGCAACATTCACCCGTACACTGAACAAAGCGCATGAGATGGCCGTTGATCGCATTTCACTCTTTAGTTATGCCCATATGCCTTCTCGGTTTGCTGCTCAACGTAAACTTAAAGATGAATGGCTACCAAACATAGATGAGAAGTTTGCGTTAATGAAACTTGCCATAGAAAAGCTTTGTGACTTTGGCTACGACTTTATCGGAATGGATCACTTCGCCAAGCCGGAAGATGAGTTAGCTATCGCTCAAAAAGAAGGGAATTTACACAGAAATTTTCAAGGCTACACCACCAAAGGCGGTGGCGACTTGCTCGGTTTAGGTGTGTCAGCAATAAGCGCTATTGGAAGTAGCTTAAGCCAAAACACCAAAGAACTACCGAACTATTATAAAGCGATTGATGCAAACGCGCATACTCATGAAAAAGGGCTAAAACTCACTCAAGATGACATTATTCGAGGCGAAGTTATTCGTGAATTAATGTGTAATATGTCTATCAACAAAAATAAAATTAATGAAAAGTATTCAATTGATTTTGACCAATACTTCGCTAAAGATCTACCTCTGCTTAAGCCTTTTATTGATGACGGCTTGCTCAGCAATACACAAAATAACATTCGTGTAGATCAAAAAGCTCGATTATTAATACGAAACATTTGCATGAGCTTTGATGCCAACCTAAAGCAAAAAATAAATCAGCAACGCTTTTCTCGGGTGATATAACTTAATCTTCTAGTTGGCCTAAAACAAACCGACAATCGGCGCTGAAAAACACCAACTCAGTGCCCTGTTTTTTTTTATCTTCTTTGGCTAAATCTACCCACTGATAATAAACATTACGATGTACCTTAGCCTTTAAATTTCGCCTAACCGTAACGTATAAAGCACCATCTTCTGCAATATCTAAAGGGTGTTCTGCATTTAATATAAAGCTATCGTCTAAATTAGTAGTGACTTGCATACGGGTTTGTTCTTCATCGAGCCATTGCCATTGCGTTAAAATAAATGGTGCATCAACAACCTTTATACCTATTTTTTCAACCGGCGTTACCAAAAAATATTTTTCATCTTCTTTTTTTAATACCGACGCAAATAACTTAACCAAAGACAAACGCTTAAAAACGCTACCATTATAAAACCAACTACCGTCCGACTTTATTTCTAGGTCTATATCACCACAAAAAGGCGGATCCCATAACTCAACAGGTGGCATTTTCTTAACATTACCCTGCTGAGCGTTTGAAATTTGTGTTGAAATTTTTTCTAATGACATAATGGCTATCTTTTTAAATGGCTATACCTCATATTAGCAAGTTACAGATAAAAGTTGAAATAACTGAATAACGGGTCGCCGAGTAAAAATATTTCAATACTCGACAAAAACTCAAAAAAAATGCTTTAAATGCAATATTTCACTTGTCATATCACTATAAAATGCAATACAATCCTCGCGCCTTATCACTGGGCACTTCAAGTAATATCAGTGGTGGCTATAGCTCAGTTGGTAGAGCCCCGGATTGTGATTCCGGTTGTCGAGGGTTCAAGTCCCTTTAGCCACCCCATTCTTCTCTTTTTAAATAAAATCCTTTAAGCAATTTAATACTATAATCATAAAAATTTTATGATGACTCTTTTGCGTACCCCAAATACTTAAAGCCAATTAAGCTTGTTATCTATATAGCTTCAATAACACTTGGCACTACACTGCTTTAACTCTACTCAGATCTTTTTACAAATATAGAAAAGTTACTTATGAGTTTCTCCCCCGCAATTAAAATTTATAATTTTAAGCTAAAAACTCACCCTAAGCGCCTACACAATTATTAACAATAAATTAAAACTGATTACTTATTTCTCTACATTATCAAACAAATGTTTTTAACCTATTCTTAATACATCGCAATGACTCGCAGTATTAATAAGTGCGTATATTAAAAATATAAAGTTTGATTGCCACTATGGCTCGAACACTTAAATAGTAGGGGAATAGAAAATGAAATATGCAGGTTTTAAAACATTTAATGCCATATCTGAAGGTGGAAAATTAACGGTAACATTCGATTTTGGCCCAGTTAACGTTCAAGGCCAGGAAATGCTAGAAGACCTGAATAGTCTTGCCATGAGATTAGAGCGTGATAGAAAAACAAAGGTTGTTGTATTTCAATCAGCCAATCCTGAAATTTGGGTCTGCCATTACGACACCGAATTATTAAAAGATATGTCTACTGAAGCTGTGGCCCGCGATGATGTAAAACTACTTGATTTGCAAACGGTATGTGAACGAATCAGTAAAGTACCTCAAGCAACCATAGCTAAACTTGAAGGCTTTGCCCGTGGCGGTGGTCATGAATTGGCACTGGCATTAGATATGCGCTTTGCCGCTCGTGGTAAATTTAAGTTCATGCAAATGGAAGTTGGTATGGGGATTCTTCCTTGTGGAGGTGGTGCTTCACGTATGGCACGTCAAACTGGCTTAGGCAGAGCCCTTGAAATTATTTTAAGTGCTCGTGATTTTACTGCCGATGAAGCTGAAGCATACGGCACTATCAATAAAGCATTAGCGCCAGATGAAATTGGTGAATACGTTGATAACCTTGCCAATCGCATTGCGCAATTCCCGGCTGAATCTATTAATGCTTGTAAACAGGCTGTATATGAGTCAATTGATAAGCCGATTGAAGAAGCGCTTAAAGCTGAGGCTTATTGGTTATACCAAGCAACGAGTAAAACCCCTGCCATTAAACGCTTTGCCGCTGCTGATGAACAAGGTTTAGAACATGACATAGAAAACCAACGAAACTGGCCTGAGCTTGTCATGAAAGTTCAAGAAATTAACTAACGATTATGTAATTTCATATTCAGCTCTTTTCTTATTTTTTCGTTCATGGTTATCGAATTTAATATTGATAGGGCTGATTTTTAAACTGACAAATATAGGTATAAGGTGAAACAAATGAAAAAAACAATTTTAATTACGGGCTCAACTGATGGTATTGGTTTAACCACAGCTAAATCGCTGCTTAAATTAGGGCATATTGTTCTACTGCACGGGCGAAGTGAAGAAAAGTTATCAAAAGTGAAACAACAGCTGCTTACACTTGCTAGTTCAGAGCAAATTTTTACCTATAAAGCTGATCTATCTATCATTGCAGAAGTTAAAACCTTAGCTGCGGAAATAGCATATAATCACCAAAAACTAGATGCTGTTATTAATAATGCCGGGGTATTAATTGTTCCAGAAACAATTTCTTCAGACGGGCTTGATGTACGCTTTATGGTTAATACCATTGCGCCTTATTTATTGACCCAACAACTACTACCTTTGCTAGGCGAGCAAAGCCGTGTAATCAACTTGTCTTCAGCGGCACAAGCATCTGTTTTACCTGAAGAGCTAACAAAACCAAGTCCACTTTCAGACAACGCAGTTTACGCTAAGAGCAAGTTAGCGTTAACCATGTGGTCTCGACATATGGCATTGCAACTTGGTGATAATGGACCAAGTATCATTGCTATAAATCCTAAGTCTTTCTTGGGTAGCAAAATGGTAGAACAAGCTTATGGCGTAGCCGGTGGTGACTTACAAATAGGTGCTGACATTCTAGTGAAAGCGGCTTTATCTGATGAGTTTGCTGATAAGTCAGGTTTATATTTTGACAATGATATTAGACAATTCACTGCGCCACACCCAGATGCAACCAACACGAAAAAAATTGCCCAAATTGCTGAAGTTATTGAGCATATTATTCACTAAGCGATAAAAATTCGATCTTATTATTTAACAGGGATTAAATTGCATGAAGAAGATACTCATTAACTTTGCGCATCCAGCAAAGTCACATTCAAATATCAATAAAGCGTTAAGAAAGGCTGTAGAAACATTAGATAACGTAACAGTAAATGACCTTTATGCAAATTACCCTGACTTTATGATTGATATTAAGCGCGAACAAGCTTTATGTGAAGCACATGACATTATCATTTTTCAACACCCTTTTTATTGGTATTCAACCCCAGCTATTATCAAAGAGTGGTTTGATTTAGTGCTAGAACACGGCTGGGCCTATGGCTCAGAAGGCAAAGCATTACAAGATAAAATATGCTTTCAAGCGATCACTACTGGCGGTGATGCCTCAACCTACCAAAAAGATGGTTATAACGAGTTTACTTTAGCTGAATTTACAGCACCCTTTGTGGCTACCGCAAAGCTATGTAATATGATTTGGTTGCCCCCATTCGCCGTATCTGGTGTTCATCAAGGGCTAGAGCAAGAAAAAATTCAGAGTCATGCTGAAAATTACCGACGTACCATCATTGCTTTACGCGACAATTTTTTTGATATTGAGCATGCAAAAAAGCAAGAAACTCTAAATAGCGATATAAATCGTTCGATCGGGAGCGCATAGTATGGAAACGTTTTTACTGCAGTTTTTTATTTTTTTAACGGCCGCGGCTATCTCTGTACCTATTGCTAAAAAATTAGGCTTAGGGTCAGTACTTGGTTACCTTATTGCGGGCATTGTTATTGGGCCCTTTGGCGCAGCTTTAATTCACGATGTTGAAGAAATAATGCACTTTACTGAATTTGGCGTAGTGATGATGCTTTTTTTAGTGGGTTTAGAACTAAAGCCATCGCTGCTATGGCAACTAAAAACACCCATAATTGGTTTTGGCGGTTCACAAGTTGTGATAACAAGCCTTATTATTTCTGCTATTGCTTACTTTTTTCTTCCTTGGCAACAGGCTCTTGCCATTGGCTTGATTTTGTCATTATCGTCTACAGCTATTGTTTTACAAACGCTACAAGAAAAAGGAAAAATGAAAACAGAAGCAGGGCAATCCGTTTTTGCTGTTTTATTATTCCAAGATTTAGCGGTTATTCCAATGCTCGCCATCCTGCCTTTACTCGCAACGCTAGCCGTTTCTGGTACTGGGCATCATGACTCCGTACTTTTCGATATCAGTGTTTTACCTAACTACTTACAAATTTCCATAACCATTGCCGCCATTGTTGCTGTACTTATATTTGGTAAATTTGCCTGTCGACCTATATTTCAAAGCATAGCCAAAACTGGCGTGCGTGAAATATTCGTTGCAGCAGCTTTAGCATTAGTTATAGGTACATCGCTACTTATGATGACCGTGGGTTTATCACCGGCATTAGGGGCATTTTTAGCTGGTGTTGTATTGGCCGACAGTGAATTTAGACATGAGTTAGAGAGTGATATAGAGCCATTTAAAGGCCTGTTATTAGGAATATTTTTTATATCTATTGGCGCTAGTCTTAATTTCTTACTGATTGGAAATAATATTTCTCTAATTTTAGGGCTAACGGCAGGCTTAATTGCAATAAAGTGGCTAGTATTAATTTTAATAGGTTTGGTATTTAAAATCAGCTCAAAAGAGCGATCATTATTTGCAATTGCATTGGCACAAGGTGGCGAGTTTGCTTTTGTTTTATTTCAATTAGCAAAAAGCAGTGGCGTTTTGTCTGTTGAAATTATTGAGCCACTAATATCTGCGGTGGCTATTTCTATGTTTTTAGCGCCTGTCATGTTTGTTGTTCATGAAAAGTTAAGCCAAAAAGCAACATTAGCAAGCGAAGCACAAGAAGATGACACAATTAAAAAAGGGGATCATAAAGTTATTCTTGCTGGCTTTGGTCGTTTAGGCACAGATATAGGTCGATTCCTTTTATCTGCCGGTATCAAGCCTATAATTCTCGATCATAATGCCAGCAATGTTAGCGTGTTAAGAAAGCTTGGTTTTGAAGTGTATTACGGAGATGCAACACGATTAGATTTGTTAGCCTCTGCCGGAGCATCAAGTGCTGAATTACTTATTATTACATTAAGCGATACACATGCTGCTAAACAGTTAGTTGAACTTGCCAACAAACACTACCCGCAGTTAAAAGTTGTTGTTAGTGCCAATGATAGAGAGGCTTCTTTTGACTTTATGGATCTACATATTAGTGAAATTTATCGAGAAACATTTGGTACAGCCTTAAACATGGGGCAAGCGGCGATGAAACAATTAGGTATTGATCCTTATGAAGCACATCGTTTAAAACACATTTTTCAGCAAAAAGATGCTGAAATGGTACCTGAACTATATAAAAAACGTAATGAAGAAGAGGGGTATGTTTCTTTGTATCAAAGCCATCATCAACATTTAGAAGAGTTAATGAGCTTTGATAATTACGATTGTTTGGTTGCCTTAGACAAAGCATGGACAGCTAAAAACCCAGAATTATAGAAAGATTATCAATTCAATAATCTTTTCATAAAGTATGGCGTGTTAAAAAGAAACGCGCCTTACAAATATTAATGAAACTTAGGTATTAAGCATCAGGCTAAATATATGTTGATACTTGTTATCTGAATATTCGTTATAAACATTAACCAGCAACATTAACCAGCAACACTAATTAAATAAGGAATTACTATGTTAGGTGAAGATCATTCTCTAGTGAACGAATTTCCCACTCACAAAGATAAAATTGTAGCACTAACCCAATCAGACACAGCATTTGCCACTCAGGCTAAACGTTATCATTTACTTGATTCTGAAATTAGAAAGTTAGAGCTAAATAATGCACCAATTGATGACGAAGCTTTCCATCAATTAAAGTTTGAACGAGCAGAATTAAAAGATATGTTGTATTTAAAGATAACCAATGCATAAAGGTAAAATTAAGCATGTTGAACTTCTTTCAACATGCTTTAATCAATAATTTTATTTACTTCCTTAATTCCTTAATTCCTTACTTACTTAATACCCAAGGAAATCCCTACTTAGAAAACCACTTTAAATCATTGTTAAATAATATAAAAAACTTAAAGTATTTCTGGCAATTATTTATCTTATCAAAAAATAATTTTATACCTTAGTTTAAAGTCATATTTTTTAAATAAAAAAGCAACACATCATGAATATTATGATGTATTGCTAATATATTAGATTTTAGACCCGCATTATTCATATAGCCTAGAATGGGGCAGTATAGTCTTGTTTTGCTGATGGCACGGTCCAACGCTGTTTTGCATCAACTTTCTGCACTTGGTGATTTTGCAAAGGTATTTGGCCCCGATCACCGTACAACCACAGTACAAAATTAGAACGCTCACCACTGGTTATTGGCAAAGCTGCATGCGCTGCGCTACCGCGATGAATCATTGCGGTACCAGGCTTAAATGATAAGCGGTTTAATTTACCTGTCGCTTTATCGTAAAAGTCGACTTCTGAGCCCGTAAAGGTTTCATCTGGCAAATTTAAGTTAATGTTTAGTGTTGCAGCCGAGGCATCAGTATGAAGACGTAACGATGTATCCATGCCCGCTTGCCACTGAATTGAAAAACCAAACGTTTGCGTGTCATAACCCATAACTTCTGGAAAAAGCATACGCGCAATCGGTCGCATATATGTATTAAGTAATTCGTGATAAAAAGCTTGAAAGCTAGGTGCGCCAAGAAACCCTTCTGAGCGTTTATCAAGCATTGCTCCGCGGCGGTTCAATACTATGCCATAAGGAGGGCGCAACGGAATTTGTGCATCGGCAACCGCATCAAGATATTCGCGTAAATCAGCCAGGCGCTCTGGATCAAAGAACTGGAATTGATAAACATCAGCAGATACTTCTTGTAGTAATGATTTTACAGCCGACTCTTTTGTTGGGTCTTCCCATGCTTGTTCAATAGCATTGCGCAGCTTAGGATCGAGTAATGAAACGTCAGGCTTAATTAAGTTAGCCGTTTCGTTTTCATCCCACTCATGCCATGCATTAAGGAGTAATTGCTGATTATTATCCCAAAACTGTTGCACCGACGGCGCACGTTCAAGCATGGCTTCGCGTGAAGGTAAAGTTAAAGCCCGTGCAAGCTGTAACTGGCTAGGTTGTGTTTGTGTATTATAGGCATCTGTATTTTTCATCTCAATTTCTCCCGATTTTTTACTAGGTAATCACCCTAAAACTTTGAAGAAACGAATTTATTACACATCATAAGCTAAATAAAGAAGCCAAGTGACAATACAGAATTAACATTTTATATATAATAAGATTAAAATATTACGCGATTAACTTTCCCAGTAAGGTGTTTCGCCATAGCATTTAATAAAATAATCAATAAATGCTCTCACTTTCGGCGCTAATAACCTTGAGCTAGGGTAGACCGCCCAAATAGCGGTATCTGACACCAATGGGTAATCTTTTAATACTTGAACAAGCTCTCCTTTTTGTAGCGCTTTATATGCACACCAAATAGAACAAAGCGTTAAGCCAGCACCGCCAACACAAACATCCCTTATTGACTCTCCGTTATCTATTCGAATTGCCCCTTTACTTTTAATCTTCTGTTGACCTTCAGGTGTATCAAAAGTCCAACTGTCAATGCCAATAAGATTAATACATTGGTGATTTAGTAGGTCTTTTGGTGTTTTAGGCTCGCCATATTTTTTAATATAGTCTGGTGACGCACAAATAATGCGATTATCGCGCGCAAGTTTTCGGGCGACTAACGTGGAATCATTTAACGATGCATTGCGAATGGCAATATCAAAGCCACCTTCAACCATATCAACAATACTGTCGCTTTGGCGTAAATCAATTCTCAATTGTGGGTGTGCTTCAGTAAATCCTTTTAAAAATGGCACTATATGCATACGCCCAAATGAAGCAGGCGCTGAAACTCTTATCGTTCCTTGAGGTGTAAAGCTACCTGCCCCAACAGCGGCTTTAGCACTCACTACAGCATTTAAGACTTCTTCGGCGTGAGGTAAGAATTCACGCCCTTCTTCGGTTAAAGAAACTTTTCGAGTGGTGCGGTGTATTAGCTTTACACCGAGCGAGTCTTCTAGTTTGTTGATATGCATACTTGCAACAGGAGGAGACAAGCCCAACTCACTGCCAGCTAAGCTGATGTTATGTGTAGCTGCTATTCGAACAAAAAGTTTCAGATGTTCATTATTCATTAGACAAAACCATTATTAACAAAAAGTAAAAACTGATTAGTCATAAGACTATATTATCAAAAATATATTTTGTAAATATACTTACCTCATCAATCAGAGAGAGGATATAACAATGAAAGCAATGATTATTAATGAGTTCGGCGGTAGTGATGTATTTAAAGCGGCTGAGATAGAAAAGCCAGAAGTTAAAGCGGGCCATGTACTTGTTAAAGTAGCAGCAACAAGTGTTAATACCGTTGATACCATGATCCGACAAATGGGTGCAGACTTAGCGCCTTTATCACCAGCGTTACCGGGTGTTTTAGGTATGGATTTTGCGGGCACTGTAGAAGCGGTTGGCGAAGGTGTGAATAACTTTGCAATAGGCGATGAAGTTTACGGTTGTGCTGGCGGTTTAGCCGATTTACAAGGTGCCTTAGCAGAGTACATGCTTGCCGACGTTAAACTCGTTGCCCACAAGCCTAAAAGTATATCAATGCGCGAAGCAGCAGCAATACCTTTAGTTGGCATTACCGCTTATGAAGGTTTAACTCGTGCTGGTATTAGTGCAGGCCAAAAAGTATTGGTACATGGTGGTGCTGGTGGTGTTGGTCATATTGCACTACAACTTGCACAGTATTTTGGCGCAGAGGTTTATGCAACAGGTGGCGGTGGAACACAATCTATATTGATCGAAAAACTTGGTGCAACAGCAATAAACTATAAAACTGATACTGTAGCCGATTATGTAAACACACATACCCAAGGTGCTGGGTTTGACCTAGTTTATGACTCAATTGGTGGTGCTAATTTACTTAATTCATTTGATGCAGCAGCCCTTAATGGTCAAATCGCCACAACGGTTTCTATGGCGGAAATTGACTTAACACCTGCACACTTTAAAGGCTTGTCTTTGCATGTAGTATTTATGTTAATACCTATGCTACATAACCATAAACGTGAGCAACATGGTGAAATTTTAACTAAACTTGCTGAAATAATTGATGCTGGCAAGCTAACACCCATTGTTGATGAGCCGAACTTTACGTTAGAAGAAATTGGCAAAGCACATGATCGCCTAGCAAGTGGCCAAGCCATGGGTAAAGTTGTCGTTTCAATCTAGCTTTACACTCGTAATTGTTAAAATGAGAGCCTGTTCAGGCTCTCAAATTTACCTGTTATTTCGCCTTCATAAAATGTTTAGTGCCAACCAAACAGCGATATTTAATAGCTCATGAACTTCTTTAAAACCCCACAGTTTAAAGCTTTATATAAACAAACTTGGCCAATGCTACTAGGGTTGTTTGCTATTATGAGCAGCCAACTTATTGATAGTGCCTTTATAGGTCAACTAGGCGCACAACCTTTAGCTGTTGTGGGGTTTTCTATACCTATTTACCAATTAATTATTGGTATTCAAGTTGGGCTTGGCATAGCTACTACCGCATCTATTTCAAACGCTATTGGTGCCAATAAAAAACGTTATGCAAAGTATTTAGGCACACTGGTTTTATGTATTGGTGTGATCATCATTACCTTGCTTTGCTTTTTACTTTGGTATTATCAAGTATTAATTACTGGTTATTTAGGGGCTGGCGAGGCTCTTTTCACGTTACTTAGACAATATTGGCTACCTTGGCTTTTAAGTTGTTGGCTTGGCGCAATGCTGTATTTTGGTTATAGCATTTGTCGTGCCCACGGCGAAACTTTGCTACCAGGTAAAGTGATGGTGCTAACAAGTTTACTAAACATTGTTTTAGACCCTATTTTTATATTTAGTTTTAATATGGGTTTGGCTGGTGCTGCATGGGCAACATGCCTTTCGTTTATTATTGGTTGTTATATTATTTTTAAGGCCGTAATCGACAAAAATTTTGTTGTTGTAATCTGTAATATCAACAGAGCTAAAAAAGGGATAGAATCGATCATTCAGTACACTATTCCGGCTATGTTGAGTCAGTTTATTCCGCCAGTTTCTGCGATATTGGTCACTATTGTAATTGCATCCTACGGAGATTTCGCTGTTGGTGCATGGGGTTTAGCTAACCGTATTGAATATATTGCTATTATTTTAATTCTAGCCCTAACAATGGCTATACCCCCTATGATTGGCAATCTTAAAGGCAGAAATAAAATCCCTGAAATATTCTTCTTAGTAAAAACAGCGATTAATACCCTTTTATGTTTTCAATTAGCGATTGCAGTTATTATATTCGTAATATCTAAACCAATGGCTGACTTGTTTTCAGTAAATAGCGAGATAGAAAACCTGTTAATGCAATACTTATGGATAGTACCTATAAGCTATGGCGCTCTTGGGGTTTGCATGATTTGTGTATCCGCATGTAATGCCATGGGTTTACCTAATTCAGCATTAATTATTTCTATTTTACGCCTGTTTGGCTGCTACCTTCCTTTAATATGGCTAGGTTCAGAAATGTATGGGCTTTTAGGTATATTTATTGGCGCTAGTATTGGTAATTTTTTATCCGGTATCGTCAGTTGGTTTATGTTCCTGAAACAATATAAAAAATTAAGCCGTATTTCCCAGTTTGAAACAGGTGTAAAAATTTAAAAGATCTTGGCAAGCAAATAGACGCTCGTGCATTGGTTTCATAAATTTTAATTTGAGCTATTAAAGCAATATTAAAAAATAATTTTCTCGATTGTTGCTTTTACTTGCTCATATTCAGATGATTCTACAAAGCCTAGTGAAAATCGTTGCGGCGTATCTAGGTATTTATCTTTATTACTGCGACCAAAGCCAAATACTGTCATATCGGGTCTGCTGACGTAATTATCTGGATGTTCATCATCTTGATGGTGCAACATATATAACATTCTCGGGCTTTTTATATCACCAAACGCTATCCATTCTGTGGTTGGCAAGTCAGCCAAATATGGTTCGTTGATGGCATGCGCTTTGTTTTCACTCGCACTAAACCAAAAGTCGGTTTTATCCATTTCTCCATAAGGCACGCCTTCGTATTGTATCCAGTATTTATAACCTGCACTAACTTTGTTCATGGTAAAATCTAAGCGTTCAGGGTAAAAATCCCATTGCCCTTGCCACTTTTTATTTCCCGACGTAAAAGTAATACGAACATGGTTGGCTGATTCAATATTAACTTCAGAGCTTGATCAGTCAGTACCCGCGTTAAGCGCATGAAAATAATTGCCGTCTTGCTTATGAATAGCATTTGGAAAGCCTCGATATTCACCTTTATGACCCGAGCCTTTAGTGTTGTTAAAGCCTAACCAATCAACACCTTCAATATCTTCCATGCTTGATAAACCGCCACCTTGCTTTTCCAAATAATAAGTCGCGTTATTCGTTGTTATTATGTAAGTAGCAACGCCGCCAGCAGATTGGTCAATACCATGCGTTAACACCACGGCAGGTTTTACTTTGCTTACCTTGCTTACTTGGGTGTTAAGCGTTTTATGCTTTGCACTGCAACTAATAGTCGCAATAGAAAAAATGAAGACAATTGCTATTAAGTTAATTTTTGAAAACATTATATTATCTCGTTAATTAAGCGGTTGGCTTAGCGCTTCTTTTCAAGAAAACACCTACCGCTAAAATCACCAAAGCACAGGCGACAAACATGCCTCTACCCCATAATGGATTGGGAATTAACGCCATAAGCGTTACACCACTGCCCATTAACAACACCATAGAACCTAACTTGTCTCTTTGTTTACGGTCGTAATCATCTTGTACGTTATCGGCAATGACTGGGGTTTCAATATCAACAAAGAATTTTTCTCGCTCTTGTTTGTGTTCGTCTTGTTCTGCTTTATAAAAGAAAGTGGTTGAACAGAAAAAGCCTGCGGTAAAAATCAAGTGTGCGGCAATGGTGAGCATTAAGTTCATATCAACCGATTCTCTGCGAGTCAGTTCATTCAAGCCCAACCAATTAGCAAAGACTTGTGGCGTTAATATATTCATCATAAACCACGAGATAAACAAACCTAAAGCAACGGTAACCCAAGGCGCCCAATTAGGCGTTTTCTTAATAAACAAACCAAAAATAAGCGGAATAAGCAGCGGTACTTGGATCATGGTTGATAGCGACATCATTAAGTCAAACAAGCTTAATTCTTTAAGTGACTTAAAAAATAACGCCACCGAGATCACCAAAATACCACAAGCGAAACTAACAACTCGGCTAACCTTTAATAAATGCTTATCATCAATAACTTTATTTTTTCTCGCTAATAATGGTTGGTAAATGCTGCGCACAAATATACCGGCGTTTTTATTTAAAGATGAGTCCATTGATGACATGGTAGCAGCGAAAAGTCCGGCTAATAACAAGCCAACTGTCCCTATGGGCATAGTGTTTCGAGCAAATACCAAGTAAACGGCATCGGCTGCTTTATTGCCAAGCTCAGGGAATGCGGCGGCCGCATCAGGGTACAAAATGGCCGAAACCCAAGGCGGTATAAACCATATAATACTACCAAGCCCCATTAATACCATGGCCAGTAAAGCCGCCTTTCTAGCGTTGTCAGAGTCTTTTGCATTTAGAAAGCGAAAGGAGTCGTTCAAATTCATAATGGTGATCATTTGTTTAGCTAGAAAGAAAACAAAGGTGCCAACTAATAACAAACCGTAGTTCATATCAGGACCCATCATAAAGTCAGACGGAAATTGGGTTACCATTTCAACAGGGCCGCCAACTTGAACTAAGGCGACAATTGCGCAAGCAATAGAAACCACAGCAACCACTAATGTTTGCACAAAGTCTGATGCAACAACTCCCCATGCGCCAGCAAGCACTGAAACAAATAGCACTGTTAAGCCAGTAGCAATAATAGTAAGCGTAATATCAGCATTAAATACAGCGCTAGAGAACACACCCAGCGCATTTAGCCAAACACCAGCATTAATCACACTAAACACAATTAATGCCCATGAAAAAAACGTTTCATTTTGCTGGCCAAAGCGACGTTTTATGCCTTCGGTTGGCGTATCAACACGCATTTGACGAAAACGGTGTGAAAAATATGCCCAACCGCAAAAGTAAGCAAAAGTATTGGCGAAAAACACTAAACTCACGGCAAAACCATCTGTGTATGCTTTACCAGCAGCACCGGTGAAGGTCCAGGCAGAAAACTGCGCCATAAAGGCGGTTGAACCTACCATCCACCACAACATTCTCCCGCCACCGCGAAAGTAGTCACTGGTGGAGTTTTTAGCCATACCTTTAAAAGCAAAGCCTATTCCAACAATTAGCGTAAAATACCCTGCAATTACCAAATAATCATAAAACATGAGCTTACCTTTTCGGCTGAAATTTATTGCAGATGACTTACATCAACCCAAAAGTCATTTTTACGAATTAAATCAATAAGCTGTTGGTATTGACTCCCTGCTTTAAATGTTTGGTAAGGCGCTACAGCTTCACCTTGAATGTCTTGCACTAATTCTCGAATAAGGTAGCGCCAATTTCTTTCGGTATCACCTTCAACATTAGGTACATCTGATGCAATTTCTGCAGGTAATGGTACTTCCTGCCATTCGTTGTTTTCGCCGTAAACATACAGTGGCCCTGCACCATAGTGCCCCTTAATATAAATTGCACCTTTACTACCATAAAACACAATGTGATCTTCATTAAAGCGTGGATGCAGCCCGCCATGTTTAAACATTACAGAAACCGGTTTTTCAGCAAATGGACTTTCTAATTGCGCTAATACGTTATAAGACCACTCAACATTTGACTCGCCCCACTGTAGTGAAGCATCGTTTAAATCTTTGGGAATAAAATCACGTCGAGTTTTAAAGTTGTGTACACCTTCTACAATCGGTGCTTTACCTAAGTCGTCACGTACTTCGCCCATAATAGCTAGAATTTTCTCGCCCACGACCGAAGTAACAATCGACATCATATGCGTAAAGTTATTATTCAGTCGCCCGCCGCCATCTTCTTTTCGATGTGACCAACCGAAGGGAATATCACGCTCTAAATTAAAATGAGAAATACATTCAACTTCTAATGGCTCGCCTATAATCCCTTCAGCAACAAGCTTTTTGGCATGGAGTATTTCAGGCATATACCTAAAACTTGCAGCAAAAGCCGTTTTAACATTTTTAGCTTGCGCTAATTGGTATAGCGCTTTCGACGTTTCACCACTTTGTGTTAATGGCTTATCACAGAAAACATGACAGCCAAATTCAATCGCTTGTTCTATCGGCTCAACATGCGCACCACCCGGAGTAGCAATCGACACAACATCAGGTTTGCAATCTTCTAGCGCTTGCTGCCAATTGGTGCCGGCATAAGGAATATTCATGTCTTTAGCAACTTGCTCAACTACACTTTTGGTTCTGCCAACAATACCCACTACTTCAGCGCCGGCATATCTAAAGGCATCTGTGTGCCCTTGCCCAGCAAAACCAGTGCCATGCACTAATACTTTAATTTTATTACTCATGTATTAATCCTGTTTATATTTTTAATCAAAGCCAACAATGCCAGCGTTTACCAGTTCCACAATGTGCCATCTTCTAACCGACTTACGGGCAAATAAGAGCGTTTATAAGGATATTGACTCGCAACTTCTTCATCAAACTCTATACCTAAGCCCGGTGCTTCACTCATATAAGCCATGCCATTTTTTACGCTATATTCATGCTTAAATATTTGCTTTAATTGCTCATTTCCAAAACCTACAAACTCTTGAATACCAAAATTAGGCGTCCAAATGTTAAGATGCATATGCGCTGCAAAACAAATCGGCGATAAATCAGGTGCGCCATGCGGTGCCGTTTTTACGTTATATATACTGCTAAAATCTGCGATACGTCTTAACGCCGTAATGCCACCAGCATGCGTTGCGGCCACTCGAATATAGTCAATAAGCTGGTTTTGTATCAAATCTTTACAATCCCAAATCGTATTGTAGGTTTCGCCAATAGCCAATGGTGTTGTGGTGTGCTGCCTGATTATGGAAAAATTATCTTGGTTCTCTGCCATTGAAGCATCTTCGAGAAACAATAAATTAAACTCTTCTAATAACTTACCGAGTTTGGCTGATTCAATGGGTGTTAGCCTACTGTGTACATCATGAACAAATTGAATTTCATCACCAAAACGTTCACGTGCAGCACGAAATAGCTCGACCACCGAATTAAAATATTTTAGCGTTGACCACTCTTCTTCTGGCGGTAAAGGGCGATTACCCTGCAATTCGTAATAGTCTTTTTTATCCCCTAAAACGCCATAAGTTACTTTAAGCCCGGGAATTGCCGACTGTAATCTAATAGCCTTAAAGCCTTGTTCAATTAATGCCTGTGTTTTATCAAGTGTGTCGTCAATGCTTTCCCCATTGGCGTGTGCGTATAACGTAACACCTTTACGGCTTTTTCCACCAAGTAACTGATACACAGGTAAACCAGCCACTTTTCCTTTAATATCCCAAAGTGCCATATCAATCGCTGCAATCGCGGCCATATTAATTGGCCCTTTTCGCCAATACACACCTTTGTACAAATATTGCCAAATGTCTTCAATGTTGCTTGGGTCTCTACCTATTAAACAAGGAATTACGTGTTCTTCTAAATAGGTTACAACAGCCATTTCTCGGCCATTTACTGTTGCATCACCTAAACCGTAAACACCAGTATCTGTCATCACTTTTACCGTGACAAAGTTCCTACCAGGGCTACATACAAAGACTTTTATCGCTGCAATTTTCACTTATCTTCCTTACGTTCAATACTAATTCAATACTAAATCAGCAGAGTAACTATGATTTACCGAACAAACTAAATCGTTTTACTAAATCGGTTTAGTTGATTAAATTAGCACACTGTTGCACAATGTCAACACTCGAATATTTAGCGCCTCAAAGAAAAATCCATGGTAAAAATCAAGTTAATCGATGTAGCTGAGAAAGCTGGCGTGTCTAAAAGCACGGTTTCTCAATATTTAAATGGCCGTTTTGATTACATGGCAGAAAAAACCAAACAAAGAATAATGCAAGCGATTGAAGAGCTAGATTATGTACCAAACCCTATTGCCAGAAGCCTGAAAACAGCTAAAACGAAAACCATTGGTGTTATTGTGCGTGACGTTACCGGTTCATACACAGGTAAAGCGATACGAGGTATTGATGATTTTTGTAAAAAAAATGGCTATAACGTTTTAATTTACAACACCGATTTCGACCCAACGATTGAAGCGCAATCTTTACAGGCGTTAAGACAGCTAAATGTTGACGGTATTATTATCGCGTCGTCAGGAAAAAACGCTGAGCTTATCTGCAAATTTATCGACAAAGGTTTACCCGTTGTGCAATTTCAACTGGAGCACGACGGTACCGAAAAGCACATAATATTATCAGATTACCGCCAAGGTGCGTTTGATGCTACTGACTATTTAATTACGTTAGGTCACAAGCGAATTTGCTTTATTACACAACATTTCGACAGTGTTAAATCACGAAACGAACGTTACCAAGGCTATTTAGAAGCGCATCTTAAGCATGGAATGAGTGTTGATAATCAGCTTATTCAATATTGGCATCGTGAAACCGGGTTTGAGTTTTCACCAACAGAATTATTATCTCAGTTGAATCCACCTAGTGCTTTTTTTACTCAACATTTAGCCATAACTACCGCATTGCTTGAAAATTTAGAGCACGGAAATATCACCATTCCTAATGATGTCTCAGTTATTAGTTTTGACGATATACCCATGGCTAAATTCTTTAAAGTGCCTATTACCGTGATTAAACAAGAACCTTACGAAATAGGCACCGAATCTGCTAGCGCGCTACTCAATTTACTTAATGAAAAACAAACCTCAGCCAAGAAAGTGATGGTACCTTGTTCATTAATTAAAAGAGCTTCTTGTAAAGCGCCATAACGTTTAGTTAAAAATCGCAATATAACACTCGACTTAACAATTTTTATTAAAGGCATATAAAATGAAATTTAAGACAATACTAGCGTCAACCATAGTAAGTACCTTCTTCATCACGAGTTGCGGCACTAGCACAGGTAACCAAGAGTCACTCAACGTAATTCCTGCGACTCAGTTTGATTTATCTACATGGAAAATTACGGTACCAACCGATAAAGATAATAACGGCAAAGTTGATCAGGTAAGTCGCATTGATATTCAACACTATAGTCACCCCGATTATTTCTATCTTGATGACAATAATAATTTGGTATTTGCTACACCTAACAAAGCATTTACCACCGCAAATTCAACGAATACTCGTAGCGAGTTGCATCAATTATTAGGTGGTCCTAAAGTTAAAAGTAATGCGCCGGCTAATAATTTTTCCTTAAAATCTCACCCAAATGTAAAAAACCATGCTCAAATTGGCGGTAATTTACAAGCCACAGTAAAAGTAAACCACGTTGCTAAACGAGCGACTTATCCAAACAAAAACCCAGCTTACTCTGTGGTAGTTGGACAAATTCATGCCACTAAAGACAAAGCCATCGTTGCACAAGGTAATGGTTTTGGTTATGGCAATGAACCGATAAAAATTTACTTTAAAAAATGGCCAAATCACCAATATGGTTCAGTGTTTTGGAACTATGAACGCAACTTACCAAAAGCAGATGTTAATCGTGTTGATATTGCCTACCCAGTGTGGGGTGAATTATGGAGTGAAAGCAGTGAACCCGGTGAAAATGGTATAGCGTTAAATGAAGAATTTAGTTACGAAATTAATGTTTACAGCGACATTATGTATTTAACGTTTACTACGGCACGTCATAAAACCGTAAAGTTTCAAATTAACTTAGCAAACAACATTGATGCGAACGGTAAGGTAGACAAATACGATCATCCAAATGGCTATCTTGGTGATGCTTTGTTTTTTAAAGCGGGTGCATATAACCAATGCAGCATTAAAGATGAACCGGGCTTTTGGTATCCTAAATGCCTAGGCACGGGCGACTGGAAAACGGATAAAAAAAATGGCGATTACGCGCAAGTTACATTTACAAAACTAACAACGGGCTCCGCTAAAAAGCCCGAATAGTTTTACTAATAAATAGATTACTTCAACATTTCGGTGCTCAAGAGTAGCAAATATAATCTATTGAAATATTTAGTTAAATTGTTAGCCAAATACCTCTGTAGTGGGTAATTAAACTTAACCACTACAGTGCAAAGCAAATCGTTAACATTAGTTTTCCACAACAAAAACAACTACTTCCCTCAAAAAAACCCGACAACTTAAATGCTCAGTCAAACATGATTTTTTGCGAATTCTTGTTCACTAAATGCGTTAATTCATTACCGTTGTATGCATCTCATTCATACTTAAAGATAACTAAACATCATTTTCATTTAATACTAGCTAGCTTCAACATGATTTCAATCAACAAAGTGCAGAAATTAAATACAACAAGCACGATTTCATTTATCAATGGGGAAGCCAATACATGTTTAAACGTTCACTAGTGAGTATTGCTACACAGGCAGTTATTTATTCAGCTATTGTTATGCCAAGTAGCACCTTTGCAGCTGAAGCACAGCAACAAGATAAAGCAGCAGGTTTAGAGCGCATTACCGTTACATCTCAAAAGCGCGTGCAGTCAATTCAAGATGTTCCAACGTCTATTCAAGCGTTTACAGGCGCTAGTTTAGAGAAAAACAACATAGATAACTTGTTGGGCATGTCTGAGTCTTTACCCAATGTGCACATAACAGAATCTTCAAGTAGTAAGCGCATATTTGTCCGTGGTATTGGCTCAGGCACCAATGCCGGTTTTGAACAATCGGTTGCCATGTACAAAGACGGTATTTACTTAGGTCGCGGGCACCAAGCTAAGTTTCCTTTTTTAGACATGCAGCGTATAGAGCTAATCAAAGGCCCACAAGCCGTCATGTTTGGTAAAAATGCTACCGCCGGTGCTTTTAGCATGGTGACAAATTCGCCTACTGATGAAAATGAAGGTTCTATTTCTGCTGAATATGGCTCTGACAACGAACGCCGTATTAACGCTGTGGCTAATTTTGCAATAAATGATGATTTAGCTATTCGAATTGCGGCTTTTGATGAGTCAATGGACGGCTATATTAACAACATTGCCCGCGATAAAGATGAATCTTCCTCAGAAGCTAGCGGGGTTAGATTTTCTGCTGATTGGCAATTAAGCGACAACGTAAACGCACTATTCAAATGGGAACATGCTAGCTTTGATACTAAAGGCTCCCGTTATCAATATATTGTTGATGAAACGAGTCGTAACGAACAAGTGGCTAGCGATCCGGCTAACCCTGGTAACGTTGGCTATCGCTCATTTTTACTTTCTGATGCTTCAGGCCTTGATTACACCAGTGCGGTATCGGGTGACCAACACCCTGGCGGGCTAGATGAAGGTAATTCTACAACTTCAAATAATGCCGTATTGCAGCTAACTTACGACCATGGTGAATATGAGTTTACCTCGATTACTACTTACAGTGATTACGACTGGGATGCTTTATTCGATGCTGATTATTCTGAAGTTTCTTTGATTAAACAAGATCATATTGAGAACTTTGAGCAATTTACTCAAGAGTTTCGTGTTTCTTCGCCCGCCGGTGAAACCTTTGAGTACGTTGCAGGCGTATTTTACATGAACAGCGAGCTTACCCATCCAAACGATATTTTACTAGCAGCATCAACGCTTATCCCGACTTTACCGCCAGCAACGTCAGTGGGTACTCGGGCGTTATTTGAACAAGACCAAGAAAGCTATTCTGCGTTTGCTTCACTGACTTGGAATGTAAATAACGACTGGCGTGCCAATCTTGGTTTACGTTATCAAAAAGAAGAAAAAGAAGTTACTAGTGAACAAAGTTCATACGCCATGTTTGCTGAAGGCGTTCCTGAACCTGTACAACAGTTTGTTAATACCTTAGTACCCGGCATTGCTGCAGCGTTATCTGGTGCAGGCATGCATGAAATTGAAGCTGATCGCGACGAGTCACATCTATCACCAAGCATTAGTGTGCAGTATCTAGGCTTCGAAGACACCATGCTATTCGCCAGCGCCGGTATTGGTTATAAAGCAGGTGGCTATGACGGCTCAGGTTTAAACAGTTCAAGCGGTAATCAACCTGATCCTGAGTCAGGTTTCGAGTTTGATGATGAAAAAGCCACTAATATTGAGTTTGGTATAAAGTCTGAGCCCATTAAAAATGTTTTAGAAATTAACGCCACCATTTTCCACACCAAATACGAAGACTTGCAAGTATCTGAGTTTAACGGCAATGCTTTTGTGGTAAAAAATGCGGCTGAAACCAAAGTACAAGGTATTGAAATTGATAGCCGCTGGGCAATAAACGACAACTGGACCTTATCAGCCAGTATTGCCTTACTTGATTTTGAATATGAGAGCTACACGGGAGCTTCTCCAACAGTGCGTCAAGCTGAATTACTGGGCCAAGCAACACAAGATTTGAGTGGCAAAACAGGCGCGTTTGCTCCTGACTATTCAGGCAACCTCGCACTTGACTACAATACCGAAATATTTTCAGGCTATCCGCTGTCGGCAAATTTATCGGTTAATTTCAGTGATGATTATTTTCTTGAACAAGATTTAGATCCCATTGCTGTGCAAAAAGCCTATGAAAAAGTAAACTTTAGACTTGAAGTAGCAGACAAAGATGATGCTTGGACAGTAGCATTCTTAGTGAAAAACTTAACCGACGAGCAAACCTTTAGTCAGGCAAACGATGTCCCTGTATTAAGTTATGCGCATCGTTTCTTGTCAGAGCGCCCTCGTAGTTATCACTTGCAAGCGAGTTATAACTTTTAGCATATAAACGTATTAGTGTTATAAAAATTTAGCACGCGCACAAAGCAATGTGCCGTGCTTTTTAATTTTTCACTTAACGCTCTACAGCATGCCTTGCCTTTGATATATATCTATCAGGTATCACTTGATATGCTTTAATACCAACAGCAATAGTTACAATAAGTCTTTGGCAATAACTAACAGTTTTTCTCGCATCCAGCCGTTAATTGGGTCATGTTCAGCTTGTTTATGCCAATACATATGTACCGGTAATACGGGTACGTCAAAAGGCAATGGCACTACCTCCACAGGCATTTTATCCTTCAACAAATTAGCGTAGGCATTTGGCATGGTTAACAGCATGTCGCAACGACTGATCACACTAGTAGCTGCAAAGTAATGCTCGCACTGAAGAACAATATTTCGTGTAGCGCCATGGTTCGCTAATGCCATATCAACCAGATCAACCCGTGAGTCTTTTAAAGCCACTAACGCATGCGAAGCTTTAATATAATTTTCTAAGGTCAGGTTGTTAAGAATGGGGTGATCTTTACGGCAAATTAACGAAAAACTTTCATTACAAATCAACGTACTTCTAATGTCATTACTGGTTGGCGTAAGTACATCAATAACAATATCTAACTCTTGTTGCTCAAGTGCCTTTTCCATTTCAACACGAGATACTTGCCGGCTATTAACGGTAATGTTAGGCGTATTAGTGAGTAAATCGGTGACAAGAGTAGGAAAAAAAATAGACTCAAGAATGTCACGAAAACCAAACTTAATTTCACGTTTGTGCGCGGTTACATCAAACAATTGGTTATCTAACAAGGTGGATTCTAGCGCAGTTAACGAGGTTATAACTTGCGGCATAATTTTTTGACATAACGCCGATGGCACCATTTTTCGGCCATGGCGAATAAACAAGACATCATCAAACTTAGCCCGTAATCTTGATAAGGCATGGCTCACCGCAGGCTGAGTTAAATGCAATTTATTTGCCGCAGCAGTAATAGTGCCTTCTAAATAGACGGTTCTGAGTATTAAAAATAAATTTAAATCAATCTTACTATGCAGCATATTTATATATATCCATTAATTTGCATCACTTCAATTTATTTTAAGACTAATTAGACTTAAGTCAAACAGTCTTTTGGGAATAGCTATGAGTAACGATTTAATTGAGCAAGCAAAAAGTATGACTATAGGTAGTGACAAATTTGCTTTACCTATGCCACCAACTTTTGACAATTTAGCAGCACAACAAACCTACGAGAAACAGCGATTAGCTGCTGGATTTCGTGTTTTTGCTATGCACGGGTTTGATGAAGGCCTAGCAGGGCATATTACCCAGCGTGATTGCATTGACCCAGAAACTTTTTGGGTAAACCCATTAGGTATTCATTTCGCGCATATTAAAGCCTCAGATTTAGTGCGTGTTGATCACAAAGGTAATATTGTTGAAGGTAACTCAGTAATCAATAATGCAGCCTTTGCTATTCATTCGCGTATTCATATGGCTCGCCCTGATGTTGCAGCAGTTGCGCATGCACATACTAAGTTTGGCCGCGCCTTTTCATCACTCGGACAATTACTTAAACCTATTTCGCAAGACGCCTGTGTTTTTTACGAAAACCACAGTGTTTTTGATGTGTTTTCGGGTGTAGTAGCCGACGCAGAAGAAGGCGACATGATTGCAGCTTCACTTGCTGATAAAACCGCGGTGATATTACAAAACCATGGTTTACTCACCGTAGGTAAGTCGCTTGACGCTGCCGTTGCCAACTTTGTTTTAATGGATAGCTGCTGCCAAAGCCAGCTTTTGGCACAAGCGGCTGGCGAATTAAAGCTGATCAGTCACGATATTGCAGTGAAAACCAAACGGACTAATGGCTCAGACATAGTCACTTGGGGCAACTTCCAACCACTCTACCAAGTGGTAAATGCACAAGATAATAGCTTTTTAGATTAAGGCGTTAAACGCACAAAATCACATAATAATAACAGCGCAATAACTCAAAACGCTAAAAGTAACGTCAGGCTGAGGTAGTAATGGTAAACAAAATAGATATCACGACAGTCCAAACAAAATTGGATATGGCAAAAATAGATGTAGCAAGTATCTCCCCAGAACGGCTACCTCATTCTACTTATGAGGCTATTACTGCTTCAGCCCAGCGTTCTCCAGAGCGAATTGCTTTACGTTATATTTTAGATGGCGATTGTATAGCGCCAAACAAAATTCCTTTTGCCAAAAAAGCATTGCATCAAGTGGTTAAGCTCGTTAAAGGCCATGCGTTCGCAGCACCTTATCGCGAAATTAGCTATCGCGAAGTCGCACAACGTGTAACACAAGTGAGTAATGCCTTGCACAGCTTTGGTATAGGAAGAACTGACGTTACCTCCATTATTCTACCTAACTTTCCTGAGATGTATTTTTCATTATGGGGCGCTGAAACAACAGGTATCGCTAACCCAATTAATCCGTTGCTTGAAGCAAATATTATTAAAGAAATTATAACCACCGCAGGCAGTAAAGTGTTAATTGCCTTAGGCCCAGTACCGGGCAGCGATATTTGGCAAAAAACCTTAGCCATAAAAGATCAAATACCTGCGCTAGAAGCGGTGATTTGTTTGTTTGGTGATGACATTCCTGCGTCATCTAACCATAAAGTACCGGTTTATAGTTTTGAAAAATTGATCGCAAAACAACAAGCTGAAAAATTACTGCACGCTACACCTCTACAGTCAGATATTTGTTCATATTTTCATACCGGTGGCACCACAGGTTTACCTAAGTTAGCCAAACACTTGCACTTAAATGAGCTTACCAATGCCGCACAAATGAACCTGATATCGCCGATGGAGCCTAACGATACTGTCTTAATTGGTTTGCCAATTTTCCATGTAAATGCCGCCATCACCGGCTTAGCTTCAATGATGTTAGGCTCAACTATTTTACTTGCCGGTCCTTCAGGTTTCAGAGGCAAGCATGTTATTGCGAATTTACTGACTATTCTTGATAACTTTAATATTGCATTTATGACCGCAGTCCCTACAGTTTATGCGGGTTTACTACAGCATTTATCGGCTGAAAACATTACTCCTAAACGACCAAAAAACATGAAATTAGCCTTGTGTGGTGCAGCGCCATTGTCACCAGATCTGCAAGCAAAATTCATCAACAAAACCGCCATAAATTTGGTTGAAGGCTACGGCTCAACAGAAGGGACTGCAGTAAGTACAATTATGCCGGTAAATTCAGTTGCTACACGCACTGCCGTTGGCTTAACCATACCCGGCATGGTATTGCGTATTGGTGAAATTGATACTGAAGGCAAATTAATTCGCTTGTGTGATATCGATGAAACCGGCGAAATTCTTATTATGGGTAACAATGTATTCCCAGGCTACGTTGATAATCTGCACAACCAAAGCTTATGGATAACGACACCTGCAGGCGAAAAAATGGTGCGCACTGGTGATTTAGGCCGAGTTGATCACAATGGTTATCTCTCACTTTGTGGTCGACAAAAAGAATTAATTATTCGAGGTGGTCATAATATTGATCCCAAAAT
This sequence comes from Colwellia sp. NW0002-52-1, assembly GCF_057550865.1. NCBI lineage: Bacteria > Pseudomonadati > Pseudomonadota > Gammaproteobacteria > Alteromonadales > Colwelliaceae > Colwellia > Colwellia sp. NW0002-52-1. The sequence goes on along the minus strand of NZ_BAAJLU010000006.1, from coordinate 160,637 downwards.
GATTGAAGATGTTGCCTCAGCACACCCTGAAGTATTGCTTGCCGCTGCTGTGCCACGCCCTGATGCATATTCAGGCGAGCTACCTGTGCTCTACTTAACCCTTGTTGAAAACAGTACTGTAACCAAAGCAGCCTTAGAACAATTTATGAAAGACAATGTGCCAGAGCGTGCAGCGATGCCAAAAATAATCAACATTATTGATGAAATGCCATTAACTGCCGTTGGGAAAATGTTTAAGCCTGAGTTAGTATGTCTTGAGATAAAACAGGTAATTGAATTATCGCTGGCTGAAAGCTTTAGTAGCGATAAATACCAAGTTAATGTTAAACCAGATAAAAAACATGGTATTACCGCAACAATTACTGTTGAAACAGCCACAGACCAAGCCACGATAACCTCTGAAATAAAAGCATTACTCGCTGACTATTCTTTCCATTATCATGTAGTGTGTCGTGATAAAGCATTGTCGGAGTCGATTTAAATGGAAGCATCAATTTTTACCCAAGTATTATTGCCAATTGCCATAGCATTGATCATGTTTGGAATGGGTCTGAGTTTAACCACTCAAGACTTCACTCGGCTTGCCAAAGCACCTAAATCTATTGGTGTGGGATTACTAGGACAAATAATATTGATGCCTTTATTAGCCTTAGGCATTTGCATAATACTCAAATTAGATACACCAATTGCGGTTGGTCTAATGATATTAGCAGCTTGCCCCGGCGGCACTACGTCAAACGTTTTTAGTCAGGTGGCAAAAGCAAACTTAGCACTTTCTGTTAGTTTAACCGCGATATCTACCTTTATATGTGTGTTTTCAACCCCTTTTATTATTCAATATGCAATCAATAATTTCGCCGGTGAGCAAGCGATAGAGTTTTCTTTACTGCAAACCGCTATCGGCTTATTTGTTGTCACTTTAGTGCCAGTTATTATCGGTATTAGTATTCGTCATCGCTTTACTAATGCAGCGCTAAAAGCAGAAGTGTACTTTCGACGTTTCTCGCTGCTATTTTTGGTTGCCATGATTTTAGCTTTAGTGATTAATGAGCGAGAGATGTTAGTAACTTCGTTTGATCAGGTGTTTTTCGCTGCTCTAGCATTAAATATTATCTCTATCGCCATGGGCTTATTACTGTCGAAAATATTTAACTTATCCTTTATCGACGGCATAACCTTAGCAATTGAAGTGGGTATTCAAAATGCCACGCTGGCGATATTAATTGCTATTAGCTTTTTAAATGCTCCCGAATTTGCTGTTTCTGCCGGGGTTTATGGTTTAGCCATGTATATTGGGCCAACTTTGCTAGTGCTGTGGGTAAAGTCAGTGCGCAAAAAACGCGAAGCGTTAACCGCTGCCGAAAATTAAACGCGGTTTTCAATCTCGGACGAATCATCACAGTCAATCATTAGATAAATAGCTGTTGAATTTTGTTTCTCAACCATAATAAGGCATCGTCTTGCTCCGTATTTTGATGCCAATATAAATGGGTCGACACCGATGGTATAAGGTATGGTAGCGGCCTTATCGCTAAGTCATTATCAACAAACTTATCGGCCAATAACGTGGGTAAAGTTAACAAGGCATCTGAAACCTTTAGCAGTTCTTTTGCTGTTTGATAACTCTGACAACGCGCACTCATCGAACGATTAATACCTTGTTGCAATAAAGCAAAATCTTCAACCACGACACCACTTGCTCGGTTAGAAACCGCAATATGTTTCGACAATAAATAATGTTCCGCAGTCATATTATCGACATTTTTGTGTGCTTTATTTAACAACACACAAAACTCATTGCTAGAAAGCTTTAAATGCTTAATCGGCATTTTCAGTGGTAAAGCAATATCAATAGCAACATCAACTTGATTTGTGCTGAGTTGTCGCGCCATATCTTCACGTACTAATTTACTGCTGATCAGTTTCGCATTTGGTGCTTCTTGCATTATAACTTGCTGTATTTTTGGTAAAATTAGTGGTTCTAGCGCGTCATGAATGGCTAACTTAAACGTTTGCGCGGTTTGCGATAAATCAAAATCACCACAGGTTTGTAATATTTGTCGTAGCTTTTCCAAGGTATCTAATAACTGCGGAGCCATGCGCTGACAAACCGCTGTTGGCTGCATAATTTGACCTTGGCGAGTAAAGAGGTCGTCATTAAGCACCAAGCGTAAACGCTTAATAGCATGACTAACTGCTGACGGGCTAATAAATAAAAGTTTAGCGGCCAAGCTCATATTGCGTTCTTGATACAGACATTCGAACACTTTAAGTAAATTAAAATCGAGTTGCTGTACTTTTTTAGCTTCTATCATGCAAACACCCAATGAATTAAATTCATAGTAGGTTAGCAATATATTTCACTTAATTCATTACTGATTTTGCATTATGCTAAATCAACTGCGTAATGTAACACGCCATCTTTTTAGACTAAGTTAGAGATAAAGCCATGAATTTTGAAGCCAGTGCCAAAAGCCAAGACTACCTAGCGCGCTTAAAAGCGTTTATGGACGAGCATGTTTTACCTATCGAACAAGACATTTTTGACGAGAACAGTCGTTTAAACGAATCACCAGACTGGCGCACATGGCAAGTGCCTTCGCAAATTCAGCCATTAAAAGAAAAAGCGCGCCAAGCAGGCTTATGGAATTTATTTTTACCTGACGCCGAGCTAGCTCAGGGTCTTACATGTTTAGAGTACGCACCCCTTGCAGAGCAAACAGGTCGTAGCTTAATTGCGCCAGAAATTTTTAATTGCAACGCCCCAGATACGGGTAATATGGAAGTGCTTTATCATTTTGGTAACGAGGCACAGAAAAAACAATGGTTAACCCCATTACTTAACGGTGAAATTCGCTCAGTATTTGCCATGACTGAGCCTGACGTTGCTTCTTCTGATGCAACCAACATGGAAGCCACTATAGAAGCCAGCGGCGATGAGTTAATACTCAATGGCAAAAAGTGGTGGACTACGGGCTTAGGTCACCCTAACGCTAAAATCGCTATTTTTATGGGTTTATCTAACCCTGAAAACGACAAACACAGCCAGCACTCAATGGTTATTGTGCCACTTGACACGCCAGGTGTATCAATCAAACGTATGTTAACAGCTTGTGGGGAATACGACGCTCCGTATGGTCATGGCGAAATGGAGTTTACGAACGTTAGAGTACCGAAAGAAAATCTTATTATGGGACTTGGTAAAGGCTTTGCTATTGCTCAAGGACGCCTTGGACCTGGACGCATTCATCATTGTATGCGCGCCATTGGTGCAGCTGAACGCTCACTTGAATTAATGATAAAACGTGGCTTGTCACGCACAGCATTTGGTAAGCCATTGATTAAACTCGGTGGTAATTTAGAGCGTGTTGCACAAGCAAGAATGGCGATTGACCAAGCACGTTTACTTACCCTACATGCAGCATGGAAAATTGATACTGCAGGCGTAAAACATGCCATGACCGAAATCTCTAGTATTAAAGTTGTAGTGCCAAATATGCTACAACAAGTATCTGACATGGCGATTCAAATGTTTGGTGGCGCTGGTGTCAGTGGCGACCATCCTGTTGCATCATTTAATGCCATGGGACGCATTTTACGTCTCGCCGATGGCCCAGATGAAGTACATATGGGCATGGTTTCTCGCCTAGAGCTTAGAAAATATTTATAAGAATAAGAGATAGCTATGACCACACGATTATTAATTACTGGCGGCGCTACCGGCTTAGGCAAGTCCATGGCACTCGCTTGGGCGAAAAACCAAAAATCTGAGGTTAATATTTGCGTTGCTGATATTAACCAAAGTCGCGGAGATGCCACCGTTGCCGAGCTGCAAGCTTTAGGCGCAAAAGCTTTTTATCAACATTGTGATATTACCAAGCAAGAAGATATTAAACAGCTGCACACCGCCATTAATGCGCAGTGGCAAGGAGTAGATGTTGTGATTAACAATGCTGGTGTCGCCTCAGGTGGTTCGCTACAAGGTGAAAGCATTGAACAATGGCAATGGATATTAGATATTAACTTGCTCGGCATGGTGCGTGTTAGTCAAACGTTTCTTGCTGATTTTAAAGCACAAGGTCATGGTTATTTTATTAATATTGCTTCGCAAGCAGGCTTAACACCGATTCCGTTTATGAGTAGCTACAATGCTGTAAAAGCTGCCGTGGTAAGCTTGTCAGAAACCATGAAACTTGAGTTAGCACACGATAATATTGACGTTAGCGTAGTTTGCCCAAGCTTTTTCAAAACTAATTTAGATGAGTCAATGCGCACGAGCGCGCCAGCCATGAAAAAAATGATGGATCGCGCTTTTGATAAGTCAGACATCAGTGCAGAGCAAGTCGCGACTCGTATTTATCAAGCAGCACAAAAGCGCAGATTTTTAATTCTGACCCACAAACTTGGCAAACAAGCATTTTTAATGAAAAAATTAATGCCTACTGCGATGTATATTAAAAGTATGCTGAAGAAAACAAAATCCATGCAGCGACTCACTCAAAAGCGTTAGTAACCAGTAAAGAGTTAAAGATTTATGAGCAATACATTATTAGATCAAGCTAAACAAGTGCGCAGCGGTGAAGAACTCGACATTGCTAGTGTGCACTCGTGGTTATCGGCACATGTCGACGGGCTAACGGCACTACCAACAGTTACGCAATACGCCGGCGGTGCATCAAATTGGACATATTGTTTAGATTACCCAAAGCAATCATTGATATTACGCCGAGGCCCAGAAGGCACTAAAGCCAAAGGCGCACACGACATGGGCCGCGAGTATCGTCTGCAAGACGCCTTACGTCCTGTTTATCAATACGTACCAGAAATGAAAGCTTTTTGTGATGATGCCAGCGTCATTAATACTGACTTTTACGTAATGGAAAAGTTAACCGGTATTATTCCGCGTAAAAATTTACCACGCGACTTAGCGGTTACACCCGAACAAACGAAAAAACTGTGTGAGAACGTATTAGACTGTTTAGTTGAACTGCATCAAGTCGATTACCAAAAAGCCAACTTAGCGCACTTAGGTAAAGGTGTGGGTTATACCCAACGACAAATCGAAGGCTGGAGCGAGCGCTTTAGTAAAGCAAAAACCTGGAATGTACCTTCTGGCAAGTTTGTGATGAAATGGTTGGCAGAAAATATGCCTGCAAACGAGCGCATTTGTATTACCCATAACGATTTTAGATTCGACAACGTAGTGCTTGATGCCAATGACTATACCAAAGTGCTGGGTGTGCTAGATTGGGAGTTAGCCACTTTAGGCGACCCTTTAATGGATTTAGGTAACACCTTAGCTTATTGGGTTGAACCCGGTGACGACTTTTTAGCACAGTCGACCCGCCGACAACCAACGCACCTTGAGGGCATGCTAACCCGCAAAGAAGTGGTTGAATACTATTGTAAAAAAATGTCGATCACGGTTGACGATTTTACTTTTTACGAAGTCTACGGTTTATTTAGATTGGCAGGCATAGTGCAGCAAATTTATTATCGTTATCATCATGGCCAAACCAATAATCCCGCTTTTAAAAACTTCTGGATATTTGTTCATTACCTCATGCATCGCTGTAAAAAAGCGATCCGCAATCAAGGTAAATAACATGACAGTGTTTTATTTGGTCAGACATGGCCAAGCCAGTTTCTCTGCTGATAACTATGATAAACTCTCCGATATCGGTATCGAGCAAGCTTTGCTAGTTGGTGGCTATTTGGAAAAAAAAATACCAAAACTAGCTAAAGTGATTACCGGTGAAATGTTACGTCACAAACAAACTGCTGAGCATAGCCTGTTAGCATTTACGTCATCAAAAGATGCTACGCCACCTGCGCAAGAAGTCGATTTGGGTTGGAATGAATATGATCATCAAAATATTTTAGCCGCCTACAATAGCGAATTAGCAACACCAAGTCGTGCAAGAAAATATTTAGCGAAACAAGAAAATCCAACAAGGCATTTTAAAGAGTTATTTATAAATGCTATTAACCAATGGATACAAGCTGACGAAAAAACTCCGCAAGCTAACAACACTGAATATAGCGAGTCTTTTTCAGCTTTTGGTCGCCGCGTGATCAACGCTCTTGAGCAGGCTGCACAACAAAACCCGAACGGGCATGTTGTTATTTATACCTCTGGCGGACCTATTAGTATTATCGTATGTTACTTACTCGGTTTACCTTTATCGCGCTTTATTGATATTAATTGGAGTTTAGTCAATGCGGGTGTTACCAAAGTAGTCACTCGTACCGCTAGCAATAAATTAACGCTTTCAACCTTAAACGAGCATGATATTTTCGAACAACACAGCACAAAAAAATTGATCACGTATACCTAACATTGATAAGTGACAAGCTTGGTATTATGCGTCATTACAACTAAAAAATTACAAAAATTAAGAGATCCCCATGACCCGACAAAACATTTTAATTACTGGCGCCAGCTCAGGGCTTGGCAAAGGAATGGCAATTGAATTTGCTAAACAAGGGCGAAACTTAGCGCTATGCGCACGCCGAGTCGAAAACCTTGAAGAACTTAAAGCTGAGTTAGCACAAATAAACCCTAATATTACTGTCGTTACCAAAGCGCTTGATGTTAACGACCACCCTGCGGTGTTCGAAGTTTTCAAAGCATTTAGAGATGAGTTAGGCAGCTTAGATCGAGTAATAATAAATGCAGGCATGGGAAAAGGCGCCTCTATTGGTACCGGCTATTTTCATGCTAACAAGCAAACGGCAGAAACAAACTTTATTGCCGCTATTGCGCAAGCAGAAGCCGCTATGGAAATATTCAGAGCACAAAATAGTGGTCATCTTGTCACCATATCATCGATTAGTGCAGTACGAGGATTTAGACGCGCAATGACCGTATATGCCGCCACTAAAGCCGCTATTACCTCATTAAGTGAAGGTATACGGGTTGATGTGATGGGAACACCGATTAAAGTCAGTTGTATTCACCCAGGTTTTATTCGAAGTGAAATTAACGAAACAGTAAAAACAGTACCGTTTATTGTTGATTTAGAAACAGGCTGTAAAGCCTTAGTAAAATCAATCAATAAAGAAAAGGCTAATAGCTTTGTGCCAAGTTGGCCTTGGGCATTTTTGCACTGGATCTTGCGTATTGTGCCGGCCAGCACTTTGAGAAAAATGAGTTAATTGCGCGATTAAAAAAGGCAGTAACAAGAAGCAAATTTTTACTCCTTGTTACTGCCTTAACAGCGTTTTAATTATTTACGCTATTTTTAAATATTCTTTAATAATTTCAGCACCAGTATCAGCTTGAATTGGTTTAAATATAAAACCTGAAATACCTTCACTTGCACAGCTTTGTATAAGCGCTTGATCTGTTACCGATGACAACATAACCACAGGAACATTACTACCATTAGCACGAATGTTAGCTAAAGCTGCATCGCCATTCATTTCACCCATAACAACATCCATAAACATAAAGTCAGGTTGTTGCTCTTGCACCATAGTAACAGCTACTGAACCATCGTCAGCTTCAATAACATTGTTATAGCCCAATTGTGCTAAGTAACGTTTTAACGCTTTGCGTATCATGCCGCTGTCATCTACTAACAATATTTTACTCTCTAATGGTAAAACCTTGGTATGCGGATTACTTATGCCTCGACTCGCTTCACGTTTAATGCCGATTGATTGATACTCAACACTACGGATTAATAAGTTGAAGTAATAACGTCCTACGCCTTCAACAGTAATTGGCACAGTAATAACTTCTTTTACGCCTGCCAAATATTTGTCCATATCATTTACATCATGTACAAAGTACGGGCTTGAAAACTTATAATCTAAACTATAGCGACCATGTAAATCAGTTGAACGACCAACAATAGTGTTGCCCCACTCTGCTAATGCATGGCTTAACTCTTCGTTGATTTCAGTAAATTGATATTTTTCTTCAAACATATGCTCACAAACAGAGTTACCAATAGCAATGGCAGTTTCTGGGTAATGATGCATCATAATAACGCCATCTAAACCACCAGTAACTTCAGAGCATACGGCATAGCCTTTAAAGCGAAAGTCATCAACATTATCGACAAAAGCTTCTCCTGCTTCGCCAACCAAATTCGTCATAGCTTTTAAGCTGGCAAGTGACTCATTGATAAATGGGTATAAAATAACTTTATATAGCGCTTCTACTGACATGATTTTTCCTTGTTTATAATTATTTCTACGACAATTTTTCTAGTACAATACTAAGCTCAAACAATAAATACAAATTTAGCTTATTTCACGATAAATTTCATCTGTAAATGAAATGTATTTTATTACTCAAACTAAGTGTATATCTGAGATGAAAGCAAAATAGGTTACCACTTAACTAAGCAAATTTCACTATATCAAGAGTTGCTTATCTATGGGGAAAAATTCACTCGCGGCATTAATTAATGACTGAGCCGTTAGTGTTGTAACACCATAAACATGTGTTTTTACGCCATCGCGTAACATAACTTTTCTGAGCAATAAATCAAAGTCGCCATCACCTGATAGTAATATAACTATATCAACTTCGGGTGCTGCTTCCATAACATCAATCGCAATACCAACATCCCAATCACCTTTTGCTGAACCATCTCTGCGTTGAATAAAAGGTTTAAGCTTCACATCAAAACCTATGTGTTTTAGCGCTTTTTGAAATTTATGCTGTTGGTCGTCACTACGCTGTATTGCATAAGCATTGGCCAGTACTATTTCACCTTGTTGGCTAATTTGCTGCCAGAAAGCGCGATAATTAAATGGCTGTTGAAAAGCATCACGTGTGGTGTAATAGATATTTTGTACATCTACAAATATAGCTATTTTTAATGCCTGCGGGCTATTTTGCATAAGCTTCCTATTGTCTAAATGAAGTAAAACTTGCCAATACTTCAATTATTTCTTTATATTTCATTATAGTACTCTGAATACGTGCTTTTAGCAGTTAATTGTTAGTGTATAAAACTACTCATCGCCAATATCAAAGAAGTACAGGTATAATAGCCAATATAAAATGCAGTTGTGCACTAAGCCAAACGAACTCTACCGAGAAAAAGAGATAGCGTTCAAGCTAAGTGTTACCATAACTAGTCAAATAAAGCTGAGTAAAACATGATGTTAGCCATTCGTAAGTTATTTTATTTATTATTACGTTTACCGATAAAAATATTAGTACGTTGCAAAGTTGTTGCCGACGAAATAATTAATTCAGGTCAATTAAGTCCTGAGCAACCGGTATTTTATGTATTACGTCACCAATCAGCCAGTGATGTGTTATCACTGCGCACCGCTTGTAAGCAAGCGAATTTACCTGACCCGTTAAAGCCAGTTAATGTTGATGGACAAACCTTATCTCGACTACTTTTTTTAGAAAAACCTACCGCGTTATTTAATTGGCGAACACCGAAAAAAACCTCAGCAATAGCACAAGGTTTTGAATTACTTAGTGCTCACGCGAATAATGAAAAACTAGACGCTCAACTTATTCCTGCCAATGTAATTTGGGGCCGCACCCCAACTAAAGAGAAAAACAATACCAACGTTGGCGCATTGTTAGCTGATCAAGAATCTCCAACTTGGCTAAGAAAATTCTTTATCGTGCTTTTTCTAGGTCGTCACACTATGGTGCGTTTTAGTGAAGCGATTTCTTTTCGTCATATGGCAGATAAACATGGTAGTACCGAAGGCAGCGCTCATAAACTAATCCGCATTGCGCGTTTTCATTTTCATCGCCAAACTATTGCAGCTACAGGCCCTAGGCTGATGCATCGCCAACAAATGTTTGCTAATTTAATGGTTAATCCGGCAATTAAACGGGTGATCAATGAAGAAGCAGAAAGTAAAAAAATTACTCAAGCAGAAGCGAAGAAGCAAGCATTAGCCATAATGGACGAAATTGCTGGTGATTATCGAGATGTTACTGTGCGTTTTGGTGAGCGAATTTTAGGGTGGTTATGGAATCGTCTTTATAACGGCATAGAAGTTAGTAAAGCTGAGCGATTAAGAAATCTAGCCCAAGAAGGCCATGAAATTATTTACGTGCCTTGCCATCGTAGCCACATGGACTATTTATTACTCACTTACGTAATATTTCAACAAGGCTTAGTTACACCGCGCATTGCCGCGGGTATCAATTTAAACTTTTGGCCAGCGGGGCCAATTTTCAGAAAAGCCGGTGCCTTTTTTATTCGCCGTAGCTTTAAGGGTAATCGTCTTTACTCCACTATTTTTCGTGAATATTTAAGTCTACTTTTTGAACGCGGATATTCGGTAAAGTATTACTCGGAAGGCGGACGTAGCAGAACGGGTAGATTACTATCACCCAAAACAGGCATGCTCGCCATGACCATTCAAAGTATGCTGCGCGGTATTGATCGCCCATTAACCTTAGTGCCGGTTTATTTAGGTTACGAGCATGTAATGGAAGTAGGCACTTATCATAAAGAGTTAAGTGGCAGTAAAAAGAAAGGTGAGTCCATTTTTGGCGTTATCAAAGCGATTCGAAATTTACGTAACTACGGTAAAGGTTATGTTAATTTTGGCGAGCCGATCAATATTAATCAGTTTTTGAATAATCAGGTACCTGATTGGAAACAAGCAATCGATCCAATAGACCCACAAAAGCCTCAGTGGCTAAACCCTTGCGTTAATGTTTTAGCTCAACAAGTGATGACCTCTATTAACCAATGTACTGCATTAAACGGCGTTGCTTTAGTCTCTCTGATTTTACATGCAACTGAAAACAAAGCACTGACGAAAGCCGAGTTAATCAGCCAGCTTGATTTTTTCATCGAATTACAACGTGCAGCGCCTTATCATGCAGAGTTAACTCTACCGACAGAAACTGGCGCTGAACTTTTAGAGCATGTTATCTCATTAAATAAAGTCACCATTAACCAAGACAGTTTTGGTGACATTATTTCTTTAACGGAAAGTGCAATATTAGAACTACGTTATTACCGCAACAATATTCTGCACACTTTTATACTGCCATCACTAGTTTGCCGTTTATTAGAGCGTAATACTAAAATTACGCCAGAAAATTTACTCGGCCAAACGCAACGTTTAGTCGAGTTACTAAAAACTGATTTATTTTTATGGCAATCACCTGAAGACATCGCCCTGCAAGTAACATCTGTTTGTGATTTCTTAGCAGAAAAAGGTATTGTAAAACAAAGTAAATCTGGAGCATGGTCTTTAAGTAGCGATGACGACGATAGAGCAAGCATTCGTTTAATTGCTGAATGTGTTAACGAAACCATGCAACGTTTCGCAATAATAACATCTCTACTAGGTCAGTTAGCGCCAATTAAAAAGACTGAGCTCAATGATAAAGTTGTTGCAATCGCCCAACGTTTATCGGTATTAAACAACATAAATGCGCCCGAATTTATTGATAAAAAAGCTCAATTAACCTTAATAAATGCCATGAAAGATCAAGGCTATATAGTATTAAATGAAGAGGATAAATTAGTAGACAGTAGCTCGTTAGGGTTATTAAAAAAATCAGTCAGTAACTTGGTCGATATAGAGGTTTTACAAAGTATTGTGCGTTAGCTAGCACAGAAATCAAATAGCCAAACATTAACGTACGATTAAGCCATTGATGAAGCTTGGTTTAGTCATACGTTAATGATGCCCAATATGGCATTAAATCCGTAATGTTAGGTTTGGAAATAAAAATCAGCCTATGTACTCGCATAAAAAACACTTATCTCTTTCAAATAAAATAAGCGTTCAGGTTACTTAAGCTAAAAGTACTCGATTGCTACACCAACAAATACGATCAAACCTACGTAATGGTTATTTAAAAAAGCTTGGAAGCAGCGTTCTCGCTCTCGCCCTGCAATTAAAATTTGTTGATAGCAGAAAAAACCAGCGGCAATAACTAACGACAATTGATAAGGCCAGCCAAAAGCTAAAATATCGCCGACCGTAAATAACAGCGCTAAGGTCATTAACTGCAAAAATAAAATGATACGTTTATCATTTTCACCAAAAATAACCGCGGTAGATTTAACGCCGATCCTTAAATCATCATCACGATCAACCATGGCATACATAGTGTCATAAGCAACGGTCCATAAAACGTTAGCCGTAAACAATAGCCAGGCAACCGTAGGTATTTCACCTTGTTCTTGAGCAAAAGCCATGATCATTCCCCAACTAAAAGCAGCCCCAAGCACCACTTGTGGGAAGTGAGTAATACGCTTCATAAAGGGATAGCTTGCAGCTAAAAAAACCGCCACTACAGACAACATAATAGTGTAATCACTTAAGGTCAGTACTAAAGAAAAAGCCAATAGAATGAAGGTAGAAAATAACTGTAACGCTTCACTGCCTGATAAAGCGCCAGTTACTAGCGGTCTGTTTTGTGTACGTTTAACTTCGCCATCTACTTTACGATCAGCATAATCGTTAATAATACAACCGGCGCTACGCATGAAAAAAACACCTAAACTGAAAATAACCAACATGTGCAACGACGGCCAGCCATCAGAAGCAATCCATAACGCCCAATAAGTTGGCCATAATAACAAGTATGTACCAATAGGCTTATCCATACGGGTAATTTGCTTAATCGCGGTTAACTTTTCTGTAAACTCACTCAATGTAATACCTTTTTATATTGTGTTTTTATAGGCCATGGCGCCGGGTAAAAACACCTCTGCTACCATTAATGGTTTGTTATCTAAAATAAAAATTGAGCGTCGGCCCCAAAGTGTTTCTTGACTAGTATTGAGGGCTAATGTTCCTACAAGCTTAGCAATACTAGAACTCGAGTTAAACTTAGCTACTTCAATTTTTTTACGTTGTAAATCTGGGTGGTTAAACAATACTTGTCCTAAAGACTGCGTACCTAAATGCGCTAACTGCTGTTGCTCACCAGTTAGAGAGCTTAACGGTAATAAGCTGCGCGCAAATACCTGTGCTATTTCATCGCAATACAATAACACCTCTCTAACTAACACAGGTTCGCCACAAACAATGTCTTTATTGGCCTCGGCAGCACTGCAATTTTCAATTTTTTGTCCGAGCACTTCAACACGAAAATTTTGACAATGAGACTTAAGGCGCGCTGTTAAAGAACTAGGGTCAAGTAACCAACTACTTAAGTTAGCATGAAGTATAAAGCATTGTGGAGACTGCCAACGGGCAACCATTTGCACAGGAAATAATGAATGTTCTGTTGTCATACTTTAAAACTGTTTAGCCTCAACACGGATAAATAATAAGTAATTAATAACTTCAGCTAAATACCTTTTAAACTACAGTAACAAATAGCGAATAATTCATTATGGGTTTTATTAGGGTAAAAGTTATTCGACGAAAAATCGACGTATGATAGCGTTTAGCTTAACAAAAATACAGCTTACTGCTTGTTTCTAAAAGCGCTACTTCCTCCTGATTTACCTAAACCAAACTTGGTTATTTTCACGCCAAGGCTATCAAGCGAATAAAAATAGTTAAATAAATCAGCGCATGATCAAAATTCGCGTTATTATTTAATAGTAATCAACCTATTTAACTGCTTAACACAAATAGTTAATTTATTTTTAATTTGAGTTTTAATGTATGAAAACATCTATTTTTTTAATGCTTGTACTACTAAGTTCGGCTGCAACTAAAGCGGCAGATTATGCCTACTTTGGTTTCGAACCTTCTATTGTCACGAATTACGTCGCTGTTAAGAAAAAAATGGGTTATGTTCGCCTAACAGTAGAGTTGATGATCGAAGATGCAAGCAATTATGAAATTGTTGAACATCACTCACCATTATTGCGAGATGCCATTATCAATATTATTGGTCAGCAACCTGAATCAAAAGTGAAATCTATTAATGGTCGCCATGAAATACAGCGTTTGTGTGAAGACAAAGTAAAAGAATTACTAGAAAAAGAAACTGGCAAACCGTTAATTAAAAAGCTTTTATTTACTCAATGGTTAGATAATTAAGCAGTTATTTCAAACGAATTAATAATCTGCTTAGTGCTATATTAGCGAGTTTAAAACACAGCCATCATACTCGGTGACTGTGTTTTTTTGTTTTTAAAACCTGTAAAAAAGCTAAAGCACAGCCGCTGACTAAACCTAATAAATGCGCTGTATTAGCAACATTTATTGGCATTAAACTGGTATAGCCAAGTAATAGCCAGAACAGCATAAAGCCGATAATAGGTTTAGATAATGATAATCCTTTTTCTGGCATTAACCAGCCCATCCACCACACATAGCCGACAAGCGCATATACCACGCCTGATAAGCCACCAAAATTTGGTCCATCAACCATAAACTGACCAACATTCGAAACCAGCGCGGAAACAATTAAAACTGTAAACAAGCTAAACTTACCGATAACTTGTTCTATGGAGCCACCTAACTGCCACCACCACATGGTATTAAAAACAATGTGTAACCATGAGAAGTGAAAAAATGCGGGTCCTAATAATCGGTGCGGTGCTTGTAAAATGGCATCGACACTTAACTGAGGATAAAACTGTAAATGTTGAAATATAGCATTGCCCCAACCGAAATTGCTGCCAAGGAATACCAGCCAACAGACAGCAAAAACAACCAACGTTACAACACCTGCATGTGAGAAAAATTGCTTTTTAAAGCTGCTAGCCAAGGTAGGAAAATTTGAACTCACTTCAGTTACATCACCATTTTGCCACGCAGCTTGTTGGTACTTGGCTTGTTCCGGTTGCTGAATAAACTGTTCAAACTCTTGTTGTACGAAATCAAATTTGTCTTGTTGACAATAAATAACAAAACCATCGGTTTCTTTTTCAACTTGCGTTCGAATTTGTAGTGTTTTTAAGTAATCACAAAAAAGTAACGCAATATTATGTTGCGTTACTTTAACCAGCGGTTGTAATTCAGTGTCTTGCATTAACGGGCTACAACATCCGGGTGCTGTAATTGCCAGTCTGTAAAGCCACCATCCAAAGAGTACACTTCGGTGAAGTCTTGACTGATCAAAAACTGCGCCGCTTGTTGGCTTGAAATACCATGGTAACAACACACTACAACTGGGGCATCAAAATCAGCATCGCGTAAAAAGTCAGGTAAGCTTTCATTACTTAAGTGAATTGCATTCGGTATATGTCCTGATTGAAACGAGGCAGGATCACGAATATCAACCACCACATGAGATTCATCAGCTAATACTTGGTGCAGTTCACTGATCTGCATATGCTTAAAACTTTCTTCGCTACTTGCCATTATTCATTATTCCCAATTTAAGATAACTTTGCCTGATTGTCCTGAACGCATGATATCAAAACCTTGCTGAAAATCATCAATATTAAAGTGATGTGTGATAATTGGTGATAAATCTAGGCCTGATTGGATCAAGCTGGCCATTTTATACCAAGTTTCGAACATTTCGCGACCATAAATACCTTTAATGGTTAAACCTTTAAAAATAATTTTGCTCCAGTCAATCGCCATATCTTCACCAGGAATACCTAGCATGGCTATTTTTCCGCCATTGTTCATATTGGCTAACATATCAGTAAAAGCCATTGGCACACCCGACATTTCCATGCCGACATCGAAACCTTCGGTCATACCTAAATCAGCCATAACGTCAGATAATTTTTCTTTAGTAACATCTACCGCGCGTGTCGCACCCATTTTACGGGCTAAGTCTAAGCGGTATTCATTAACGTCGGTAACAACAACATGACGCGCTCCAACGTGCTTAGCAACCGCCGCAGCCATAATACCTATTGGGCCAGCGCCTGTAATTAATACATCTTCGCCAACTAAATCAAACGATAAAGCGGTATGTACAGCATTGCCAAATGGGTCGAAAATAGCGGCTAAATCGTCAGAAATTTCATCGGGTAATTTAAAAGCATTAAATGCAGGTATAACTAAATATTCTGCGAATGAACCTTCACGGTTAACACCAACACCTACGGTGTTACGGCATAAATGAGTACGACCGCCGCGACAGTTACGACAATGACCACAAGTTATATGACCCTCGCCCGATACGCGATCACCTAATGCAAAACCTTTAACTTCTTGGCCAATGCCAACGACTTCACCCGCATATTCATGGCCAACAACCATAGGTACAGGAATAGTTTTTTGTGACCATTCATCCCAGTTGTAAATATGAATATCAGTACCACAAATGGCGGTTTTTTTAATTTTGATTAACAGATCATTGTGACCTAACTCAGGCTTAGGTGAGTCGGTCATCCAAATGCCCGGTTCTGCTTTTAATTTCGCTAATGATTTCATCTTTAACCCTCAATCACATTCATTTCTTTACCGATACGAATAAAGGCTTCAATGGCTTTGTCTAATTCAGCTTTAGTGTGTGCAGCAGAAATTTGTGTACGAATACGTGCTTGGCCTTTTGGTACCACTGGGAATGAGAAGCCAATAACATAGATACCTTCGGCTAATAAACGATCAGCCATAGCACTTGCCACTTTAGCATCACCTAACATTACTGGAATAATGGCATGGTCAGCGCCAGCACAAGTAAAACCAGCAGCTTCCATTTGGGTTCTAAAATACGCGGCATTATCTTTTAAAGTTTTACGTAGCTCGTCACCTTCCGCTAATAAATCAATGACTTTAATTGACGCATTGACAATAGCAGGCGCTAACGAGTTAGAGAATAAGTACGGACGTGAGCGTTGGCGTAACCATTCAACCACTTCTTTTTTAGCCGAAGTATAACCACCTGAAGCACCACCCATCGCTTTACCTAAAGTACCGGTAATAATATCTACTCGACCCATTACATTGCAATATTCATGGCTACCACGGCCTCGTTCACCCACAAAACCAACGGCATGAGAGTCGTCAACCATTACCATGGCATTGTATTTGTCGGCTAAATCACAAACCGCTTTTAAATTTGCGATAACACCATCCATTGAAAACACACCGTCGGTAGCAATTAACTTAAAGCGTGCGCCAGCTTCATCGGCTTCTATTAAACGCGCTTCAAGCTCTGCGGCATCATTGTTTGCATAACGAAAACGTTTAGCTTTACATAAACGCACACCATCAATAATTGAAGCATGGTTTAAAGAGTCAGAAATAATCGCGTCTTCAGGGCCTAATAAGGTTTCAAACAAACCAGCATTTGCGTCGAAACATGAAGAATATAAAATGGTGTCTTCCATACCTAAAAAGGTACTTAATTTTTGCTCTAAAGTCTTATGGATATCTTGCGTACCACAAATAAAACGTACCGATGCCATACCAAAACCGTGCTCATCTAAGCCTTCTTTAGCCGCAGCAATTAATGAAGGATGGTTCGCTAAACCCAAGTAATTATTGGCACAAAAGTTTATTACATCTTCACCGGTATTTACGGCAATTTGTGGTTGCTGTGCGGTAGTAATTACACGTTCAGCTTTATATAAACCATCTTCTTTTACTTGGTTTATTTGCGAAGTTAAGTGGGCATAAAAGTTATTTGTATCAGCAGAATTGGTCACGGTAATTCCTTAAAAAGTTATTGTCTTTCAATCATCGTATTATCCGCTCAGATGCAATTATTAGCAAAGTGACATTAAGTGATAATTCGACCTTTTTTATAGTTAAATTGACATATAACAATGTCAATGTGTAACATCAGATACTATATTTTGCATTATCAATGCTCAGGAGTCTTAATTGCTAACCGAAAAAGATGAAGAACTGCTCTCAATATTACGACTTAATGCTAGAGCGAGTGTGTCAGACATGGCAAGAGCAACGGGTGTTTCAAGAACGGCGATACAAAATCGACTCAATAAGCTTGAAAATAATAATGTTATTGAAGCTTACAGTGTAGTGCTTGGCAGCGAATACACCAGTGGCTTAATTTCTTCTAATGTTTCTTTAAAAGTGAATCCTAACCTGAGAAAAACCATTTGTTTAGCCTTAAGAAAAGTACATCAAATCAGCCATATTTATTCTATTAGCGGAGAATATGACTTATTGGTAACCATACAAGCCAGCACATTAGAGAAGTTAAGCGAAGTTCTGAATATGGTGTGCTCGCTTGAAGGTGTAGCAAGAACCAATTCTTCTATTATTCTTGATACCATTTTTAAACGTTAATTATTCAACTAGGGTACTCTTTAACCAAATTGCCACACTGTCATTTAGGTAAGTCTGTTTTTTTAATAAGTGAACGCTAGAATCGTTACCCTTAAATGTTTGCAGCACTGAATGGCTATCACCACTCCATTCGAACAACTCCTGAGCATTGAGCATAGCTTCAGTTAAGTATTTTGCACTGAGCAAATAAATAGGCATATCGGCTAAGTGCTTAAATTGCTCTTTATCGTCAACACTAAGTTCGGGCGAGAGCATAACCACACTTTTTAACGCGGTTTTTTGTGCCAAGTAAATCGCTTGATTACTACTGCAACCACTTGTTACTACACTAATACCTTGCTTATTTTTCATCGCACTTTGTAAATGCTGGTAAGCTAAATATACATCGCTTTGCCAATGCAACATCAATGCTGCTAACTGGCCTTGATAACTAACAATATCATCAGCCTTTATTCTAAGACTTTTATCAGAATAGTCTTGATTTTGACTAGCACCAAAGCCGCGTAAATCTAACGCTAAAACAAAAAGATCTTGTTTAACAAGTGCGGAATATAAGCCCTGAAAATCTTTCGATGTATTTTTGCAATCATGAAGTAACAAAACACCACCTGCCGTTGCTGAACCAAGATGCAATTTCGCTGATAGCTTAAACTGATCAACCGCGGTTAACTCAACCATGCTACTGGGACTAGTCGTATCTTTTAACGTAAGCGGTTGCGCTGCAAGTTGCTGAGCTACTACAAAAGTTAATAAGCATAAAGCACGTTTTAGTATTGAAGTTTTCACCTTACTATTTCGATTAATTTGAGACTTATTCATACGTTTTCTAAAACTCCATGCACTACTGACAAACCTTTCTCGGCTCGGTTAGAAAGATAAATAATAATAACAACTTAAGCGCTATGCTCAGCCCTTTTATAGCTTGCTTGATTTTTTTAAGCAAGATTTTAGGTATACTATTGATTATACAATACTGATATTTGAGCTTGTTAAGTGCGTTTTACTGTTGCCTTAGTTTTATACCGTTTATTATTTTTGCTATTAACACCATTGCTTTTAGTCGTATTGTTGTTACGTTCGATTAGCCATAAAGCTTATAGAAATCGTCTTCTTGAGCGCTTCGGGTTACTTGCAAAAAGCCTCAAGCCTCATGGCATCATTGTACATGCGGCCAGTGTGGGTGAAATCATCGCTTTAAAACCTTTTATTTCACAACTGCTAATTTTAAATCCTAACACGCCAATTACAGTCACCACGTTTACGCCAACCGGTTCAGCACAAGTGCAAAAATTATTTGCTGACAAAGTACAGCATTGCTATTTGCCACTCGATAACATTATATCTACAGCATTATTTCTAAAACGCTTACAGCCTAAAGCTATGGTGTTTATGGAAACAGAGTTATGGCCGAACTTAATTGCACAATGTAAACATAAGCAGGTTAAGCTGCTGCTCGTTAATGGTCGCTTATCTGATAAATCTATGCGTAGTTATAAAAAGTTATCATGGCTGATTACACCCGCTATTCAACGTTTTGACAAAATATTAACCCAAAGCCAAGTCAACCAAGATAATTACTTAACCATGGGCGCTAACGAAAATTCATGTAAATTATCGGGTAATCTTAAATTTGATGTTTCACTCAATAGCGAGACTAAAACTAAACAACAAACATTAAAAAAATTATTACCTGCAACTAAAAAAGTGTGGTTAATTGCCAGCACACACCCCGGCGATGAAACGCTTGCGCTAAAAGCCTTTGAAAAAATCAGAAAACAAAGTCCTGAGGCGTTGCTTATTATTGTTCCAAGGCATCCTGAACGCTTTGAACAAGTGGCTAAGTTAGCACGTGATGCTGGAAATAATGTGCTTCAACGCAGCCAAAATATACCCGTTACTCCCGACACTCATGTTTGGGTTATCGATACTTTAGGCGAATTACTTGCCGCCTGCTCTTTAGCTGACGTGGTAACCATGGGGGGAAGCTTTAGCAGTATTGGTGGCCATAACCCATTAGAGCCGGCTTTATTTAAAAAACCTGTAATTGTTGGCCCAAATATGAGTAACTTTATAGAGATTTTAGCGCAACTAAAAACGGCACAGGGCATCATTCAGTTGCTTGAAAATAACAATATGGCGCAAGCTTTATCTGATGAAGTGCTGCGTTTATTTACCGATGAAACCAGTGCTAAAGCACTAGGAAATCATAGTTACCAAGTAGTGTTAGCAAATCAAGGGGCAACCGAGCAATCTTTAGCGGCATTACAAACATTAATTAAAAGATAAGCCTATTCTTTAAAGGCTAACAGCTAAGCACGTTGTTTAACATATAGCCTTACACCTAAAATGGTTAGCGAAATCAACAAAATTAGTCCTAATATACCCAATACCTGGTTAAGTTCTTTATAAGGCGTCCATTGTAAATAATGCACTTGGTAGAGTAAGTTAATTAATTGGGTATCTTGTCCTTGCTGGCTTAAGGTTAGATTTTTCCAATTTAACGTTACTTTTACACCTGTGCTGGTTTTCGCCGTTAAACCATCAGTAGAAACTATGTCACCATACCTTGCCTGATTATGCGTAAAAGCATCGTTCAATAAGGCTTTAAATTCAGATGTTGTTGGCTCAGGCATCGCAAGCAATGAGTTAAGATTTAAGTGCTCACTTTTGTTATTCGCTTGTACTAAAAGGTGATCGCCTAGCACGGTTTTAACAACGCTAAGTTTTTGCCAATTATCTTGAGGAGTAAACGCAATGGGCTGGCTCAGCGGGTATTGTTTAACGGATAACTGCTCGTAAGCACCTTGGTAGCCCGGCTTTATAAAAAACACTAACCCAGTAAAAGTCCAACCCAACATAGGTAACACTAGCATTAGGCCGATAATTTCATGCAGTTTTCTACTTTTTATTGTGCTGTTTTTCATGGTTATTTTTATCTGTAAAATGTGATGTGTATATATTTTTATTAATAGCTATTTTTTAATCAAAATTATTTCAATCGATAGATTATAAAATGCTTTAAAATATTAAATGGTTAAGCTTTAGTGCGGTTTTCAGCAATTTCTTTTATTAATACCGGGGTAGAGAAATCAGCTTGTTGGTCTAGTGCTAACGGAATTAACCAACATAAATTTGGTACAATATTACTCGGTAATTCAGCCAACTTAATAATATGTACTTGCTCTTGCTCAACGGTTTTAGCATTAAAGGCAAGATCAGAATGGCCAAAATACACGTCTACGTCGTAACAATTTTCTCGATATACATTTGCGTAACATGTCCAATCAGCTTGATGGGTGTTCACACCGGTTTCTTCGAAAAATTCTCTCACCATGGCATCGATTGAAGACTCATTAACTTCAACTTTTCCGCCAATACCGTTAAATAACCCGCGCTGCCATTCTGGGTTAATTTTTTCAATGAGTACAACATAACGAGTATCTTTTGAAAACAAAAAACCGGTAACATATTTTTTCATATCTATCCTTGTTTGCTGCTACAACATCTCTGGATAGTTGTCGTGAATAACACGATCAATGGTTTTTTTAACTTCTGCAATGCTAATTTGCATCATTAAATCTTTACCTTTAGCACGCGTACCCCAAGGTAATTGTTCAACACGCTTTTTATATTGCTGTTGTATCGATGCAGCATAAGCACTAACAACATATTGAGGATATAGATATGGGCCAGTACGCATCGGGTTACTATGAGCATATAATCCGACAACGGGTGTTTCTACTGTAACCGCCATATGCGCCGGCCCTGTATCAGGAGCAACCACTAAATGCGCAACTTTTAATATGGCTAACAGTTGTTTTAAACTGGTTTCTCCGACCAAATTTTGTATTTCATTATCACCTTGGCTGAACTTGCTGCGACTAATAATTGCCTCAGCAAGTAGTTTTTCCATGGTAGTTGGGCCACCGCATATAACAACTTTAAAGCCACACGCATGTAAATACTCAGCCGTTTGCGAATAACCTTCTGCATGCCAATTACGTTCTGCTTTACTTGCTGCAGGGCTAATAACGGCAATAGGTTTATTTTCTGGGTTGCCTGCACTGAGTTTCTCGCTAGCCCATAATTGGTCGCTATCTGGCAAGGGCATTTTCCACAAGGGTGCTGCAACCTCTAAGCCTAATGCTGTTGCGAATCCCATAAAGCCATCTAGAACATGTGGTTGGCTTTGTTTAGCTATTTTTTTATTACTAAATAACCATTGCCCTTCTTTTGCACGTTGGCTGTCAAAACCAATTTTAACTTTCGCTGATATACATAAACTGGCAATGCTAGCGCGTAAGGCAACTTGCATATGCAGTAAAACATCAAATTTTTGGCCTTTTAACGCCTTTTTTAAATCTTGATAGCCTTTAAATCCTGCGCGTTTATCGAAAATAACAAATTCAACACCGTGCAAACCCTGTAATAAACTCGCTTCAACCTTACCAATTACCCAAGTAATTTTAGTATTAGGCCACTGTCGCTGAATATTTTGGACCATAGCCACAGCATGACAAACATCACCAATGGCAGATAATCGCAATAAACATAAATTTTTCGGAGCAGATATTTGACCCAGCATAAAGGATTCACCACAATAGGAGCAGAAATATAATATAGGCCTATTATCTTGAACAAGCCCGCAATTGTAAAACCCTGTCATGAAAAAATTTTTCAACAAGACAACATTTATTGCCGATATAACAGCGATGAAATTAACGCTTTTGTCCCTGAAATGCTTAATGGCGACTATTGGCAAGCAAAAAATGCCATCGTTGGTAGTGCCCAAGGTCGTGGTACCACTTGGTTTATCGCGAGTGAAAACTCTGCTGGTATTATGCAGAACTGGGTATTACGACATTACTATCGCGGCGGGCTTATCGGTAAGGTGCTTAACGACCAATACATGTATACAGGGTTAGAAAACACCCGTGCTGCACGCGAGTTTGACTTATTAAAAACCATGCGCGCATTAGGCCTGCCAGCCCCTAAACCTATTGCTTTTCGAGTGAGTAAACACGGTTTAATCTATCGTGCTGATTTATTATCGTCACGCATCGAAAACGCTAACGATTTAGTCGCGATACTGAGTAAACATGAAATTAATGATCAACTTTGGCAAGATATTGGCAAAGTAATAAAGGCTTTTCATCAACAAGGTATTTATCATCACGATTTAAATGCCCATAACATTTTGCTTGATGATAATAATAAGGTTTGGCTAATTGACTTTGATCAAGGTGAAAAAAGAAATAATCAACATAAATGGCCAACAGAAAATATGGCCAGGTTACTCAGATCTTTTCGCAAAGAAAGTAATAAAATAGCTGGCTTTCAATGGCATGAGAAAAATTGGCAAACGTTACTAACAGGTTATCAGTCTACAATTACATAGTTTGTAATAACGAAGAGTAACCCTTGAGCGTTAAGCTACGTCTATGCTATCTTGGCAACGTTGGCGATACATAGCGCGGGCTTCTAAAAACTCACTCTTAGCACTTTCACTAATATAAGGGTGAATAATAACTAAAATTTTCAACACGCCTTGATAGAAAACGGCATCGTTAATTTCATTATCGTTATTTTGAGTTTGATAAAAGCTTAACCAAAAAGTATTAACTAAACGCAATATGCTAACAATATCAGGCAAGTCTTCATCTGAAAAGTCCATCATACCTGCATCACGTAGCGAAAGTAATAACTCACTAACACGCTGTGCGATAAACCCTTGCACTTCAACATATTTATCGTGCAACAAAGGATTTTTAGCTAATAAAACGGGTAAGTTACTGTAGAAAAATCGAAACTTCATCATTGCCTGAAATACAACGTCCATATATAAAAGTATAGCGTCTAATGGTTTAACATCAGGGCTTACTTCCGGCATGGTTTCAATTAATAAGTTACGTGCATACTCCTCATAAATTGAAAGGATAATGTCTTCTTTATTGCGAAAGTGGTAGTAAAGATTACCTGGGCTAATACCAAGATCAGCGGCAATGTGGTTGGTGGTAACATTACGCTCACCCTGTTCATTAAATAATACAATACTCGCTTGAATTATTTTGTCCCTAGTTTTCATCGATACTACTTCTTGTATTTGTGGCTAGATATTTTTCTATCATACTATCAAAAATCATCAAACTTAAAGCATTTCGAGTAAATACTTTAAGTAAAACCAATATTGACACTTGTCAGATTTGATTGCACCTTATGTAACGTGCAATACAAACTGGTTAAAAAGAATAAATATAATGCTTAATAAGTGACTTTCATTGATTAAAAATAATGCAGCTTCTGACATTTCGACTTTACTTGCTGAAGACTTAACCTTATTTTCACCCGTTATGATACACCTATCAAAACTAAGAAGAGGGTAATTACATCGGTTATGCCACCCAATTGCATTAGAACTGCCGATTATTAACATTCACTACAGCCACTAAATAGTATTAACGTTGACCATCTAATATCATTTAGATTAACCATTAATTTTAATAAATAAATCATTATAATTTTAGGAAAGCAGTCTTTAAGGCTAATTTTATAATGGCAACTGTTCCGACAAAGCGGTCATAAGATTCTGTTGAGGTTTACGGCAGCAGCTAGCCAAAAGCTGACATTAGCTTTTGTTAACTTATAAACATATTAGGGAAGATTGTAACCAGTATTCACTAAGTAATTCAGGGATTGGTTTAAGGTCATAGCGGCCAGTTTCTTTCATCTCAGAACTCTAATTTTATTTGTTGTCCACCTCAGGGTGTGTTGTTATCAGCTCATATCTCGTTTAGTTCATGCTTCATTTGAGCACGAAGTTTGAGGTGATAATTCAAAACATCGTTTCCTGCAATTGAGAGTTGTTCCTGTAATGGAACTACTAAACTTTGATCTGCCCAAAACTCATTGGTTGTCATGAATTTGAGCATTTCAGTTGATAAGTCAGTTGCAAGCTTCACTGAAACCTCTAGTGAATCTAATAAATCATCTACCTCTTTTGATGCTATAAGCCTAATACTATTCTGTTCTGTTTTAACCTTGATGTGTTCTTCATTTAACTCGAATACTAAGGATTGAACATTATCATTATATTTAACTGTTGATTGGTGTTTTATTTCTGGATCTTCAGATAAAAAACCTGCGGCAAATTCTGTCATTATTGGCTTAAATTGTTCTAGAAAAACAGAATTACATTTATTATGAAATCCATCTAGTAAAGCGAAATATTTTGAGAACTCAGCTCGTTTTATTTCGTATTGATATTTTCTTTTTTCAATATCTAAAGTATGTTGTTTTTTTATTTCTTCTGTTTCTGCTCGATACTTTGCAATGACTTTTTGTTTTTCATCTTCCAGTTTTTCGACATCTTCTTTTAAGCTAGGTTCTTAGCTTTTACTTTGGTGTATGCAGTTAAATAAATTATGAATGCACCACCTAGAAAACTAAGAACATAATAAATAACATCCATACTAAATTTAATACTCCATTGACGGCTAACGAGGCTGTAGAATTTCTCTTTTAGAAAAAACAGTCTCAAAATTTATTAAAATTTAAACCTCAAATTGCGATGCTACGTGAAATCTGAAGCAATATCGCACTATAAAGTGACTTTTACAGGCTGTATGAACATATAAATTATCCGTCATTTTTCATTATGGAGTAACTCTACAACCTCAACGTCCCATTAAGAGGCAAAAAATAGTTGGTTAAAATAAGCGAGGCACGAGCAAAAACCAACTGTATTTTGTCCTGCTTGAATGGCTTATTTATTATGCGCTACGTAGCCGATACCCACAATTTACACATTCTAGTAATATGTCATGAATTCTTTCTACTTCTTGAACTATAGGAATTAATTCATATTTATTTCCTAATAAAACAAATATACGAGGATTGATATAAAAGCCTTTAAATATGTGAAGGGGTACTTCACCTTCTGGGTATTCTAACCCCACATCTTGCGGTATAAATTCACCTACAAAGTTCGAAGTTAAATAAACATCTAACTTTTCATCAAAATGTTCAATATGATCACGAAGTACTCTACTTTTCAAAGCACTATCCTCACTTATAGAAAGTGACGTTCTAAGTTTTCTGCCTCTTTTTTTATGCAATCCTTTTTCGCCTTTTCGAATAGGCCAAAAGAACTTTGAAATTGATGCTGCATGCTGAATGATTAGTTGTAATTTTTGAAATAATTCTTCTTTTGGAAGATCAAGAGCTTTTGGATTATCTTCAATTACAAATTCAATCCAGTCACCTATTTCTTTTATTGCATCTAAAGCTGAATTTGTGTGCCATAACAAACTTTCAATATAGAAAGCTTCGTATGTAGGATTAATATCGAATTCAGCTTGCATAAACACCTTGCGCATAACAATTTAGGATGCAACTTGCCTCTTATACAGAAAAAAGTTTCCACCTTATTTATTTTATATATTAATAACAAATCTTTGCAGCCAACACCACTTATTACCTACAGATAAAAACAAAAATTTCGCTTATAGACGAAATGAGGCAACATACCTCATTTCTTGACTTGGGGGGAAACAAGTTACAACTCCATTTAAATACTCAGTTATTAACTAAATTAGGAATAGGAAGGTGCAGCGTCAATGTCGGTTTTAGGCTCTTTTGAGCCTTTAGCATATGACTAACTAAAGACAAGAGTTCCGACATTAGCTTTTTGTTGAGGTTTACGGCAGCAGCTAGCCAAAAGCGGACATAAATTTTTTGTGAATCCACGATTAAATACAAGGTTATTCTAACCAAAGTTTACTGTTTGTTTATGGGGCGGGTTTAAGCTCATTGCTGCCATCGACTCTACATCAATATTTGTCAACTTTAAGCTAAAAATGTGCATTCGCCAGATGCATATATGCAAGTAATTTAGACAGTCATTTGATTGGGCAATATAACCAAATTCCTGCGTGTATTTTGACTAATAACGGTCGTATAAATTCTACTATTGAATTTCATCAATATCCTTAGGAAAAGCTTTTAATTACTTTATTCTTGTTTAGGCTCTCTCAGTAACTTATTGTACTTATGAGTCACTTTGTAAGCGATAAGTATATTTAGCATATTAATTAAGTTTAAGTTTTTGAAAATGGAGAATAAAATGAATCCAGAAAAAAAGGAAACAGGATGGAGCTTTTTTAGTAAAACTCTAACTGCTTTGGCAGCCTTAATCACAGCTATTACAGGTTTAATTATAGCTTTGCACACTTTGGGGAGTCTTGAACAAGCAAAACCAAAGCCAGAACCTTCTTTAGCAAGCATATCTGATGACTTTAATTCTTCTATTGACCTTAAGAAAACTACGTCTGTATCACCAGATACTCTTACTCTTGAGCCAGAGGCATCTCGAATAACAAATGGTAAGATTCAAAACGCTGCAATCGTTAAAAAACTAAGTTTGAGCTTAAGACAAAACATAATCAACAACTCAATCATTCCGAGTAAAGGGATTGCAGGAATAGCTATTGGTGATCACGAAACTAACGTTATCAATAGGATTGGGGAACCTAACTTTGACGAAATGATGATTATATATAAAGATGGGGGTCTATCTCATTATTCACTTCAATATGAAGAGCAAGAGTTATTCCTTTCGGTAGGTATTCACCCAGCGAATAAGCTAGTAAAAGGTATTCGTTTCAGAGACGAAAGTTTCAACAAAAATAAATTATTACCGCTAATCAATAATGGTGTAACTATTGGCAGCTCTAGGAAAAGACTTCTCAGAACTTTTGGACCCCCTAATAGTTCTTTCAAAAGCAATGGTTGCCTCCCTTTTCCGCCTGACTATAATCTAACCACTTTCAATTACGATGGTATTCAATTTCATATATGTGATGATAACGATTTAATTTTTATGATAGATATTAATTAGCATTTTATATTTAGTCTTTAAATATATAATTTAATTAAAGGATGTAAAATCCTATCAAAAGCTATGATCGCTATGGTGGCTTAGCTCTCTGTCAGGAACAAGATAGGTGAACACTCCAAACAGCTTAAATATCTATTGATGCTAACGTCTGCTTTCGTATCTTTGCTGACCTTATTACATATAGCTTTTAGTGAATACTTATGTCCGCTTTAGGCTCAAAACGGTCATTAGAACCACTTTACCTACTCTGTCCGTTAAACCCGCTTCAGTCTCACCATTGCCATAAAATAAATAAATAATTACACCTGTTTTTATTAATACTTAAAGTTTTTAGGGTGGAAAACTTAAATGTAAAATGTAATTGGCTGGCACGCTTAGTACAATTAGGGGGCACTGACGGTAGATGTTTTCCAGGTAAGGTGATGGGAAGGATATATTTAACTGCTACCTACCATACTTTTTTAAATGGCACGTTAATATACGACCGTGAGTTTTCATTAGCCATTCAAAAAATAGACATTGACGGTATCGATATGTTCACATGGAATGAAGCAGGTAAAATAACGGAATTTAAGGTCATGAGCCGCCCTTACAAAGCGCTCAATATGATTAATGACCAAATGACGACTATGTTAGATAAATTAAGAAATCACTAGCCACTTACCTTCCAAATGACAGAGTTTCTTATTTTTTTGAAATTACTCGCATCAGCAATTACAATGGTTTTTTTATTCATTTAGTATCATTGAAACTTATGGCAATTAAAGCAATTTACCCCGGTACATTCGATCCGGTTACCAATGGGCATGCCGATTTAATAGAGCGAGCAAGTCGTTTATTTAGTGAAGTTATTGTAGGCATTGCTGCAAGCCCAAGTAAAAAACCACTCTTTGATTTAGACCAGCGAGTGGCGTTGCTTAAAGCGGTTACAGAGCACTTACCCAATGTAACAGTAGTCGGCTTTAGTGGTTTATTAATAGACTTTGCGAAAAACCATGAGGCAAAAGTGCTTATTCGGGGCTTACGTGCTGTTTCTGATTTTGAATATGAGTTTCAATTAGCGAATATGAATCGACGTTTAGCGCCCGACTTAGAATCGGTATTTTTAACACCTGCTGAAAAAAATTCTTTTATCTCGTCAACATTAGTCAAAGAAGTAGCCTTGCACCATGGTGATGTTAGCCAGTTTGTTCATCCTGCGGTAAAAAAAGCACTCGATGCCAGTATGCTTAAAAATCAATAAGGCTTAGAAATAAGCTGTGGCTGATTTACAGAGAAGAATAAGTAATTAAAAGGCTATAATTCACATAATGCTGACGTGATATTACAAGCCTTTTTATCAACTAAGATTGAATGAATCGCCACTTTATTAACTGGTATTATTAGCGTTGCTTACCATTTTTATTTTTCGTATTCGCAATTTTACGCGCTATAGCGAGTAAATCAGGTGAGATATCATCGCTGCCCGACTTAATTAATTTACTGACATCACCCGAAGAAAATAACGAGCCACGTTCAGACTTTACACCTAACGAGCGGACAAAGTCTTTAGTTTGTCCGGTACTTCCCGTTTCAATATACTTAAAAAGAACTTGCTCGTTAAAGTTTTCTGGCGCTGTTTTTAGGGTAGTAATTTCATGGTTAATCGCTTGAATTTCTTGTTCAAGATTAGCAATTAACTCAGCAATATTTTCGTAAGGTTTCATCAACTATTTGACTCTTTTTAGGGGTATAAGGCTAATTACGAGCACTTTACAGATGTTACTCTTGTGCATAATCGTTGCTTTAAAGAATGATTATAACGTGAATAAAACTTTGGCAATAGCTTTTGCGGTAACTACTTTCAAAGCCACATAATATTTAATACTGGCATCAGCACCACTTAATAAAACCATGCATTTATAATGCTTGGTATTAGCAACACCTAGTACGATTTAGTCGTAATTATTATTTGGTTTTTTTAGTTCTTTTTTTAACTGTTTTCTTCACCTGCTTTTTCACAGCTTGTTTAGGTGCTACTTCTACTTGGCAAGTGGGGCAAAAAACAGAGCTGCGATTCGATTGGCGAATCTCTTCTAGTATGGTTTGGCAACCATCACATTTTTCCCCGGCACGTCCGTACACAAAAAGTTTTTGAGCAAAATAACCTGGTTTGCCATCAGCCTGCGTAAAATCTTTTAGCGTTGTACCGCCTTGCTCAATTGCCGCCGCTAACACTTGTTTAATAATGTCTGTTAACTGATTAAATTTTTCTTCGCTAATACTATTAACTAAAGTGGCTGGATGAATACTAGCGATAAATAACGCCTCATTCGCATAAATATTACCAACACCCACAACCACATGATTATCCATTAAAAAGGTTTTAATCGGCACCTTACGGTTACCTGCTTTGGCAAATAAATGTCCATAGGCAAAATCTGCTGTTAAAGGCTCTGGTCCTAACTTGGTTAACAATCCTTGTAAGTCATGATGCTCAGGAAACCACAGCACTGCACCAAAACGTCTTGGGTCATTTAACCTCAGCATTTTGTCGTTATCAAATAGCATTTCAAAATGATCATGCTTAGCCGCTGGCGTATGTTCTTCCAAAATTCGTACCGAGCCCGACATGCCAAGATGTAGCAATAAAGTACCACTAGAAAATCTTAATAGAAGGTATTTTGACCGCCGTTCTATTTTTTCTAATTTTTCACCAACAACATTATGTACTTCATCAGGTATAGGCCAACGTAACTTGGCATTACGCACAATTACTTGGGTAACTTTTTGCTGCGTAATATGTGGCGTTATGCCTAATCGGCACACTTCTACCTCTGGTAATTCAGGCATCTTAAGTTTTTCCTGGTAGTGACGAAGTGTTATTAGCTTCAGTCGTGCTTGATTGTTGTTCGAAAGCCACCATTCGAGTGGCAAAAGCGTTAGCAAATCGCTGCGGTGAACCTTCGTCCATATTAAAATACAATGAAGGTTCGATTAACTCAGCTTCCATTAGCGCAAATGTGTCTTGATGACGAACAAAATCAATCCGGGCATAAAGTAATTCACCATGAAACTTACTAATGGCTTGCATCGTTTTGTTAGCAACTGCAATCAAGCCATCTTCGGGTGTTACTGACAACAAACCTCCACCATGCTCCTCTTGTACTCTAAAATCGCCCTGCGCCGGTGTTTTTAAAATGGCATGGCTATATTCACCATTAAAATAGAACAAGGAAAATTCACCTTCTTGGCAAATACTTTCCATAAAAGGCTGTACCATTAACTCTCGGCTGGCAAATGCTTGCTTTAACTCGGTTATATTATCTTGATAATTAGCTTTTGTAAGCCAAAAGGTATTATCTGAGTTGGCGCTAACTCTGGGTTTTAATACCATTTGCTCGGTTGCAAAATAATCAAAATATTCAGTTAACTTGTCAGCTTCAAAAGCATCGGGCCAAAGTGTTGGCACAATCGTTATTTTCTCAGCAACTAAGCTTTTTAAATAACTTTTGTTAATATTCCATTTAACAACACTCAAACTATTTTCTAGTCGTGCTGTCGATTGCTCAATGCGCGATAATACATCAAGAAAACGCTCCATATCGTCTTGATAATCCCAAGGGCTTCGAATAATAACCGCTTTATAGTCATTCCAGTTCACCTTAGCACAACGCCATGAAACCTCTTCTGTTTGCCATCCTAGATCTAATAGTGGCTGATCGATTAAATAATCATAGACTTCAAAGTCTTCTAAATTGTCCATCGATAAAATTGCACATTTGTTCATTGGGTTACTGCCTTCTAATTCGATAAAATTGAAATAACATCTGCTAACCGGCAAATATTTCTTGTGGAAATAATTGCCCATACATAGCAATCGGCATTGTCAGCCATTGTTTTGAGCGCTGATTAAATATTAATAATTGCTGCTCTGTGGCATAAAAATTTAACGCTAGTGGCTCAGCCTGACCTGCAATATCAAGCTTTACATCCAGTGAAAATTGTCGATCTACTTCCGGGGCCTGAGCCATAGCCTCACCATGACTTTGTTGCCAAGACATCATCATTTGCGCTAAAGCTTGCCCAGATATGTTGCTGGGTGTTGCTCGCCATGTGCGACCGATGCGCTCTATATTTACAATATTATTAATACTTAAAGTTAGTATGACATTTTGCTTACCAACCAGTGCAATTTCCTGTTCACTACTTACATTGTCATCAGCTGAGAATATTTTTTTATTGGTTAAATTGATCACTAAAATAAAGCCCATAACCGCAAAGATGATGACATTATTCCAACCCGTTTTTGTTAGCTTCACCATAATATATTCCCAGGACTGATATTTACTTCATAATACGAAAAAATTGAGCTTATTAGTACATAGCTTTACACTATTAACAAATAATAAAGCATTCTCTTAGTGCTTTCAAAAACCAAGGTTTTCTTATGAAAATAAAACAACTCAGTATAAGCATATTACTGCTCAGTGGCTTATCGTTCACCACTAGCACGTTTGCAAATCAAACAAGTGAAAAATTTCAACAGTTACTCGATGAGCATTGGCAAAATGCAAATAAAGAACAAATATTTTTCAGAAAAGACCCTGATGCCTTTCGAATGAACGGTAAGTTACCTGAAATGTCAGCAAAAGGTCGCGAGCGTCGTGCAACCTATAACCATGAATTATTATCTCGCATCGAAACCATTGACGTTACTCAACTAACATCGGCTGAACAAGTAAGTTATCGTTTATTTAAATATGAACGCGAAGCAGAAGAAAAGAGTTATCAATTTCAAGATCATCTTTATCCGTTAACTTACTATTCTGGTTTTCATAGTTATTTTGCTGGCGCCCCTGCGAATATGTCGTTTTTAACCGAGCAAGACTACCGCAATTATTTGATCAGCCTTGCTGACTATCCACGCTATAACCAAGAGCATATTGTTGATCTTAAACAGGCGGTTGCTTTGGGGCATACTCATTACTGTGAAAGCTTTAAAGGTTATGAAAAATCGATCAGTAAGCATTTAGTCAATAATGTTGAAGAGAGTGTTTTTTATGCGCCTATGTTGAATATGCCAACAGCAATACCTCCAGCGCAACAAAGTACTTATCGTCAGCAAGTAAAAAACTTAATTAAAAACACTGTGCTTCCCGAGTACCAAGCGTTTTATGACTTTTTTACTCAAGAGTATATGACAAACTGTCGAACGACTGCCGGTATTAATAGCGTTAAAGGGGGTGCTGATTACTATCAATACTTAATTGAGTATTACACTACTACAGATCTAACCGCAGATGAAATTCATCAAACAGGGCTAGATGAAGTTAAGCGTATTCGTCAAGAAATGCAGACCATTATAAAAGCAGTTGGCTTTAAAGGGGAGTTCAAAGATTTCATTAAATTCTTACGTACCGACCCACAATTTTATACTGACAATGCAATGGATATGCTTGAAAAAGCCAGCTATATCACACGTAAAATGGCTGCCCAATTACCCAAATGGTTTACCGTACTACCTCGTTCTACCTTTGATATAAAATCTAGCCCTAATGGCGGCGCCTATTATGTTGCCTCAGATGGCAGTGGCACTACATCAGGTACTTATTTTTTAGAAACTAAAAATTTAGAGAGCCAACCATTATATACCTTAGAAGCTTTAACCTTTCATGAGGCCGAGCCCGGTCATCATTTTCAAAGTGCCATTGCACAAGAAGTTGATATGGCGGCGTTTCGTAAAACGTTATACCACGCAGCTTATGGTGAAGGCTGGGGATTATATTCTGAACGCTTAGGCAAAGAAATGGGCTTTTATCAAGACCCTTACAGTGACTTTGGCCGTTTAACTTACGAGGCATGGCGTGCTTGTCGCTTAGTAGTTGATACCGGCATTCATGCTAAAGGTTGGACTCGACAACAAGCCATTAATTATTTAGCTGACAATACAGCGTTAAGCATGGCAGATGTTATTGGCCAAATTGACCGTTACATTACTTGGCCAGCACAGGCATTATCATACAAAATAGGTGAGATAAAAATTCGTCAATTACGTGCTACAGCAGAGGCCGCACTTGGTAATAAGTTCGATGTTAGAGCTTTTCATGACCAAATGTTGAAAAATGGTAGTTTACCTATGGCATTGCTTGAAGAGTTAACTATGGACTGGATTAAACAGCAGCAAATATAACCACAAAGCTTTTACACAAATCTTAATTTAAAAGGAGAAGCCCCAATACGTGGTTTCTCCTTTTTTTATATCAATGTGCTCAATTTATTACACAACTTTTTCATGACTAAACATGAGCAGCTAATCGCATAGCTTTTCAAACTAAAAGAATAAACTCATCTTACTAGCGCATCAAACAACTCACGACTATGTAAAAAATAAGACCCTATCAAGGTGGAAGTTAGCCAAGGTTAATCAGTAGCGCTTAACTGCATACTTTTCTTTAGGCAATAAAAAACCCGGTATAAACCGGGCTTTTAAATAAGCAGTAATCAATTACTTGATTTTAGCTTCTTTATACATAACATGCTGACGAATGCGAGGATCAAACTTTTTGATCTCCATTTTCTCAGGCATAGTTTTTTTGTTTTTGTCTGTAGTGTAAAAATGGCCAGTGCCAGCACTAGAAACTAAACGAATTTTATCGCGCATTGTGCAATTCCTTAAACTTTTTCGCCACGGGCACGGATATCAGTTAAAACTGCATCAATACCTTTTTTATCGATAATACGCATTCCTTTCGGAGTTAAACGTAATTTAACGAAGCTATTTTCACTCTCAACCCAAAAACGGTGAGTTTGAAGGTTAGGTAAAAAACGACGACGAGTCGCGTTTCTTGCGTGCGAACGGTTGTTTCCAACCATTGGCTTTTTGCCTGTTACTTGGCAAACTTTAGACATAATGAGTACTCCAAAATTAATTTCAGGTCGTGCTGTATTTCCCCAAGACCGTCGCCTCGGGATCCTGAAAAAGGTGGCATATTATAGTGAAACTGAAAAATGAATTCCAGTATTAATCGACCTAAAAACAAATACTTTTAAAAAAACTTAAATTTCATAGGGTTAGATGAATAAAACGGTAAAAATGAGGCGATAATTGCAGTAATACCACGCTACTAGAGTAATAATCCTGCAATTTTAGTCTATTTTTGAGTCTAATAATTTGCGTAATTTTTCTTTTTGATCTTTATTACAGAGTTCATCAATTAAAATGCGAATAATATGAGACTTGGCTAGTTGTGTATCAACGGCCAATTCTTGCAACTGCTCTATTGCTGCTTCACTCAAAGTGAAAGTCGCAGGACGAAAACGACGCCCCATTTCATTACTGGTTTGTGTTTTGCGATTTGCATGTTCTTTAGCTGCCAAAATTGCTTCTTGCAATGACATTTCATCATGTTCACGACTGACAATTTTTGGTTGCCCTTTGGCATAATCTTCCGCATCAGCAATAAATTCATCAACCGTGAATTTTTTCTTTTTCTTTGGACCGTCCTTGGATTTTTTTAAATCAATTAAACTCATGGGAATTGTCCGGTTTCATCGCTAATAGCTCTTCAGCTATTGCGATCATTTCTATCGCTGCTTTGCTATCAGGTTCAATTTCCAGCACAGATGAACCCATTTCTTCACTGTCATCATAAACATTACGGTTAAAAGTTACGGCATTTAATACATTAATGCCGAAGGAGCTGCATACTTCTTTAGCTTCTAGAATTCTACCTGCTTGATTAGGTAAAGAAGGACACTGCGTGATAACAAACGATGCTAACATTTTAGGGTTAACCATTTTACATGTGCTTAGCATGTCTTCCATATGGGGTACTGTTTTTAAATCGCGACGTTTCGGTCTCAGTGGTATAACAACATGGTCAGCTACTGACATTGCCGCTCGTAAGGCTAAGTTATCTTGGCCACCACAATCTACAATCACATAATCATAGTGTTGGTTTAGACTTAATAAATCATTTCTAATTTTACCGTACAATTGAATACAATTGATGGCTGGTAGTGACGGATCAGAATTTCTTGCTTGTATCCAATCAGACGTAGTTCTCTGTGGATCACAATCAACCATCAATACAATAGCTTTTTTCTCACGGGCAAAATACACAGCTAAATTCTGCGCTAGGCAACTTTTACCACTACCACCTTTTTCCCCGCCTACTAAAATCATCATCTTGGTAATTCCTTGTTTACTACTTAAAATACAACAACCACATTATTATAGTTCAATAATTCAGGGTTAGCTTAAGCAAGATCTGTCAGCTGCATTGCAACTTCGAACCAGCCATTATCTTGTTTTACACAACGTATAACTTTACCAAACAACTTTTGGCTATTTGGATTTGCTGCTTTAAATATAACGGTTACTTGGGTATTTGCCGCAATTTCGCAGTCACAATCTACTTTTAAGCCGCCACGAGAAAAATCTAAACACACTATTTTTTTGCGTTTTTCATCGCCGTTGTTATCAACCCAAACGATATCAATTATTTCTTTTTCCATATCGAGACGAAAAGATCGTCGGCGTTCGCTTGCTTCGTTTTCGTGTGTATTGTCAATATCACTCATAGAGACTCCTTAATTTACTACGTTTGCATGATAAGTATTCATTGTTCAACCATTCGTCCATGTTCAGCATACGAATAACAATGGCAACCCGCAACTATTATATGATCAAGCACTTTAATATCAATTAAAGCAAGCGCTTGCTCTAGTCTACTGGTAATTTGATTATCGGCAATGCTGGGTTCTGCAATACCAGAAGGGTGATTATGCGCTAGAATAACCGCACCTGCTTGGTGTTTAATTGCCGCTTCAACAACAATGCGTGGATACACAGCTGCAGCATTAATAGTACCTTGAAATAAGCGCTCAAACTTAATAACCTGATGCTGCGTATTCAAAAACAACACCGCAAATATTTCTCGGGTTTCATGGCGTAGCTCTGCTTTTAAAAAATTTTGTGTACGCAGAGAAGATGTTAGCCCTTCGCCTGTTTTCATTTGCTCGGCTAAATAGCGCGTCGACATTTCCAAACATGCTTGTAATTGCACATATTTTGCTACACCTAAACCATGGTGCTGGCAAAAGTCGGTTAAGTCAGCTTGATAAATTTTCGCTATACTGCCAAAATCTCTCAATAAATTTCTCGCTAAATCAACAACATGACAACCTTTAACACCGGTACGTAAAAAAATTGCTAATAATTCTGCATCGCTGAGGCTTTTAGGCCCATGCTGTAAGAGCTTTTCTCTTGGTTTTTCACAATCTGGCCAGTCTTTTAACATAAGTGCATCCTTGCAAAGTGATTTTAAATAAAGCGCGAATAATGCTATCTTATCGCCCATTGTCGTTATTAAGATTAGCAGCTTATGCAGATTCTTCAGGGTAAAAAAATTCTCTTAGGTATTAGTGGTGGTATTGCCGCTTATAAAACGCCTGAACTTGTTCGCCGATTAAAAGAAAAAGGTGCCGATGTTCGCGTGGTTATGACAGAAGGCGCTAAAGCCTTTATCACACCTTTAACCTTGCAAGCGGTTTCAGCTAATGCGGTTTCTGACAGCTTATTGGATACGCAAGCAGAATTAGCTATGGGCCATATTGAGTTGGCAAAATGGGCAGACTTTATTTTAATTGCCCCAGCAACCGCAGATATAATCGCTAAAATTGCTGCAGGCATGGCGAATGATTTATTAACCACACTTTGCTTGGCAACAGCCGCGCCAATCGCGATAGCACCAGCAATGAATCAACAAATGTGGCATAACCAAGCAACCCAAAAAAACATTAATACCTTAACTGCTTGGCAATACACGCTATTCGGCCCTGGAGCAGGCGAACAAGCTTGTGGCGATGTAGGTTTAGGTCGCATGCTAGATGTACCAGAATTAGTAGATCTAACCTGCCAAGCTATTGCAGCGGGTAATAACAATACTTCTGTTGAACAAAAACCTTTAACAGGCCAAAAGTGGGTAATTACTGCTGGACCAACGCGTGAAGCTATTGACCCTGTGCGTTACATTTCTAATCACAGTTCAGGAAAAATGGGTTTTGCTATTGCGGCAGCGGCCCAAGAACTTGGCGCTGAAGTGACTATAATTTCTGGCCCTGTAAATTTAACGACACCGCTAAATTGCAAAAAAATCGCAGTGAACAGCGCCATTGAAATGCATCAACAAGCGCTAACTTATGCTCCAACATCTGATGTTTTTGTTGCATGTGCTGCGGTAGCTGATTACCGCATTGATAATATCGCGAATGAAAAAATTAAAAAGTCGCAAGATACCATGCAACTTAATTTAATCAAAAATCCTGATATTGTTGCTGATGTTGCAGCGCTTGAGAATAAGCCGTTTACCGTAGGTTTTGCTGCTGAAACACAAGATGTAAAACATTACGCACAAGACAAGTTAGCTCGCAAGAATCTTGATATGATAGCCGCTAATAATGTTGCCACAGCTGGGCAAGGATTTAATAGTGACAACAATGCGTTAACGGTTTTTACGCCTAATGATGAAAAAGAGTTATCTTTAATGAATAAAAGTGAACTTGCTAAACAGTTAGTTCAATATATTCATCAAACATTACTGGGTTCTCAATTAAAAAATTAATCTCATTGGATTTATTTTATTATTGAATATCAGCTAACTAACGCTATACAATCACGCTAATCTTTCACTTGCCATATTGAGCCGATACATTTATTAATTCGGTAAAGATGGCAACTGAAAACATAATAAAAATAGAGAATCAGTTTTATGCCGGTGACTCAAAAACCTAATCGTAAACAACAAATTTTAGAATGCCTTGCGCACATGTTACAAACTAGCGCAGGACAAAGAATTACTACGGCAAAACTTGCCGCTGAAGTAGGCGTTTCTGAAGCCGCACTTTATCGCCACTTTCCTTCAAAGGCGCGTATGTTTGAAGGATTAATAGAGTTTATCGAAGAATCGATTTTTTCACGTGTAAATTTAATTTTAACGGATCACAAAGAAGCTCTTGTTCGCTGTCACCATATTCTGCATGTTTTGCTCATTTTTGCAGAGCGTAACCCCGGTATGTGTCGTATTTTAGCGGGTGACGCTTTAATGGGCGAAAACGAGCGTTTACGTGCCCGTGTTAATCAGTTTTTTGAAAAGCTTGAGTCGCAATTTAAACAAGTACTTCGTGAGCGTAAATTGCGCGAGGGCAAAGGTTTTACTATTTCAGAGTTAGCCCTAGCAAATATTTTAATGGCCTTTGCTGAAGGTAAAATTAACCAATATGTTCGTTCAAATTTTGCCAAAAAACCGAGTACTGACTTTAACGAGCAATGGCAATTCTTAATGGCTGATAAATAACTTAACTATTTAACATAGTGTCAGTCACTATGCTTAACACCAAAAAATAAAGGAACTTCATTGAGCACCTTAGCACAACTACAGCCAAAAAAATTATGGCAAATATTTGATACCATTTGTAGCATTCCACACCCTTCAAAACACGAACAAAAAATATCACTTTGGATACAAACTTGGGCGACCGAACAAGGCCTGAGTGTGAAAGAAGATGCTGTAGGAAACTTAATTATTAAGAAACCTGCTACCGCTGGCTTAGAGAATAAAAAAGGCGTTATTTTACAAGCCCACATGGATATGGTGCCACAAAAAAATGCCGATAAAGCACATGACTTTCTCACCGACCCTATTAAACCCTATATTATCACTGAAGCCGATGGCGACTGGGTTACAGCAGAAGGTACTACATTAGGTGCTGATAACGGCATTGGTCTTTCTTCTGCGCTTGCTGTATTGGCTAGCGATGATATTGCCCATGGCCCATTAGAAGTTCTAGTAACCATTGATGAAGAAGCCGGTATGACCGGTGCCTTTGGCCTAGAAGCCGGTTGGCTTGATGGTGAGTTATTGATCAATACTGATTCAGAGCAAGAAGGTGAAATCTATATGGGTTGCGCCGGCGGTATCGATGGCGAAGCTACTTTTGCCGTTAAGTACGACGATGTTGTAGATGAGGTTGAATCATTTAATTTATCTATTTCTGGCTTAAAGGGCGGTCATTCTGGTGTTGATATTCATACCGGGCGTGCAAATGCTAATAAGCTACTTATCAGGTTTTTACTCGACGCTAGCCAAGCATTAGATATACGTTTAACCGAACTCAACGGCGGAAGTTTACGCAAC
The DNA here is from genome assembly GCF_057550865.1 of Colwellia sp. NW0002-52-1. Taxonomy (NCBI): domain Bacteria; kingdom Pseudomonadati; phylum Pseudomonadota; class Gammaproteobacteria; order Alteromonadales; family Colwelliaceae; genus Colwellia; species Colwellia sp. NW0002-52-1. Next base: position 120,473 of record NZ_BAAJLU010000006.1, on the reverse strand, counting down.
GCGATCCCACGTGAAGCTGATGCTAGTTTCGTTATTGATCGTGCAAAGGTGCCAGCACTAAAAGAAAAGTTATCTGAATACTTAGCCACCATTAATCAGTCTCTTGGTGCTATCGAAACCGATATCGAGATGTTATTAATATCTCCTGAAACTTTTGACGAGTGTTGGACCAGTGCAACTCAACATACTATTTTACGTGCGCTTAATGCTTGTCCAAATGGCGTGCTACGTATGAGCGATGATATTGAAGGTATTGTTGAAACATCTTTAAACTTAGGTGTTATGCGCAGTAAAGGTAATAAGTTTGTTGCCATGTCGCTAATTCGCAGTTTACATGACGATGGCCGACAAGAAGCACAAACCATGGTGCAGTCTGTATTTGAACTAGCAGGCGCAAACATTGCTTTTTCTGGGGCATACCCGGGTTGGAAGCCAGATACAAATTCTGCATTAATGCAAACGGTACGTAATACTTATCAGTCGTTGTTTAATAAAGTACCTGAAATTATGGTTATTCATGCCGGTTTAGAATGTGGTTTATTTAAAACTGCCTATCCAAATTGGGATATGGTGTCATTTGGACCTACAATTAAATTTCCACACTCTCCTGATGAAAAAGTACAGATTGCAACCGTAGAGCAATATTGGCAATTATTAATAGCGGTACTGGCAAATATTCCTGATAAAGCATAGAGGTAACAACATTATATTGATGTCTTAGCTTAATTAGCGCAGCGACTTTTCTGTAACATAGACTATGATTAATACCAGTTTAAATGCTTTTTTAAACTGGTATTATTTTTTTACTAGGCTAAAGTCTAATAAAAAAATAACGGTTATTGGTCTACGATAGGATCGGGGAACTTTTAAGGAAACAATAATATGATTCAGCCAGAAAAAATTATAATAGCTGACGATCACCCACTATTTAGGCAAGCACTACTAGGCACATTAAAATTAAAGCTCACGCAAACCCACTGGCTAGAAGCACAAACCATTGCAGAGCTCGAACAACAACTTAGCGATAATAATGACAGTGATTTATTGTTACTCGATTTACATATTCCCGGCGCTCATGGTTTTAACACTTTGATCCATGTGCGTAATCACTTCCCACAAATACCCGTTGTGGTGGTATCAGCTCATGAAGATCACGATACCATTCATAAATCTATGGGTTACGGAGCTTCAGGTTTTATTCCTAAATCTACGCCCGTAGACGATATTTACAATGCAATTCAACAAGTATTGCTAGGGAATATTTGGACACCGGAAGCGTATAGTCAATCATCACCGATGCAAGACAATAACGATATAGCTGAGCGTGTTGCAAGCCTAACACAACAACAATATCGAATTTTAATGATGTTTGCTCAAGGCATGCTCAATAAACAAATAGCTTATGATTTACATGTTTCTGAAGCGACAATTAAAGCACACGCAACGGCTATATTTCGTAAACTCGATGTGCGTAATCGTACCCAAGCGGTTATTGCGATTGCACAACTTGATATTAACGACGTGCAACTACAAGACTGTTAATTAACCCACATAAAACAATGAATTAATTTATATAAATTAATTCATTGTGCAACGATTATTGTAAATACTTCGCTTGTAGCTTCTTCGTTAACATCGAGCTCATCATCGCCCTAAGCGCTGCAGGTTTGATTAACTTCCGCATAAAGCCAATATCAGCAGCTAAAGTTTTATCTTCTAAGTCGCTATCAGTGGTCGCAGTAATTAAAATGGCAGGCACATAATGTCGACTCATTTTTCTCAATTTAGCAATTAAAGCAATGCCGTTATAGTTAGCGTCAAGTTGATAATCGACTAACAAAATTTCAATATCGTTTTTATGAATATCATACAGTGAAAGCGCCTGCTGATAAGAATCTGCCGCTAATACATTACAATCCCAAGCGGTTAACAGTTCAACCATGCCGTTTAATACATCAGGGTCGTTATCAATACACATGACAGTTACATCTCTCAAGCCTATATTCGCTTTAGGTTTTACCGCTAAAACTTCTTGTTGTTCTTGCGCTCTTTCAACGTTAATAGAGAACTTGCAACCGAAACCCACTTTAGAGATCAAGGCTAAAGGATGGTCTAACAATTGCGCTAAACTTTGCGTAATATTTAAGCCTAAACCAAGCCCGCCAGCAGATGAACTTTGCTGATTTTCTAATTGTGTAAACTGTTCAAAAACTAATGTTTGTTTATCCTCAGGAATACCAGGGCCGTTATCAAGTACTTGAATATCAACGTTACCACCTTTGGATCTTGCTCCTAATAACACTTTACCTGGGCTCGCATATCGAAACGCATTACCGATTAAATTTTGCAGTATCCGACGTAATAAACTTCTGTCTGAGCGTAGCCACAGACTATTATTACAATGCACTCTAAACTCAATATCGAGATCAACAGCACTGGCAGAAAATTCTTTAGCAAGATCATCAAACAAAGATTTTACTGAAAACCTACTGATTTTAGGCTTAATATTACCACTTTCAATACGTGCGATTTCAGCAAGATCTGCCACTAAGTCATTTGCAACTTTGAGTGAATGATCTATGTTATCTACCTGCCGTTGCTGAGTAGCCGTTAAGTTTCCTTGACTCGATAATGCCGAAGTAAATAAACGTGCTGCCTCTAATGGTTGCATTAAATCGTGGCTACATGCTTTTAAATATAAACTTTTTTTAACATGTGCTTGTTCAGCTTTCTCACGTGCTAATGCTAAAGCATCATTGGTTTGTTCTAGTTTTTGTGTCCGCTCAAGTACCCGAGTCTCCAAATCAACATTCGCTTCTTTCAAACCTTTTTCTGCTTGACGATAAGTGGTGATATCAGAGAACAACATAACAAAACCACCACCTGGCAGCGGATTACCTTCAATACGAATAACTCGGCCATCGCTATGTTCGCGTTCAGAGCTATGTGGACTACCATTACGCAAATGCTCAAGGCGTTTATTTACTTGCTCTTCAACTTTACCAACACCGCATAAGCCACGTACCACGTTAAAGCGAATTAAATCACTGATCGGGCTACCTTGGTAAATAAGTTCACTAGGGTAGGAAAATAAATCAATATATTTTTTATTCCAAGCAACAAGATTTAATTCACTATCGACAATAGAAATGCCCTCACTGGCGTTTTCAATAGCACTTTGTAATAAGTCTTGGCTATATTGTTGACGCTGGCTTGATGCTTCTTCTACCAATACGGCTATTTCATCTAAAGCAATATCACGCCCTTCTAATGCCGATGATAAAACTAAACGTGCTGACGAAGCCCCCATAACACTGGCTAACGTGTTTTCTGTGTGCTGCAGTAATTTCTGGTTATAGGCAACATGACTCATTTGGGCTTTGTCTATCGAACGTTGAAATTGCTTAAAACTAGTGATGGTTTTTTTCTCACCAACAAATCGAGAAACTAACAACTCCAACTCTTGATAGTTAATTTGTTTATTACGCTGTAATTGCAAAGCTTTCGGTGCTTGGTATTCCATAAATAACGAAGCTTGCATGCGCTCTTGTACACTCTGACGACTAACATGAGAAAGCAACCACATCGCAATAATATTAACGGAAAGTGACAACAAGCTTGCCATTGAATTGGCGGGTAAAAAGCTGCCTTCAAATGGGTGCGGGTAAACACCAAACTGAGGAATAAAGTTCAGAGTAAGCCATGCAGAAAACCCAATAGCAATACCGCCATAAACGGCGGTTAATGTTGCTCTGCGCCAGTAAAAAGCAGCAACTAAAGCGGGAGTTAATTGCGCAAAAGCACCAAATGCTATTTCACCTAACGAGCTCAAGGTATCTGGCGATGCCATTAAAAATACGCTATAACCTAATAAAATAACAAATAAAACTAAGACTTTACGAATGGTTAATAACCGTAAGCGAAATTTATCATAATCGGAATCATGATTTTTATTTGCGCGATACAGCCAAGGGAAAACAATCTCATTACTGAGCATGGTACTCAAAGCAATAGAAGAAATAATGACCATCGAACTTGCAGCAGAAATCGCACCTAAGAAGGTAAATAGTGTTAACCAAGGTTGTTGTTGGTACCAAGGTAAAAATAATACATAAGCGTCAGACGGAACCGTACCTCCTAATAATAAATCCCCTGCCAAGCCTAACGGTACCGCAAAAATAGCAAAAATTAATAAATAAAGCGGGAAAATACGACGACTCAACCAAGTGTCTTTTTCATCTTTTAGCTCAACCACCATAACTTGAAATTGACGAGGTAAAGATAAAAAGGCCGCCATTGTGATCACTAACATGGCAAACATTGACATTACATTCGGGAAACTCAGTTGTTGATCAAGTTGTAGACTTACCGATGAGCGGCGCCAAAGCTCCATAGGCGAATCAAACAAGACATAAGTGACAAAAATACCGACCGCGATAAAAGCAAATAGCTTCACTAAAGACTCAAAAGCAATGGCGAGCATAACCCCAGGGTGCCGTTCAGTAACATCGATATTTCTCACACCAAAGACAATTGTAAATCCTGCTAAGAGTAAGCTCACCACCAACCCAAAATGCCAATTGGCGAGACTTTGCTCTGCTTGTAATTGTTGAAAGGTATAAACAATCGCTTTTAATTGCAGCGCAATATAAGGCATGGTGCCAATTAACGCTACAATCGTGACTAAAATAGCTAAGTTATGCGACTTACCAAAGCGTGCTGCTAACAAGTCAGCAATGGAGGTGAGATTGAGCTTTAAACTTACCCGTATAATGCGTTGAATAAAGGGCCAGGCAAAAATAAAAAGTAATATTGGCCCTAAATATATTGGTAAATGAGAAATAAAGTTATTAGATGCTTGTCCGGGTGTGCCTAAAAAACTCCAAGACGTACAATACACCCCAAGCGTTAAGGCATAAATTATCGCTTGGCTTTTACGCAATAATTTATGTCGATACTTATCCCCAATATAGGCAATAAAAAACAGCAAACCTATATAAGCAAAACTTAAGCCCGCTAATTGCCAATTTGGAAACATTGAATTTCTCTATAACTTAAACGATGTGTTTTAACATATGATTATATTAATTTATTTACGTCTGTCATTAAACTTATCATTCGAAGGTTAATGGCTACTGTATAGTTTGAGTATAAAATTCAGCAATATATTGTCCGCCTTTTATATTCGCTATTACCCGTAATTTTTGCTTATCACTTTTAGCTGAAATTTTGTTTCGCAAAGGCGTTGGACTCTTCCAATAATATGCATTGTCAATCATACCTAGTGGGTATGCATTAACTTGGTTATCGTTATCAACGATAAAGAATGTTGCGCTGTCGAGCGGAAATGTTGAATTTAACGTAGTCGTTCCTGCTTCATCATATATATTGACTTCAAATTCACCTGATTTCAAAATACATTTTTTATTAATAACATCACAATGTCCAAAAGGGACCATATTAAATACCCTTTCTTGATCCGCTTTATTTTCAAGATAAAAATCTGACGCTATGTAGCCACCCAAAATAAGAAACGGTGCCACCATTAAAGCTACTTTTGTATGACGGTTCATGATCATCCTCTTTAATATTCAATTGTAAACGTTATGCTGTAGCACTATAAGTAGTGCCGATAATACAAAGCCGATTCGCTTTAAGTCCTCCTTAAATCAGAAAAATTAAAGGCCCCAAAGTGGAGCCTTTATTCATTGAATATACAATTCCATTACTTGTTATTAATGGTCATGTGCTGCCGAAACCCCACCATGTGGCGTACGGAAGTTTTCAACTAATTGTTGAATATGAGCTGGTGCTGGACCGGTAAATTTCAACACAGTAAATGCTACTGCAAAGTTAACAACCGCACCAACTGAACCGAAGGCATTTGGAGAAATACCAAAGAACCAGTTAGGACCCATATCTCCTAAGAATGAAGTACCTGGGATAAACATAATACCTTTATGTTGGAATACATAAAGCATAGTTACACCGATACCTGAAATCATACCAGCAACGGCTGCTTTTCCACTCATTTTCTTAGCGAATATACCCATCATTAGTGCAGGGAATATTGACGATGCAGCTAAACCAAAGGCCAGTGCAACCGTACCAGCGGCAAAGCCAGGCGGATTTAAACCTAGCCAACCAGCCACCAATACCGATATTGTCATTACAATACGACCAGCCATTAACTCATTCTTCTCTGTTAAATCGGGCGTTAATATACCTTTCATTAAATCATGAGAAATTGAGGATGATATGGCTAATAATAAACCAGCAGCCGTAGACAATGCAGCAGCTAAACCACCCGCAGCAACTAAAGCTATTACCCAGTTAGGTAGGTTAGCAATTGCAGGGTTAGCCAATACCATAATGTCACGGTCAACTTTAATCATTTCATTGGTTTCTTTATCAGCAGTGTACTGAATTTTACCATCGCCATTTTTTTCTTCATATTGTAATAGACCGGTATTTTCCCAATCTTTAAACCACTGAGGACGCTCAGCATATTCAAGATTTTGACCTGCTACTGGTTCAATGGTGTTCATTAAGTTTAAACGAGCCATAGCGCCAACTGCAGGAGCAACGGTATATAACAAAGCAATAAATACTAAGGCGTAACCGGCTGATTGACGTGCTGCTTTAACTGAAGGAACTGTGAAGAAGCGCATAATAACGTGCGGTAAACCTGCAGTACCAATCATCAGAGATAAGGTATAAGCAAACATGTTTACTGTGCCGCCCATGTTATCCGTGGTGTATTCTTTAAAGCCTAAATCTGTAACCACCATATCTAACTTATCAAGTAAGTAAACACCACTACCGTCAGCTAAAGTAGAACCTAAACCTAATTGTGGAATTGGGTTACCCGTTAACTGCAATGAAATAAACACGGCTGGAATGGTGTAAGCAAAAATCAATACACAGTACTGAGCAATTTGCGTGTAAGTAATACCTTTCATACCACCTAATACTGCATAAACCCAAACAACGAACATACCGATGTAAAGACCTAAATCGTAGTCAACTTCTAAGAAGCGAGAAAAAGCAACACCTACACCCTTCATTTGACCGATAATGTAAGTTAATGAAGCAATAATTAAACAAACAACCGCGACTATACGAGCCGTTTTTGAATAATAACGATCATATATAAATTCAGGTACGGTAAATTTACCGTGTTTGCGCATGTAAGGTGCAAGTAGCATGGCTAATAATACATAGCCACCGGTCCAACCCATTAGGAATACAGAGCCCCCGTAACCTAAGAATGAGATCATACCGGCCATTGAAATAAATGACGCAGCACTCATCCAATCGGCACCAATAGCCATACCATTTTGCATAGGTGTTACACCACCACCAGCCACATAAAAATCACTTGTTGAGCCGGCACGTGCCCACCAAGCTATACCGAAATAAATAGCGAAAGAACCAAATACGGCAATGTATGTATAAATCTTTAACTCATCCATTATGATTCCTCCACGTTATATTTTTTATCAAGGTCGTTCATTTTCTTGGTATACCAAAAAACTAAACCGACAAATGTGTAAATCGAACCTTGTTGTGCAAACCAGAAACCTAGTTTGTACCCACCCAATCGAATCTCATTTAATGGCTCTACAAGCAATAAGCCAAAGCCAAACGAAACTACAAACCAGATAGCAAGACATATAAATATTAGGCGCAGATTCTCTGTCCAATATGTTGCATTACCTTCCATCATTCTCTCCTAGCAATTATTCTTATCAAACATAATCAGCTTAATAAGCACAGCGTTTTATGATTTTTATACGCTATATACCAAATTGATTTTCAATTGGTATTACCTGTTGTTTAAGAGAGGTTGACTATTAATTCGACCCGCTGGTAAAACCAACATTGGATAAATGAATACTTAACCTACTCTAAGTTACACACTAGCAATATTATTTCGGCGCTTATATTAAACTTTAGTCTAGAACGTGATTCTAACGGTTGACTTAAGTCGCACAATTCCCCTAAATACAGTAAGTGTATTTACTTGAGATATTGTTATGGACTCAGCATTAAGTGAAATCAGTGAATTTATTCAAGCGATTCCTCCTTTGGACTTATTGCCGAGTAATATCATTGAGCAAATAGTAAAAGAGATCAGCATTAGTTATGTTCGTCGCGGCCAATCACTGTCAGCCACAAGCGATGAAGAAGCGAATATCTACATACTTCGCAAGGGTGCTTTAAGTTACTTTAGCGAAGATGAAAAGTTATTAGCAAAGTATAGTGAAGGGGAGATATGTTCGGCTTTTTGTTTGAGTCAGCATGGGCATACAACCCCAAATATTACCTCGGATGAAGATACCTTACTCTATGGAATTAATTACAATAATTTTCAGCAATTAATTAAAGAGTTCCCTGATGTAATAACCTACTTTCAACACACTTCAGAGCAAAGACTGAATAAAAAAATGTTGCAAGTAAATGAAGAAGCAATAGTAAACTCTTCCTTATTGAATAGCCCAATTGACAATTTTTATCACAGCCCTGTAGTAACGATTAGTCCGAATAAAACGATTCAACAAGCAGCAATTATGATGACCGAGCAAGGCTTTTCTTGTTTAGTAATTACTGAAAATGAACAGCCATTAGGCATAGTCACCGATAAAGATATTCGTCGTCGATGTGTGGCGCAAGGACTAAGTATAGAACAACCTGTTAGTGCAATTATGACGGATGATATGACCACCATAGATGTTAATAGCACCGCTTACGATGCATTAATGAAAATGACACAAAAGCATATACATCACTTACCCGTGACCGCTAATAACCAACTTAAAGGCATGGTTACCGTCACCGACTTAATGAATAATGAAGGACAAAATGCCGTTAACATTACCAGCGTTATTCATAAAGCAACCTCTGTAGTCGAGCTAACTGAAATAAGTAGCATGATACCTAAGCTACAAATTCGTATGGCTAAATTAGGCACTACTGCTGATCATGTAGGTAAAAGTATTAGCGCTATTACCATGGCATTTACTATTCGTTTAATAGAAATGGCTGAAAAGTTATTAGGTCCACCACCCGTACCTTATGCATGGTTAGCCGCAGGCTCTCAAGCGCGGCAAGAGCAATTTGCGCACTCAGATCAAGATAACGCCTTGATCATATCTAACGACCTAAAACCAGAACATGGCTATTGGTTTAAAGACCTTGCTACGTTTGTGTCTGATGGCTTAGCCGCTTGCGGGTTTATTTACTGCCCAGGCAATGTCATGGCCACAAACCCACAATGGTGTAAAACCCAAAAACAATGGTCACAATATTTTTTTCATTGGATAAACACACCTGAGCCAAAAGCCTTAATGCATTGCAGCACTTTTTTTGACTTGACCACCGTTTATGGCGACAGCCAATTATTAGAAAAAGTGCGATCGAAGATGTTAAAAACCACTAAGAGCAGTACGTTATTTATCGCTCACTTGTCACGTAATGCCTTAAATTTAAGGCCACCATTGGGCTTTTTTCGTGACTTCGTTTTAAAGCAAAATGGCGAAAATAAAGCAACACTAGATTTAAAGCATAATGGAATTGCCCCCATAGTAGACCTTGCGCGTATTTATGCTTTATCAGAAGGAATTTCTTCTGTTAATACCATAGAACGACTAAAGCAAGCAGCAGGCACACCTTCATTATCAACAGCATCGGCAGCAAATCTTGTTGATGCATTTGAATTTCTCAGTATGTTACGCATGGTTAATCAAGCCGATAAATTACAACAAGGGCTAGAGCCGAATAATTATTTATCGCCAAAAGATATTTCAAAACTTGAACGAGAACATTTAAAAGACGCTTTTAAAGTGATCAAAACCATGCAAGACAGTCGCCAATCCACTTACTAAAAACAGTACTTATTATGTTAAACCATCATCCACTAATGCGTTGGCTAATCGGCTACGAAGCGCAACGAAAACGCATGTTAGCGCGCGCCCCAAAGGGGCCATTACATGACTTTCTTAGCGTGCCTTTTCCTTTGCTTTACACACCCGTTGACCAAATACCGATATTAGCAGTAGATTTTGAAACCACGGGCTTAGATGCTATTCAAGACAAGCTACTCAGTGTTGGTTGTGTTGAGCTAAATCAAAGACAAATTAAAATTGGCACAAGCTATCATCAAATCATTCAAACTCAAGGGAGTTTAAAAGCAGATAATGTCACTATTCATCAAATTACTGATGACCAGAAAGATCAAGGTAAACCTTTAGCCGAAGTGGTTGCTGCGCTACTTAAAATGCTAGCCGGCAAAGTCATGCTAGTGCATTTTGCTCGTATTGAGCGGCAATTTTTACAGCAAGCATGTATCGAGCTATATGGTATGGCGCCGGTATTTCCAATGATTGATACTTTAGTTATTGCAAAAAAGAAGCTTGATAAACGCGATGTGGCTTATGACCCTTCAGAGTTAAGGCTTTCAGCTTTGCGCGCAAAGTACCTATTACCAAGTCACTATGCCCATAATGCCTTAAATGATGCCATTGCTACCGCTGAGTTACTGTTAGCACAAACGAGTAAAAAAAATGAAGATTTAACGCTTCAACAATTGATTTTATAACTCAAGCTAACGCCTTATTTTTGCTAAATACAAAAATAGCTTGGTCTTGAGCAAAACTATGAGATAATTGACACTGCAATCACATACCTATGGTCAATTATGAAACTTTTAGTTCGCAACCTTTCTCGTTCAACAACTGAACAAGAACTCCGTATTTTATTTTCTGCTCACGGCAACGTAACTGAATGTACTTTAGTTTTGGACCAAGCAACCGCAAAATCAAAAGGTTTTGGCTTTGTTGAAATGCCAAATGAAAAAGAAGCTAAAGACGCTTTAAAAAACCTTCATGAAACCAAAGTTTCAAATAATAAAATTCGCGTTAAAATCGCACAATAATTTATCACTTTGATAGAAAATAAAAACCAGCATTATGCTGGTTTTTTTGTCTCAAGGGTTTGTAGTCCTTACCTCTAAAAACGATAAATGAACTCTTATACGCTATGCTTCAAAACCACCTCAAAATAGCGCATAGAAATCGGTTGTTTTTAACCATAAAAATTAACCTTTTTTATCGCTAGATTTAACCCAGTAAATACCTACAAGCCTTATCACAATTACTCTGATGAATGATAAAAAGCTAAATATTTCATGAAAAGTGTCATGTTTGTTTCATAAGTGTAATGTTTTGTAAAAAAGCACTTATTAAATTTCTTCTTACATAAAATTGGCTTAGAATGATCGTTCATTCTACATTCTATATTTAAAATTAAAGGTATTTAACATGTTGCGTTCTCGTATCGCTTTATCTCTATTTTCAGCCCTTGTTGCTATGGTTGCTTTAACAGGTTGTGAACAAGCGACTGGACAGCCACAAGCTTCAGGTCCTCAAGCCGTTCCCGTTGGTGTTATTACTTTAAAAAGCCAAGCGCTTACGCTAAAAAAAGAATTACCTGGGCGTATTAATGCCTTTCAAATCGCGGAAATTCGTCCTCAAGTCAGTGGTATTGTTCAATCTCGCTTATTTACCGAAGGTAAGCGCGTAGAAAAAGGCGAGTCACTTTATCAAATTAATCCTGATACTTTTAAGGCACAGCTAGCCGTAAGTGAGGCAGCAGTTGCAAGTGCGCAAGCGAGTATTGCAAGCAGTAAATCTAAAGCGACTCGTTTCAAGGAATTATTAAAAATTCAAGCCGTTAGCCAGTTAGATTTTGATGAAGCAGATGCAGCATATAAACAAGCACTAGCTGCTTTGCTTACCGCCAAAGCGCAACTTCAAACAGCGCAAATCAACCTCGATTACAGTCATGTTTCGTCGCCTATTAGCGGCCAAATCAGTAAATCAAGTGTCACCGTTGGTGCTTTAGTTAGTGCAAATCAAAGTACTGCATTAGCAACAGTTACCCAGCTTGACCCTATTTATGTTGATTTAACACAATCGAGCAATGAGCTTACAAGACTCAAGAAAGCATTAGCAACAGGTGCCTTAACAGTAGATGCTGCAAACCAAACAGACGTTGAATTAACTATGGAAGATGGTTCAGTTTACCCGCATAAAGGCACTTTACAGTTCTCTGAAGTAACAGTTGACCCAAGCACAGGTTCAGTAACCTTACGTGCACAATTTCCTAATCCAGAAAACTTTTTACTTCCAGGTATGTACGCTCGCGCCTCTATTGTTGAAGGTGTTGTCAGCGATGCTATTTTAGTACCGCAGCGTGGTGTCAGCCGAAATTCTAAAGGTGAGCCAACAGCTATGGTGGTAAATAAAGATAACAAAGTAGAAAGCCGTGTTTTACAAGTTGATAGAACCATTGGCTCAAATTGGTTGGTTACCAATGGCATAAAAGCTGGCGAAAAGTTAATTATTGAAGGCTTACAGAAAATTCGACCTGGCAGTGCAGTTGCTCCTGAAGAAGCAGAGTCGACTTTACATTCTACAACTAACAAAGCGCAATAACGGAGTATTCAATGTCACGATTTTTCATCGACCGACCTATATTTGCTTGGGTACTTGCTATAGTTGTCATGCTAGCAGGGGTTTTAGCGATTAATGGTTTACCTGTTGCACAATATCCTTCAATTGCGCCACCTGCTATTAGTATTTCAGCTAACTACCCAGGAGCGTCAGCAAAAACACTCGAAGACTCGGTAACCCAAGTTATTGAACAGAAAATGAAAGGGCTTGATGGCTTACTTTATATGTCGTCAACGTCTGAATCCAGTGGTTCAGCAACGCTTACGCTTACTTTTAGTGCTGATACCGACCCAGATATTGCCCAAGTTCAAGTGCAAAATAAATTAGCTACCGCAACACCATTACTGCCAGAAGAAGTACAACGTCAAGGCGTGGTGGTAGCAAAATCTGCCCGTAACTTTTTATTAGTTGTTGGCTTTGCCTCTCAAGATGGCAGCATGAGCAATATCGATATTGGTGATTATGTCTCTTCAAATGTACAAGACATAGTTTCACGAGTTAATGGCGTTGGTGAAGTACAACTATTTGGTTCACAATATGCGATGCGTATTTGGTTAGATCCCGCCAAGTTACAAGACTTTAATTTAAACCCTGCCGACATAAGTGCGGCAATAAGTGCACAAAATGCCCAGGTTTCTGCCGGTCAATTGGGCGGAATGCCCTCTGTTGAAGGTCAACAACTTAATGCCACTGTTACTGCACAAAGCCGTTTACAAACGCCAGAACAATTTAAAAACATCTTTGTTAAAACCAATAGCGATGGCTCTGTAGTACGTCTTGAAGATGTTGCTAAGGTAGAGCTTGGTGGTGAAAATTACGGTGTAGTAGCACGTTTCAATGGTAAGCCTGCATCAGGCTTAGGGGTTAAGCTAGCCAGTGGTGCTAATGCGCTTGATACCGCTGCCGGTGTTAAAAAAGCATTAGCCGAATTACAACCGTTTTTTCCTGAAGGCTTAGTATCTGTTGTACCTTATGACACGACACCTTTTGTGGCTTTGTCTATCGAAAAGGTCGTTCACACCCTAATTGAAGCGGTTGTTTTAGTATTTGTAGTTATGTACCTATTTTTACAAAACTTTCGTGCGACACTTATTCCTACAATAGCAGTACCGGTTGTACTTCTGGGTACCGTTGGTATTTTATTCGCTTTTGGTTATTCAATTAATACCTTAACAATGTTTGCTATGGTATTAGCCATAGGCTTGCTCGTTGATGATGCGATTGTTGTTGTAGAGAATGTTGAGCGTTTAATGACTGATGAAAAGCTTTCTGCGCTAGATGCAACTCGAAAGTCCATGGATGAAATTAAAGGTGCCTTGGTAGGTATTGCCATGGTGTTATCTGCAGTATTTATTCCAATGGCGTTTTTTAGTGGTTCTACGGGTGTTATTTATAGACAGTTCTCTATTACGCTGGTATCAGCCATGGGGCTTTCAGTATTAGTTGCTCTTATATTAACGCCTGCATTGTGTGCAACGTTATTAAAGCCAAGCCATGTACATAATAACAATAGCTTAATAGGTAAGTTCTTTTCAGGCTTTAACCGCGGATTTGATAAAACGAATGCCGGCGCACAAAGCTTTGTTGCTAGAATGATCAACCACTCTAAACGTTATTTAATTATTTATGCCATGATTGTTGGCGGCATGGTCTATGTTTTTTCAAGCTTACCTACCGCTTTTTTACCTGATGAAGATCAGGGGCTTTTATTCAACCAAGTTATGTTACCTGCTGGTTCAACTACCCAAGAGACATTAGAGGTAGTTAAAAAAGTAGAAAATCATTACTTAAATGAACAATCAGAAGCCGTAAAAGGTATATTCACCGTTACTGGTTTCAGCTTTGCGGGCTCAGGACAAAACTCAGCGATTGGTTTTGTTAGCTTAAAGCATTGGGATGAACGACAACGCCACGACCTGTCAGTTTGGGCGGTTGCAGGTAAAGGTATGCAATTTTTCTCAACGATTAAAGAAGCATTTGTTTTTGCCTTCCCACCACCTGCTATTGTTGAATTAGGTACCGCAAACGGCTTTAATATGTTTTTACAAGACCGTGTAGGCATGGGCCACGAGGCGCTTTTAAATGCACGAAATCAATTATTGGGCTTGGCAGGCCAAAGTAAGATTTTAGCTGGTGTGCGCCCTAATGGGCAAGAAGACATGCCAGAGCTAAAACTTGATATAGATTTAGCCAAAGCACAAGCCCTTGGTGTATCACAAAGTACCATTAATAGTACGCTTTCTACCGCTTGGGGTAGCAGTTACGTTAACGACTTTATCGACCGTGGCCGTGTTAAAAAAGTATATCTTCAAGGTAGTGCAGATTCTCGTATGGTGCCCGAAGATCTTAATAAATGGTATGTGCGAAATAATCTTGGCGATATGGTGCCTTTCTCGGCATTTGCGAGCTCTTATTGGTCTTATGGCTCTCCACGTTTAGAAAGATATAATGGATTTGCTTCAATGGAAATTCAAGGTAGTGCCGCGCCTGGTTATAGTACGGGTCAAGCCATGGACGAAATGGAACGATTGGTTAATCAACTGCCTCAAGGTTTTGCTTCTGAGTGGACAGGCATTTCATTTCAAGAACGCTCAAGCGGTGGACAAGCGCCACTGTTATACGGTCTTTCATTACTGTTTGTATTCTTATGTTTAGCCGCACTATATGAAAGTTGGTCTGTACCCTTTGCCGTTATGTTGATTGTACCTTTGGGTATATTTGGTGCCATCATGGCAGCTTTTGGTGGCGGCTTATCAAACGATATTTACTTACAAGTAGGCTTGTTAACTACCATAGGTTTAGCGTCGAAAAATGCGATATTAATTGTTGAATTTGCTATTCATCAAATGGAAGAAGAAGGCCTAGAACTTGTTGATGCAGCCATTGCCGCTGTTCGACTTCGTTTGCGTCCTATTTTAATGACATCAATGGCCTTTATTTGTGGTGTATTACCGCTAGCTATTGCATCTAGTGCCGGTTCAGGTGCCCAGAATGCCCTAGGTATTTCAATTATTGGTGGCACACTGGCATCGTCAATTTTAGTGGTGGTGTTTGTACCCGTATTTTTCGTTATTGTTCGTCGAATATTTCCAGCTACAACTAATGGCAGCAATGATAAAGCGGCACTTTAAACTAAAGCACTTTAATAACCTACTTAAATTTATTTTAAGTAGCACTTAAATATGGTTTTTATCGGGCCAATAGGCTCGATAAAGGAAATTTAAATGAAAACAAAAAAATACGCAGATCCTGCACTCGCTAAAGCACGCCGCGAACAAGTACTTAGTGCTGCCGCTGAATGCTTTCATCGTAAAGGTTATCACGGTGCAGGCATGGCCGAAATATCACGAACTGCCGGTATGAGTGCTGGACATATTTATAATTACTTCGATAGTAAAGAAGCGATTATTGAAAGTATTATTGAGCAAGATATGGAAGAAATGTTTTCTATCTTTCAACAATTTGAAGATCATCCAAGTGATGTGCTTACTGCGCTTTTAGATGGATTAAATATGGGTGTATCACGACATATGGATACAGGCTCATGTGTTATAAATTTAGATATGATGGCCGAAGCTAATAGAAATTACAAAGTAGCAAAACTCTTACGTGAATCTGATTTAAAAGCCAGAAATCGCATGAGGCAATTGTTAATTAGTGACAGAAGTGTGTTAAAAAACCAATCGGAAGAAGAGATTGAAAGTCGCATTAACGTTATTTTTTCTGTGATGGCAGGGTTACTACTGCGAAAAGTGTTACACCCAGAACTTACTGAAGAAACGGTTCTTATCGCACTTCGACCAGCAATGAAAACCTTACTTATGCCATTTGAACAAGCGCAATTAAAAGCACAGTAAATTTTCACTCAGTAGCTAAATAGCTTGTTTAGGCTTCTTATTTAGGTGCTGAGTAATAATCTTGTTTCGCATGTTGTAAATAATGGCTCGATAAGACCACAAAATCATCAATTGAGCTATTTAAACTACTCGCTGAAATAAACAAATGCGCGCCAAGTGCTTGGTGCAATATTTCACAATGATGCAAGAAACCTGCCAAAGGCCCTTTAATCACTTCACCGGTTGTTAACCGATAAGGCTCAAAATTTAATACCCCTTGCTCCATGGTAATAAGTTGCTGCTTTATGCAATAGTGAATAAGCGGCTTTTGTTCGTGAATCATTCGATTGGCTAATCGTAACGATATATTACTCGCAAGTGCATCTACAGAGTATAGTTTAATCCCAACGTAACTCAGCTCTTGTCGCTCAATGCCAACGGTATTAGTAACACTATGAATATTTCGAATATGTTGCCATTTAAGCTTCCAGCGTCCATGACGATGGTAAAACGTTAACGTTTCAGGTGCTAATATTAAGCTATGTTGAGGCTCTGCAAGTTTTAATAAGCCAATAAAAATAGTTACCAAGCAAGTTAACACCATAAACATCAGCACAAACCTAGCTTGGTGCCAATAATTAAAACAAAAACCTAGCACAATAACTAACGCAATAAGCCCCAGCAAGGTAATAAACAAACCATGATGACGAGCGATAGCTTTAATTTTTCTGGTGGTAATAGTCGTTGTCATGGTCATTTGCTGTTAGTTAAATAATTTGTGTATTTAATATTTGTGCATATTTTTTTGTTTAGTATATACTCAGCGCGTTTTCGCTACTAAGCAACAAATTTATCGAAATTTGTTTGAACAACTCAATTAATAGTAAATAAAAGGTAAATAAAATGACAAAGAATAAAGTAAAAAAACAACTCAAAAACCAAGGGGGTTGTGAATTAGGCCGAGGGGTAATTAAAGATAACTTTTTAGCCGCTGTAGTTACATCTAAGTTATTTAAGCAACAAGTTATAACAGCAAAAAAAGGTAAAGGCGCTTATCAAAGAACGCAAAAACATAAAGGACAAGAGTCCTATTTAATAGCGGTTTAATTCTTAAGAATATAACCGCTATTAAATAGGGCTTTAGTTTTATATAGCTAAATTAAAGGTGTATTTTTCGCAGTACTTGGTTGGCTTTATCTAACTGCCCTTGATGCTCAAGTACTTGTGAAAAAGCCAGTAAATCGATTTTATCGTATTGCTGTTCTTCAAGGTTTACTAAGCTGTTGAAGGCTTTTTCGGCTAATGACCACTGTTTAGAAGCTGCGGCAAAGTGTGCAACTAAAGATAACCAAAGCGCATTATTAGGCTGGTTGTGTAAGTGCTTTTGAGCTGCCGCCATCAAACTATCGTCATGAGTAATAGGCAATGTTCTTAGTGCTTTTAATAAGCTTAACGCGTTGCCTTTTTTAATGATCGGTAATAATAATTTTTCCAAAGGTTCATTGATTTGATTTTCTGCCAACACTTGGCAATAAGTCATAATTACAACTTCATTCTGCTTGATTTTTTTCGGCAGCTGTTGCCAATATTCAACTAATGCCGAGCTGTCGTGCTGCTTTATTTGCTGATTAAATGCACCATAAAAAGCTTGTTGTTGCCATAAGGTTATCGTCTCGATACTAATAGATTTTTCTTTTTGAGCCGCGTTAAACTGCTTGATTGCATAATCAAAGCGCTGCTCAATTAAACTTAATTCTATTTCCAGCTTTAGTAATCGTGCGTCATGTCCAATATGCTTGTGGTGTTCATCTATAATCGTGCGTGCTAGTTGATAGTTTTTTTGTCCCATCAATAATTTAACTTTAATTATTATCGCTTCTAAGCCCGTTTCTTTAATACTGGTCGTTGTGTTTTCTAATAAACCTAAATAATGATCAGTATTGGGCTTTAATGCTTGTTTCTGAGCGGCATCAGCGGCAACAAGGTAAGCAATATGCTCAAAGGTAGAGCCGTCAGCAGACTTAGCTAACAAATGCTCAGCTTGTTTGTAATCACCTAGCACATAGGCAGCAATACCTTTATTAAAGTCTTTAAGCGCTTTTCGACGACTGGCAAAAGAAATTTTATTCCAAGCTTTAAAGCTAAAGTTAACTCCGCCGCGGAAAAATTTTATGATAAGTGCCAAGGTAAAAAAGCATAATGCCAGCGTTATAATTGCGGTAATGACTGTTGTTTCAATGGCTGAATCGCCAATAGAAATCAGAATATAGCCTTTTTCTCCAATTAACATAGGCGTTACAACAACGACACTAAGAAATAAAATCAGCAATAATAAAAGTCGTTTCATTATAATTCCTCGCTCAGTTCAGAGCTTGTTGCTGGCTCTGGCGTAGCTGGCGGTGTTTCAACGCTCTTACTGCTATCAAAAGTCTCTACTGAAGACGACTCTTTATCCGACAACACTTGTCGAATGGCCTGTAATGAGGCAAGCTTATTTGGGTAATCAACTTTGATAGTGGCTGTTTTTAACGTATTTATTGTCTGAAGAAAATGTTGGTTTTCATCTGTTGTTAGATCAAAATATTCATTAATCCAACGCTCTGTAGCATTAAGTGACTGCAGATAAATCTCGTTTTTAGATTTACTCGCCGCCCAAATAGCCGTTTGCACTTTTAAACTTAAGTTTTCACGCAAATTTTGCTGAAACTGTGGCGACATTAATGGTTCAATGTTGCCGGTTCTGCGTGTAACAGTGAAAAACTCATCAATAAACTTACGCCATGTTTTCGCCAGGTTTTCACGCCAGTCAGCTGCGTTATCGGTTAACGCTAATGAATTCTGAGCTGGATTTAAATCTGGAATTTCAAATAACGCCATTGGCAATGTGGCAATTTGTTGTTCAAGTACCATTAACTTTAAAATTACATCATCGGTCGCCAATGTAGGTAATAGCTGTAATTGCGCAACATCTTGTTGAATAGTTTGGCGCAATGCTAAAAATTGAGGATCATTTAATTCTTTTATACGCAATTCAGCATCTTTAAGCAGGCTAACCGCTGTACTTGGCGTTTTTTCTAACCATAAACTCCTTGAAGCAACTCGAATTAGGTATTCAGCTTCTTGTAAGAGCCAATCACTGGGTTGATTTTGTCCTAAGCTAGCCAGTTTTTGCTTTAATTGAGTAAGCGTAGTCTGGTTACTATTTTCAATACGATTTATTTGGGCAACTTTATCAGCTAATGCGTTAATTTCGTTAGTATTGCTTAATTTACTTTTAGCAAACTGTTGGTTAATTTTCTGACTAATATTTTGGCTGTTACTTGCAAGCTGTTGGGCTACTTGCTGTTGGTTTTCAATAAGCTTGCGCTCTAAAACATCATTGAGTTGTTGGCTGTATTGCGCCTTTTGCTGCTCATTCCAATAAAAGTGGCCAGCGCTGGCCAAAATTGCAAGCAAAGCAATTATTAAAGCGATAATACCAACTTTAGAAATTTTATTATGCTGCGCTTTAGTCGTGGCATTTTTATCAATAGGCTTTTTAGTGCTAGCCGTTGTTGGCTTACTTGATGCGGTAGTCGCGTTATTTTTCAATGGGGCTTCGCTCTTTTCATTAGTTTTTTTCGAAGATGGCTCAGTTGGCTTTTGGCTTGCTGCACTGGGTGCTTTTTCTGACTGGTTTTCATTAGGTGCAATAATAGCAGGATTTTCAGGTACGACTTCATTCGCTGAACTAACCTTAATGGTGGCAGATAAACCTGTTTGCTGCTCAACATTACTGTTTGAAGCTGAAGATTTATCATCAGATTTAGTTTGCTTAGGTTGTTTTTTATCGCTCATGAACTGATCCTATCTTGCATGGTTATTACTACATACTTTACTTTTATAGCTTACTTAAGCGCTATTTCACTTTTTGTGCTTTCGCTAACCTGACAAGCAAGCGTTCGTATAATGGCAATGGTATTAGCGCCGTTAGCATTTACTACGCGCTGAATACCCATAGTTTTGGCATTTTCAGCAATTCTTTGGCTCGCAACGACCCATAAACATTGTTGTTGCCAGTATGGGTCTGAACCCTTAATTAAGTTTACTATGAATTCTAGCAAAGCGTTACTAGTGATTAAGATACAATTTATCTGTTGCTGATGCCATGTTTTGATGATCTTTTGTGGGTAATTTCGCCAAACACGTCGATAACTTTCAAAATAATGCACAGTAGCACTACGCTGACGTAACGCATCAGCTATTAGCTCTCTACCGCCATCGCCACGTATAATCAGCACATTTTTATTTTGTACATTTTTCAAAGGTAATAGCGCTAAAACCCCATCACTGTCGTGCTTTTCGGGAACCAATGCGTTGATGTCTAACGCTTTTAGCGCTTGTTGAGTAGCACTACCTACCGCAATAACGATTTCTGCAGGCCATAACGATATTGGCATTAATTTTTGCGCAAACTCAACCGCTGCTACGCTAATAAAAATAACAATAGGTGATACTAACTGTTTTTGCAGTGTCTGTAATTGATCAAGGTTTTCGGCGGCTTGATAATCGAAAAATGGCTGGCAATAACTGCCATAGCCATATTGCTCTAGACAAGTTTGTAGCTCGCGCCCTGCTTTTTCCGGGCGCGTGATTAATACATTAAGTTTATGATTGTTCATATACCTGACGAAGAATTTTATCAGCGCCTTTAGCCAAGAGATTTTCAGCTAATTGGTTGCCTAATTGTGCGGCCTGGTCAATATTGCCACGTACTTCGCTGGTTAATATTTCGCTGCCATCGATAGCGCCGACTAAACCACGCAAATATAACTGTTGCTCTTCAAACACAGCGTAACTGCCTATTGGCACCTGACAACCACCTTCAAGCGCTCGGTTCATGGCACGCTCTGCAACCACTCTAACACGTGTATTTTCACATGCTAACGGTGCAAGTAAGGCTTTTATTATCGTATCTTCATTTCGACATTCAATACCGACAGCGCCCTGGCCATTAGCAGGCAACATAACTTCTGGCTCAATATATTCTTGAATACGTTCAGGCATTTCTAAGCGAATTAGGCCTGCTGCCGCTAAAATAATCGCATCGTATTCACCATTATCAAGCTTTTTAAGGCGGGTATTAACGTTACCTCTAAGATCGCGAATATCAAGGTCTGGACGCAGTGCTTTAATTTGACATTGACGACGTAAGCTTGAAGTACCAACAATAGCGCCTTGCGGTAAATCAGCAAGACTTTTAATGGTGTTAGAAACAAACGCATCACGCGGATCTTCACGTGGACAAATTATTTCTAATCCTAAACCTTCAGGGAATTCAACCGGTACATCTTTCATTGAGTGCACCGCAATATCAGCACGGTTCTCTAACATCGCCACTTCAAGCTCTTTTACAAACAAACCTTTACCGCCAACTTTTGCTAGCGGCGTATCAAGAATAATGTCACCTTTTGTGGTCATGGGAACCAGTTCAACATTAATACCTGGATGAAAGTGCTCAAGTTTCGCTTTCACATATTCGGCTTGCCACAACGCTAACGCGCTTTTTCGAGTGGCAATACGTACGGTGTGTTGTGTCATTTCAATTACCTTAATTAATATTTATTGCGCAGTAAGCACGATGGCTTGTTCTGCTTGTTTGCTGACCGCATGAGATAAAAAATGCCATAGCTCATCGCCACCGCGTTTATCTAACCATTGCTCATTTTCGAAATGAAAATGGTGGCCATTAAATTTTGTTGCTACCCAAATTTCATGTAAGGGCGCTTGTTTGTTAATGATGATTTTACTGGCGTTTTTAAAGGTCAGCGTTAACATACCGCCAACACCTTCATAATCGATATCGCAACCGCAATCTTCAATGGCTTCTTCTACCGCAAGTAAAATATTTTCAGCGGCTATATTGTATTGACTATCATTCATTAACTATTCCTTTCTACCGGTACATTAAGATTGTTTAATCTTTGCTTGGTAATTGTTGGTCAAGGGATTATAAAACGTCTATCATGGGAAAAAAATCGAATAAATCAATTATGCGTAAACAAATTGTAATTATTTTCTTCAGCTTGGTTAGTTTAGTAATCATAACAGGCTGTGGTATTAAAGGTCCTTTATACCAAACTCCTGAGCAACAGCAAGAGAACTTGCCTAAAACAAGTGAAGAAACAGACAAAAATAGCGATAAATCTAATTTAAAGCATTAGGAATAACGGCATTGGACTTTTTTAATCGTAAACAACACTCATTATACGCCGAGCAATGTCAGGTTACTGAGTTAGCAAAGCAATATGGTACACCACTCTATATTTACTCTCGAGCGACTATCGAGCGTCATTGGCATGCCTTCGATCAAGCGGCTGGCGATCGCCCGCACCTTGTTTGCTACGCCGTAAAAGCCAATAGCAATATTGGTGTGTTAAATGTAATGGCTAGACTAGGCTCAGGCTTTGATATTGTTTCTAAAGGTGAGCTAATGCGTGTGGTTGAAGCAGGTGGCGATCCTAAAAAGGTGGTTTTTTCAGGCGTTGGTAAAACATCTGATGAAATAGCTTATGCCTTAAATCTTGATATTTATTGTTTTAATGTAGAGTCAGCGGCAGAGTTAGATCGCATTCAAGATGTCGCCAAAGGCTTAAATAAAGTAGCCCCAATTTCTTTACGGGTTAATCCCGATGTTGATGCTGGTACACACCCTTATATTTCAACAGGCTTAAAAGAGAATAAGTTCGGTATTAGTATTGAACATGCCCCAGCACTTTATCAATATGCAGCAACGTTATCGCACATTAATATTCAAGGTGTTGATTGCCATATAGGTTCGCAACTTACCGAGGTTTTACCTTTTTTAGACGCTCTCGATCGCGTGTTAAAATTAGTTGATCAACTCGCTGAGCAAGGCGTTGTATTATCACATATTGATGTTGGTGGTGGTTTAGGTGTTTGTTACGACGACGAAAAGCCACCGCACCCACAAGAATATGCTGAAGCTATTGCGCAAAAGTTAGTAGGTCGAGACCTCAAGCTAATTTATGAGCCGGGCCGAGCGATTATGGCCAATGCCGGTATTTTAGTGACTGAAGTAGAGTATCTAAAAGAAAATGAAGATCGAAATTTCGCCATTGTAGATGCCGCGATGAACGATTTGATCAGACCCGCACTATATCAAGCTTGGCAGGCGATTATTCCTGTTGAACAGCGTGATGATATAGCCAGTGCACAATATGATATTGTCGGGCCAATCTGTGAAACAGGGGATTTTCTTGGTAAAGATAGAAGCTTAGCCATACGCGCGGGTGACTTACTTGCTATTCGTAGTGCGGGTGCTTACGGTTTTACGATGAGTTCAAATTACAATAGCCGACCACGCGCAGCCGAAGTCATGGTTGATGGCACTGACAGTTATTTAGTGAGAAAACGCGAAACCTTAAGCCAATTATGGCAAGGTGAAAGCATATTACCTTCATAGTGGAAGATAAGCATAGATGTTAGTAAATTTTTCTAAAATGCATGGTTTAGGTAATGACTTTCTTGTACTCGATAATGTAACGCAAAACGTTTACTTGTCGAATGAGCAAATAAAGCAGCTTGCCGATCGAAACTTTGGTGTCGGCTTTGACCAAGTATTAGTGGTTGAGCCGCCGTATGATCCTGATTTAGATTTTCATTATCGAATTTTTAATGCCGACGGTAGTGAAGTTGGGCAATGTGGTAATGGCGCACGTTGCTTTGCAAAGTTTGTGCGTTTAAAAGGCTTAACCAATAAACATAAAATAAAGGTCTCAACGCAATCGGGCAAAATGACCTTATTTGTTGAGCGTGACGGTAATGTTTCAGTCAACATGCCGGTACCGCAATTTGAACCACCAAAAATTCCATTTACCGCACAAAAAGCCGAAGGAACCTATATTCTGCGCAGCGAAGACGAAACTGTGCTTTGTGGCGTTGTTTCTATGGGTAATCCACATTGCGTCTTAACGGTAGACAATGTAAAAGAAGCACCCGTAGAAGTTTTAGGTAAAGCATTATCATTTCATGAGCGCTTTCCTGAACAAGCAAATATTAGCTTTATGGAAGTTGTTTCACCTGAATATATCAAACTACGCGTTTACGAACGTGGGGCAGCTGAAACCTTAGCTTGTGGTAGTGGCGCTTGTGCTGCTGTCGTTATTGGCCACATGCAAAAAAAGCTCAATCGACAAGTATTGGTTGATTTACCCGGCGGACAATTAAAAATATTTTGGAAAGGCCCCGGTAACTCAGTAAAAATGACAGGTCCCGCCGTGCACGTGTTCGATGGGCAAATAAACCTATAAACAAGATAAACCTATGCAAATAAATGATCAAAACTTACTGTCTGATGACGAAATAAAACTAACCGATGAATTAATCGTCGCTTACCTTCAAGAAAATCCTGAGTTTTTTAACCGTCAGGCTGACTTTGTTACCACCTTAAGACTGCCCGATCATCAGCGGGGCACAATTTCTTTAGTGGAACGTCAACTATCTCAACAACGACATAAAATTCATAATCTAGAAGAAGAAATCACCCAATTAATGGTAATTGCTAATCAAAACGAGCAACTTTTTTCTTTATATAGCGATCTCTACCTACGCCTACTTGATTGTACTACCGCCGTTGAACTACTCGATTGCTTACATCAAGCGACGACACAATTATTATCATTAGATGCGTTAAAATTATGGTTAGTTAAGCCAACTAAAGTTAGTCACAGTGCTTTAATTAACAATAATTGTGCTGAAATAATTGAAAACAGATTAAGTAAAGATGAATATTATTTTGGTCGATTACAACAAAGCGAACAAACATTGATTTTTGGTGAATCCAACGCCGGTTCAGTTGTTTTAGTTCGCCTTATGCATAACCAAGAAGATATCGGTTTCCTGGCGATTAGTAGCCAAGATGCAGAGCATTTTGACCCACGAATGGATACCTTGCTGTTGGGGCAATTTAAAAAGTTAGTCGCTAAATTACTTCATCAACAACTTTTCTAGGCTGAAGTATTGTGAGATTTTATCGTCGGCTGCACCCTTTTCATGCTATTAGCTTTGATTTAGATGATACTTTGTACAGTAACCACCCAATTATGTTGGCTACCGATACCAAGATGATCAAATATTTTAAAGCTATTTTCAGTGACTATGGTTTAGATAGTACTTTATATGCCTTTGATATGACTTTCTGGTGGCCTTTTCGCCAACAAGTTATCGCACAGTCACCTTGGATAAAACATGATATAAGCCTGTTACGAGAAAAAACCTACTATCTTGGCGCTATGTCATTGGGTTTAAATGACACAGAAGCACAAAAAGTTGCTACTTTAGCCTTAGCTTATTTTGTTGAACAACGCAGTAACTTCACGCTACCACAACATACGCACGACTTTCTAAGCACCCTTCAGCGCAAAATTCCTTTGGCTGCGATCACCAACGGCAATGTAGATACCGACAAAATAGGTATCGCAAAATATTTTACAGCCCACTTTAATGCGACCACCGAAAATAAATTAAAACCTGATCGCGATATGTTTGATAAAACCTGCCAAACCCTACAAATAAGCCCTTCACAATTACTGCATGTCGGTGATTGTGGTAAAAATGATGTTTTTGGCGGTATTAACGCCGGCTGCCAAACTGCTTGGTTAAATCCCTACCAAGTAGGTAAAGCCCTGAAAGTTATTCCAACCCTAGCACTTGACCATATTGAACAGCTAATCAAAATTGTAAAATAAGTAATTATATTTACTTCTTTATATTAAAAAACAACCAAATTAACGTTAATATTTCAGTAAACAATATCACTTTATATATTCATTAACTTCACAGGCTTATAGCGTTATCAAAACAGGGCTGAACTTGTTATGATAGCAGCATAATTTTGCTTTAGATTTTACCTTGCTATGGATGTTTCTGAATTACTTGACTCGTTAAACGATAAACAACGCGATGTGGTGGCTGCACCATTACAAAATATGTTGGTGCTCGCTGGCGCGGGCAGTGGTAAAACGCGAGTTTTAGTTCAACGTATAGCTTGGTTAATGAAAGTTGAGCATGCATCTTCTCACAGTATTTTAGCAGTAACTTTTACCAATAAAGCCGCAGCAGAAATGCGTGCCCGAGTAGAACAAACCGTTGATGGCAACGTACATGGTATGTGGGTTGGTACCTTCCATGGTTTAGCACATCGTTTATTGCGCATGCACTTTCAAGAAGCCAAGCTACCGCAAAGCTTTCAAGTACTTGATTCTGATGACCAACTTCGTATGGTTAAACGTATTGTGCGTTCCTTAGAATTAGACGAAAAACGTTGGCCACCAAAGCAATTTCTTTGGTATATCAATGGTAAAAAAGATGAAGGTTTACGTCCACAACATATTGATACTCAGTACGATGCGACCGAAGAAACTTTTGTTAAAGTTTATCGTGTTTATCAAGACACTTGTGACCGAGCAGGCTTAGTAGATTTTGCCGAATTATTACTGCGCGCTCATGAACTTTGGTTAAACAACCCAGAATTACTCGCACATTATCAACAGCGCTTTGCCCACGTATTAGTAGATGAATTTCAAGATACCAATGCCATTCAATATGCCTGGTTGAACATGCTAGGTAAAAAAAGTGGCAGTGTCATGATAGTAGGTGACGATGACCAATCTATTTATGGTTGGCGTGGTGCAAAAATTGAAAATATTCAACGCTTTTTACAAGACTTTGATGGCGCAAAAACCATTAAATTAGAACAAAACTATCGTTCAACAGCCAACATTCTTAATGCCGCTAATCAGTTAATTGGCAACAATAATAATCGCCTCGGTAAAGACTTATGGACCGAAGATGATGCTGGCGAAAAAATATCTATCTACACCGCATTTAATGAAATAGACGAAGCTCGCTTTATTGCCGGACGCATTAGCGATTGGAAAGATAAAAAAGGCTCACTCGATGATGTCGCTATTTTATACCGCAGTAACGCACAATCACGCTTAATGGAAGAAGCGTTAATTCAAGCTAAATTGCCGTATCGTATTTATGGCGGTTTACGATTTTTTGAACGTCAAGAAATTAAAGACGCGCTTGCTTATTTGCGCTTACTGAACAACAGAGATGACGATGCTGCATTTGAGCGTGTTATTAATACACCGGCGCGTGGTATTGGTAATCAAACATTGAGCTTAGTTCGTGATGCTGCACGTAGCCTCGAAAGTACGCTCTGGCAAGCCTGTCAGCACATGATGAAAAATGAAGAGCTTAAAGGTCGCAGCGCAAAAGTGATCAAGCAATTCATTAATGTTATTGATCAGTTAGAAGATGACTCTAGTCACTTAAATCTCGACCAACAAGCAAATTATGTTATTCAGCATTCAGGCCTTAAAGCCATGTATCAAGCCGAAAAAGGTGAGCGTGCTGAAGCTCGTATTGAAAACTTAAATGAATTAGTTACGGCATGTCAAACCTTTGAGGTTGATCCTGAGCTTGAAGAAGAACAAAGTCCGCTTACCTCATTTTTAACTCATGCTGCATTGGAATCAGGTGAATCGCAAGCCGACGATTATGAATCTGCCGTGCAACTGATGACTATGCATTCAGCTAAAGGCCTTGAGTTTCCATTGGTATTTATAGCTGGTTTAGAAGAAGGTATGTTCCCTTCGCAACAGTCGGTTGAAGACCTAAGTCGTTTAGAAGAAGAGCGACGTTTATGCTATGTAGGTATGACCCGAGCAATGCAAAAGTTGTACTTGTGTCATGCAGAAAGCCGTCGTTTATATGGCCAAGAGAAGCATCATAAAGCCAGTCGTTTCCTACGAGAATTACCCGATACTTGCACTGAAGAAATTAGAATGCAAAACCAAGTAAGCAAACCCAGAACCACCGGGAAATTCTCTTCAGCGCTGACCTTAGAAACCTTTGGTAACTCAGGCTTTAAGTTGGGTGAAAATGTTCGTCATGCTAAGTTTGGTGACGGCGTGGTATTAAATTATGAAGGTAGTGGTCCACAAAGTCGTATTCAAGTTAACTTTGCTGATGTGGGGTGTAAGTGGTTAGTCGTTGCTTATGCTAATTTAGAGAAGCTCTAAATATTTAATCGAATATGACTTAGCACGCTTGAGTTAAGTCTCAAGCGACATTCCTACCATTAAAGCACAAAATAGAGCGTGCTTTTTAACACGCTCTATTAACTGATATAAACTTATATTAACTTTGTCGCTGCTAACTTAGCAGCTTTACGTCTGGTTTTTACTGAGTCAAAGCTAAATATTGCCAGTGCGGTCCAGATACAAGCAAAGGTAATTAATTTCGCAAAATAGAGTGGCTCTTGATAATAAAAGGTTGCCAAAACAAACATAATACTTGGCCCTATATACTGAAAGAAGCCCAATGCGGTTAGGGTCATACGCTTCGTTGCTGCAGAAAAGCAAAGTAAGGGTGCGGTAGTTACTATACCGGTACAAATTAATATTATATTTAATGACATAGCATTTTCGAACATATTATTGGTATTGGTTTCTAAAAACACTAACCAATAAATTAGCGCGATAGGTAACATCATGAGTGACTCAACTAATAACCCAACAAATGAGTCTAAAGGTAGCTTTTTCCGCAATAATCCATAAGTAGCAAAAGTACCGGCCAACGCTAACGATATAATGGGAACCGAGCCAACCATAATAAGCTGAATCATCACGCCAATAAATGCCAAACCTACAGCAAATAACTGCCAAAACCTTAAACGCTCACCTAAAAACACCACGCCCAACGCCACACTAAGCAACGGATTAATATAATAGCCAAGACTAGCATCGAGTAGGTGATCATTATTAACCGCCCAAATAAACATAAACCAGTTTACGGCTAAAAAGCTCGCCGATATTGTTAACTGCATGACTATTTTAGGTTGTGTAATGGTGGCAACAAAGCTGCCCCAACGCTTAGTCAATAAAACAATTAGCATCAATAACACGGTCGACCATACTACGCGATGAACAAGAATTTCATCGGCATCAATATGATCAATTAATTTAAAGTATAAAGGCGCAATACCCCACATGGTGTAAGCGCATATGGCAAAAATAATACCGCCACGAAGAGCGTTAGTTTCAGTTGTTGGCATGAAGTGAACTTAAGGACTAAATTTTGCTAAGGAACAAACATAATAACATTATTAATTTAAACAGCCTATCAACAAGTTAATACCCGCTAAGGATATTGAGATACTGTGACCGTTAATTTTATTTAGCTTTGGTTCAAGTAACTAATTTATAACTTATTATAAAAACTCCTGTTCAAGCACGTTAAAATTCAGCTTAATATTGAAAAAAATCTCCGCACAATGTCATTACTACTGTAAAATGTCCGTTGATTTAATTTAATAAAGACTTTCTGTTGCAAGCCATATCCTCAACAACATTAACTGACTCTCTGAAACATCATTTTGGTTATCAGGCTTTTCGTCCTGGCCAAGAAGAAATCATCAATCAGGCGCTTCAGGGCCGTGACAGTTTAGTATTAATGCCAACGGGTGGCGGGAAATCAATGTGTTTTCAGCTACCTGCAACTATTTTGCCCGGTGTTACTATTGTTGTTTCCCCCTTAATCGCCTTAATGAAAGATCAAGTTGACGGTTTGGTACGACAAGGCATTGCGGCAGCATTTGTTAATTCATCACTTGACGCTGACACGATAAACGATATTTTTCGTCGTTTGGGGCAAGGCGAAATAAAATTACTTTATGTTGCACCTGAACGGCTAAAGAATTACTACTTTATTCAAGGGCTTTCTCAACTGAATATCAGTTTATTTGCTATTGATGAAGCGCATTGTATTTCGCAATGGGGCCACGACTTCCGCCCAGCTTATACCCAACTGCATTTACTAAAGCAAAATTTTCCACATGTACCTGTGATGGCACTCACCGCCACGGCAGATGTCACCACACGCAGAGACATACTGCAGCAATTAGCCCTAAACGATCCTTATATTCATCTTGATAGCTTTGACCGCCCCAATATTCGTTTTACTTTGGCAGAAAAATACCAAGGTGAACAACAAGTTGTCGGCTACATTAAAAAACGTAAAGATGAATGTGGCATTATTTATTGTAATAGCCGCTGGCAAGTTGAAAAGCTAGCCAAGCGTTTAGCTGAAACCGGTGTTAATTGCTCTGCGTATCATGCTGGTTTAGAGCCCGAAATTCGCAATATTATTCAAGATAAATTTGCTAAAGATGACATACAAATTGTGGTCGCAACAGTGGCTTTTGGTTTAGGCATTAACAAATCTAATGTACGCTTTGTCATTCATTTTGAACCGCCAAAAACCGTTGAATCTTATTATCAAGAAATAGGCCGAGCAGGTCGTGATGGTTTACCAGCAGAAGCGCTGTTTCTTTACGATGAAAAAGATGCTGAACGCATTAATAAGCGCATTAGCGAGGGTGAAAACGAAGAGCGTGTCAATGTTGAGCTACAACGTTTTCAGGCTATGCGTGGCTTTATTGATGCTCAAACATGTCGACGCAGAGTAGTATTAAATTATTTTGCTGAGTTTACTGAAAAAAGCTGTGGCAATTGTGACATTTGTTTAGACCCACCAAGCCAGTTTGATGCAACACAAGCTGCACAAAAAGTACTTTCCTGTGTTTATCGCATTGAAGAAAATGGTGATGTTGAGCATGTTGTTGCAGTGTTACGCGCAGAGTTAAATAATAAAATAACCCAGCTTGGTCATGACAAAGTATCAACCTTTGGTATTGGCAGAGACAAAACCCCCGGTTATTGGTTTTCAATTGTTAGGCAATTAATTCATTTAGGCTATCTACAACAAGATATTGCTGCCCAATCCAACTTATGTCTTACGCAAGCCGCTGGCGATATATTAAAAGGTAAACATCCTTTAATGTTAGCTGCGCCGCGTTTACAAAAAGCGAGTTATTGGCAAAGTAATAAACGCGAAAAAGTTTATGACAGAGCATTATTTGCTAAGTTGAGATCCCTACGTAAAGAAATAGCTAAACTTGAAGATATTGCGCCTTTTATTGTCTTTAACGATGCGACATTGTCTGAATTGGCGAGGGTAAAACCTACAACAACCAGGCAGATGCTCAATGTTAGTGGTATTGGCGATACAAAGCTTGCCCGCTATGGTGAGCCGTTTTTATCTTTAATAAAACAACATCAAAGCTAAACATACCCTAAATTTTGAAGACAAAAAAAGCGCTTAATAGCGCTTTTTTCAAAACATAAAACTTATTATTTAAGGCCAGCGTAGTAAGCTGCGATGTTAGCAACATCTTCATCAGATAATGCCATTGCCATAGGCGCCATTACTGGATCTTTACGGTTGCCCGATTTAAAATCTTTTAATTGCTTTGCAAGGTAAGCTTCTTTTTGACCAGCAAGATTAGGGTACATAGGAACAGCAGAAATACCAGCAGCACCGTGACAAGCTGCACACATAGCTGATTTTGCTTTACCGGCAGCTGCGTCACCAGCAAATGCTGGAGAAGCCATCATAACAGTAGCAGCAACGGCTAAAGTAAGTTTTTTCATAGATAATATCTCTCTTTGGTAAATAATTTTAAGGGATCCTTTGTTGATTATATGTAAAAAAAATACTGTTGTCGTTGCTTTTTTTAAATGCACACTCGGATGAAAAGTAATCTATTACATTACTGCAACAATATATGTTTTCAACAATTAACTCATTTGAAGTAGAAACGGTATGCTAAAAGAAAATAATATAGAAATCATAAAGCTTGATGAAATAAATAACACAACACTGCAACTTTCATTTAATGTTGAATGGACAATGGATGATAAAGCCTCAATAATTGATCATATTTTACGCTTAACATCAGCGAAGAAATTAGAAGTTTTAGAAGGGGCAGATCTTTATAGTTTAAGAGTAAGAATTGCTGATAATGAATTTTTTCTCAATTTTGAAGAATATAGCCACGCTTGTTGGTTTGAATGTGTTAGCGAACAAGACATCTGCGGGTTACCAGCCCTGAAACAACTTTTATTATAACTAACAACATAAGACCTATGCTTTTATTTACTTGGCAGAAAGTCTTATACCAAATGTCATAAGTTATTGACCAATGTTAAGCGAGGATAAATTGTTCAAGAATACATGTTTATTGTTCCAGACTAAACATAAGTACCTGCATCCCTGCAGGCACATGTTTATTGTTCCAGACTAAACATAAGTACCTGCATCCTAAGTTATTAGCGCAATGAAGGAGCATATTGTCGAGTAATAGCGGGCGTGTGTGATTGAAAACAACGCCGTTATTGACGATTTAAACCGCCTTAAAATGATCGATTATTTATTTTAATTGGTATTAATATTTAAATTGTATAGGAATAGCTAGTGGAAAAAATTCTCATCAGCAGCTGCTTTTTAGGTAATAAAGTGAGATACGACGGTGGTGACAACTTATTAGTTAATGCCACACTTTTGCGTTGGCAAGAAGAAAACCGTTTAGTCGTGATCTGTCCTGAGCTAGCAGGGGGGTTAACTACGCCAAGACCTCCTGCTGAATTGCAAGTTATTGACGGCAGCATTTCAGTTAAAACTATAACGGGTCAAGATGTGACTAACGAGTTTAAACAAGGTGCCTCTAAAGCGTTAATAGTCTGTCAAAAACATCATATTCGATACGCCTTGTTAAAAGAGTCTAGTCCTTCTTGTGGTAGCACAACTATTTACAATGGTAATTTCAAGCAAGAAAAAATCCCAGGACAAGGTGTTACCAGTGCAATATTAAGAGCGAATGGAGTAAAGGTATTTTCAGAAAAAAACTTACCGCTTTTAATAACTGAACTCAGCGCAGATCAATAAATACCGGTTAAGTATTAGCAATATTAACGTGGTTAGTTCGTTTACTAGTATTATCATTAATCAGTGCGCGTGTTTGGTTAATAATATTATTAGCGCTGGTAGCAACATTAAAATCGCTAACACCAATACTCAGCGTCATTTGAGGTAACCTAGTACCTGACTTACTAGTAATAAACCTTAATTTTTCAACACTTTGTCGAATTTTTTCAGCTACTTCACCAGCAACAATTCGTTTTACATTAGGTAATAAAATTAAAAACTCATCGCCAGCGGTTCGTACCGGTAACCCACTCTGTCCAACATAACTGCTAACTTTATTGGCAATTTTTGTTAATAATACATCGCTGATTAATGGGCCTAAGCTTTCATTCATTTGAGTAAACTGATCAATATTAATAACAATTGCTGCAACTTGCTTTTTGGGGTCATCACAAAGCCAAAGTTCTAAATGCTGATTCATTGCTTTCATATTATATAAACCGGTCAGCGGATCTAAGTAGATTTCTTTTTTGACGTCGTCCAACTCTACACGTAAAGCGGCTGTAGATTTTTGTGAAGACTTAAGCTGTTTAGCAAGCTTTTCTTGCTCATATTTGAATTGCTGAGTTGTTAAACGTATTTGTTTAATAGCGTTGAATATTTCGCTTCTATCTTTAGATTTTAGATTAACAATATTTTCGTCTAACTCAGTCACTAATCGCTGAGTATTAAGGCTAGATTGTTGACTATTAGCCTGTAAATCTACGAGCACTTCATCAAGATCGTCAATTAATTCACCTCTAAAAGCACTTTGTCCTAAAATATATTGACGATACATTTCTTCTAAAAAGAAGTTATCGAGTTTCTTTTTAGATGCCAGCTGCTTTTCAATAGCACTATTAAGACTTTTTGAGTGTTTATTAAGGTAGCCGTAACTTACCGCGTAATTGATTGGAGTCGCCGCTATATGCCATAACTGCAATTGTTTTATGGCGGCATGCATTTTTTGTTCAGCTTGTGCTATGGAGTCATGGTACTGCACTATGCCAACTTTTTATTTCATTATTGCTAAATTTAACCGGTAGGTTATTGTCCAGTAATTTACATGAAAGTGCCATAATAAAATGCCTAAAGCCTGCAACAAGTAGCCATTTTGTGGCTAAAAAGCACAAAACGCGATCCTAATAGACTAAAGTGTTGAAAAATTAAGACGTGATCGTAATCTTTGCTTTATAAATGGTTTCGATTTGTTATGGTAATTAAATCAGTGACTATTTTAATATAATTAACATTTGAGATTTCTAATGAAAGCTTTTTCAATCACCTTATTCCTTGTTGCATTTATTATGGGTTGTCAGTCGACAAAACCTAACGCTCCAGTTGTTAGCAACAACCTTGAACAGATAATTAAAGACTACCAGCAATTTAAAGACAACCAAAACCCGTTTAATCAAGATATTGCCGGCGATACTAACAGTCGATTACCCGATTTATCTCCAAAAAATCTACAAGTGCAACATCTAGCACTGTCTGAAATTTACCAGCGACTATCGGCAATAGACGACAAAAACCTTAATCAATCTGACGCCATTAATCATTCAGTTTTGTCATATAGCATAAAAAACCAACTCGATAATTACACCAACAAAGAGCATTACATGCCATTAACCGCTGAGTCAGGGTTCCATGTTTGGATTAGTCGAATTAAGAGCCAAGTAAGCTTTAAAACTGAACAAGACTATCGCGATTACATTTTGCGTATGCAGGCTTTACCAAAATATTTTACTCAACAAATGTATTGGATGGATAAAGGTATTGAAGAAGGTATTACTCAACCAAAAATTGTACTGCTCGGTTTTGAAGACTCTATTAAAGCATTTATCAAGCCTGATGCGAGTTTAAGCACTTATTATCAACCATTTACTGCCATGCCTGAGTATTTTTCACCACAATTAAAAGCGCAACTAAAAGCAGAAGCTATTAACGCTATTGTTGAGTCTGTAATACCCAGTTACCAACAATATTACGACTACATGATAAATCGCTATCAACCCAATGCACGAAAAAATATAGCCGCAAGTTCTTTACCCAATGGTGATAACTATTATGTTAATCGATTACAACACTATACAACCTTACCTAATACAGTTGATGAGGTACACAATACCGGTCTAGCCGAAGTAAAACGTATTCGCCATGAAATGGACACCATTATTGAGCAACTAAACTTTACCGGCAGTTTTGCTGACTTTGTCCACTTTTTACGCACAGATAAACAATTTTACGCCACTAGCCCAGAAGGTTTATTAAAAGAAGCCTCGTTTATTGCTAAAAAAATGGATGCTCAATTACCAAAACTATTTAAGACCTTGCCACGCACACCTTACGGCGTTATTGAGGTACCGGCGAACATTGCACCTAAATATACAACAGGCCGATATTCTGGCCCTTCACGCGATGATCAAGCCGGTAATTATTGGGTTAACACCTACCGTTTAGATCGCCGCCCTCTCTATGTTTTAGAAGCGCTAACGTTACATGAAGCAGTACCCGGACATCACTTACAAAACTCTATTGCTCGTGAAATGGAGAATGTGCCTCAGTTTCGAAATAGTACTTATATTTCTGCGTTTGGTGAAGGCTGGGGACTTTACTCAGAGTACTTAGGTAAAGAAGCTGGATTTTATCAAAGCCCATATAGTGATTTTGGTCGCCTAACCTATGAAATGTGGCGTGCTTGTCGCTTAGTTGTTGATACCGGTATGCATGCGAAAGGCTGGAGTCGTGAACGTGCTATGAACTATTTAGCTGATAATACCGCTCTGTCACTGCACAATGTAAAAACTGAAATTGACCGTTACATTTCTTGGCCTGGCCAAGCGTTATCTTATAAAATGGGTGAGTTAACCATCAAAAAGTTACGTCAACATGCAGAACAAGAGCTAGGTACATCATTCGACTTACGCGATTTTCATGATCAAATATTAAAGAATGGTTCAATGCCATTATCAATGTTAGAAACCTTGATTTATAAGTATGTTGAAGATAAAAAATCGCTAGATAAAAGCAATAATGAAGAAAAGCGATGAGAAAACAAAGGAAGGCACGCAAAGTTACCAGAGACTAGAATGAAGGAACCGATAAATTAAGATAAGCCCCCACTATATCTAAATTTTGCAGTTCCGCTATCATAGGTTGCCCCTTAGATCGGTAACTTTGCGTCTCCAGTTTTCACTGGATTTGCCCTTATTAAGCTTAAAAAGCTCAGTAACAATTATAAATAAAGAATTATATTTGTAAACACCTTTTAATATTACCTTGGCAGCAATAATTAAAACGTTGATATTAAATAACTTATTATTTATAGCTTAGGCTTAAAGTAGTAATACTAATGGTAAATTACGCTGTAGAGTTAATAATTTTTCAGCTTTAATTCTACATTATCAGTGCTAACTGTTAATTAAATACTTTAGATAAAATATAGTTACAGTAAAAAACAAAAATGACCCACAACCTAAAAATGGAAGTTAACGTTCAATGAATCGAATGCTAATAGGTTTTTTAATCAGTATTTGTATCTCGCTTTCTATTCAAGCAAGTGAAACGAATAATGACATTAATTATATTCAAGTTATTGACAATTATTACAGTCTAAACAAAGAATTATTACTTTCACAAGATGTGGTCGATACAGCACAATCAATTGTCCATTTTAGAGATCAATTTAGCTCAAACACCATCGCCAAAGCATTTTCGCTTTTATCTGATGTTGCTTACAATCGAGGTAACTTGCTTGTGGCATTTCAACTCGCACAATATGGTAGTGAAATTGATCAAATAGCTACCGAAATACAGCTAGATTTAATGTTAAAAGTTGCTCGCGGCTATTATGCACAGGGGAACTACCTCCAATTACAAGATACCTCACAGGCTGCAGCATGGTTGGCTGAACAAGCCAATAATATGAATTATCATTTACAAGCTCTCGCATACTCTGTTGTCGCCTATGCATTAAGTGCTGAATACGAGGAAGCAGTAAAAACGCTTAATAAAGTTGAAACGTTACTCAATCAAAATCTCACCAATGTGGATCAAATAACATTGCTTGAAACTATTGCTCAAGCACATTTCTATTTATCAGAATATGACAACGCTGTAGAAATTCTCACACATGTCATCAAGTTACGCACTGACATGGCAAGATCAGAAGGCCTTGCTCGCAGTTATCATTTAGTGGCTCAAGCTTATTATCAATTGCACCAATATGATGATGCATATAATGCTTTTTGGCAGTCATTAGAATTTTCTAAACAATATAAACTCAACATACATACAGCTTATGCCGAGCTTGGTCTAGGTCAGGTACTACTTGAGCAACAGCGGCTTAAAGCGGCAAAAAAACACTTACTCAATGCCCAAGAGGTATTTAATCAATACAACTTAGTACGGGTTAAACTGTCGGCTAAAATTAGTTTAGTTAAAGTTTTATTTGCCTTAGGCGAGAACCAAGAAGCGGAAAGTACGTTGCTTTCAGCGCAAGTATTAACTGAAAATATTGTGCTTTCTCCACAGCAAATTGAATTGTATTTGTTATTAACCGACTACTATATTGCAAAAAATAACTTTCCTCTTGCGCTGAAAAATCAAAGTCTTTATTTATCATTATATCGAGGTATATACCCTAACGTTAGCGTAAAAGATTCATTCGCTAGAGCCGCTATATCAACAAGTGATAAAGCTAAAAAACTTGCTTTAAATTTAGCAGAGCAAAGCCAACTTAGTCTAAAATTCAACGAAAAATATACTCAACAAAAAAATGTCATTATTCTGCTTTCTCTGCTCTTATGCTGTAGCACTATTTTTATAGCTTTTTGTCGTTTTCAGACTCATCGCCAACAACTTACCCGTAGTTACGATGAAATAGAATTACCTCAAAACCAATTAGCACAACCAGTACAAACAAAACGTTGGTATCAACAGCAATATAAAATAGCTAGAAAATATCAATATGAAGCTTCTATCGCCTACTTAAAAATAGAAAACTGGCAAGAATTGAGCTTTCGCTTTAATCGGAAAATTCTTAACGATGTCAGCCAAGCACTGGCTATTATTATCAATGAGAACATCGATGAAGAAGATTACGCTGGAGTAATAAGCACTG
Source organism: Colwellia sp. NW0002-52-1 (assembly GCF_057550865.1). Taxonomy (NCBI): domain Bacteria; kingdom Pseudomonadati; phylum Pseudomonadota; class Gammaproteobacteria; order Alteromonadales; family Colwelliaceae; genus Colwellia; species Colwellia sp. NW0002-52-1. Next base: position 82,125 of record NZ_BAAJLU010000006.1, on the reverse strand, counting down.
GCGAATATTTATTTTTATGCCCTCACCAAAGTCCTGAGCAGGCAGTGATAAAGTTAACGCGTATTAAACAAGCGATCAGCACTCGCTTTTTCGCAAATTTAGGAGACTACTCGGTTAAAGTAGTATTCTCAATAGATTCGCCAAATATTCAAGATATTGATCCCTATGTATTTCTTTCACGGTTAAGCGAATGCTCTAGTAAAGAATAAATTAAGCTGTGTTGTTTAAAGTGGTCGGGGGGAGACTATGAAGTATTAAAAGGTAGCAATAAAAAAGCCGCTCTATAAGCGGCATTTTTATATCAAAATGGAAATTAAGCTCTAACGGTAATACTTGGTGAGGTATTAATCTCGCCATCGTCCGAAATGGTCGCGGCATTATTATCACATAATAAAATGGCGATATTGCCAGCCTTGCTGCTGCGAATAAAACAAAGATCGTAGCCGAATTGAGTCAAACTGCTAGTAGCAAATTTTTGCGCAAGCGAAAGCTTGTCCCACAAATTAGATTGCTCTGCGGTATATTGGCGTCTTTCTAGTAATACTTCTCGTTCAAGAACTGCGTGCACAATGGCCTCTTTATCACGTTAGTAATACGTATTTTACATTCATATTATACGTTTAGTAGCTGCAACATATCGTAGATCATTATTAAGATCAATCATTAAAGTTAAAATTTTCATAAATAAACTTTTGCTGGTTGGCCAGTATAGCAGCCTGCATTTGTCAAAAAGAATAATTTTTTAAAGTATATTTCGTTATTCTCCCGAGATAGCAGGTTATAATTAATTTAGATTTGTCACAGTTAAAGAGAGTAAAGTTTTTATGAGTCAGGTATTGGATGATCTTTCAGCACTTTTAAAATTAGAGGTAATAGAGCAGGGTATCTACCGTGGCGAAAGTCAAGATTTAGGCTTTAGAGCTTTATTTGGTGGCCAAGTTATGGGCCAAGCGTTGTCGGCCGCACAAGAAACCGTTGCAGAAACTCACAATGTACATTCTTTACATTCTTATTTTTTAAGACCAGGTGATGCGAGTAAGCCCGTAGTTTACCAAGTTGAAAATATTCGTGATGGCAAAAGCTTTAATACTCGTCGTGTAAATGCGATTCAAAATGGCCAAGCTATTTTCTATATGACGGCTTCATTCCAACAACAAGAGCAAGGTTTTGACCATCAAGATGTTATGCCTATAGTGCCTAAGCCTGAAGAGTTAAAGTCGTATACTGATTTTATTTTTGATAATCAAGAACATATACCAGAAGAAATACGCGGTAAATTCTTATCTGAAAAGCCAATAGAAACTCGACCTGTCAAACAATACGATTGGCTAAAACCTGAAAAAACAGAAGCTAAGTGTCAAATGTGGATAAAAGCTAATGGTAAACTACCTGATGACCTTCGTATTCATACCTACTTATTAGCTTATACTTCTGACTTTAATTTTTTACCTACGGCTTTATTTCCTCATGGTGTTAGCTATTGGCAGCCAAACTTTCAATTAGCAACTATTGACCATTCCATGTGGTTTCACCGACCATTTCGCATAGACGAATGGCTGCTATATTGTATTGATAGCCCATCAGCTAGTGGTGGTAGAGGCTTAGTAAAGGGTCAAATATTTAACCAAGCTGGCTTGTTAGTCGCCTCTACTATGCAAGAAGGTGTTATGCGCCAACGTTAGATTGGGCATTTTTCCAGTCGTAACCGCTTGGGTGCTGAAACACTCTCAAGCCGAAAAGCGGTGCTGCTGCATATAAATGGTCGAATATATCGGCCTGTATAGCTTCATAATTCACCCAGTTTTGATCACTACTGAAAAAGTATAACTCTAGTGGCAAGCCAACTTCTGTTGCCGGTAACTGCCTAACCATACATGTCATATCATGATGCACTTTTGAGTGCTGTTTTAAATAAGCCGTTATATAAGCTCTAAAGGTGCCAATATTGGTTAGCTGCCTTGTATTAATCGTTGAGACAGTTATAGCGCTATCTACTTCAACCTGTTGCTTGAATATTTCAGATTTTTTGGCTGCTAAGTAATCTTTAAGTAAATTCACCGATGCCAATGATTCAAGTTGTTGTTGGTTATAAAACTCAATACTACTGACATCAATCACAATAGCGCGTTTAATTCTTCTGCCGCCAGAATTAAGCATGCCACGCCAATTTTTAAAAGAACCACTGGTTAAAGCATAGGTTGGCACTGTGGTTATAGTATTATCAAAATTTTTAACTTTTACCGTATTTAACCCTATTTCGATGACATCGCCATCGGCACCATACATAGGTAACTCAATCCAATCGCCGGGTGCAACCATCCTATTAGCTGAAATTTGAATACTCGCGACCAAGCCTTTAATCGTATCCTGAAACACTAAAATTAATACGGCAGTTAAAGCGCCTAAACCACTAAGCAAGTAAAGCGGTGAACGATCTAAAATTTGCGATACCGCCAATATTGTTGCTACTAAATACACCACAAGCTTAATAACTTGTAAGGTAGAGTTCAGCGGTAAGTATCGTTCGCTAGCGGTTTGTCGGTAGAGTTTATTAATAACATTAAGCACAGCACTTATAGTGCGCGCTATTTGAAAACAAAGGCCTATTTTAGCAACCACTATCAGTACTGTGGCGAGTAATGAGCTTTCATCCAAAAAGTAAGGGGTCAGTAACAGTAATAATATAAAAGGAACTAACAAAGAAATACGTGCAAATACTTGGTGATCAAAAAATAAATCATCCCAAGTGTTTTTTGAAGCTGTTGTTAGTTTATGTATTAACACAAGCACATAGTTTTTCGCGATATAAAAACTAATACTGCAAAATAATAAAATAATCAAGCAAGCGATAATAACCGAACTCAAGGTTAAGTATGACTCATGTAAACCCTGCGCCGTTAACCATGAAGTAATTATGTCCTGCATTAATTATCCTTGTTTGCTTGTTCTTCAAGCTCAATCATTTTTTTATCTTTATCTAACCAAAGCTGATTAACCCACTTTTGAAACTGTATTTTATAAGCACGATCATTAACATAATCCCCCTTTAAAGAATCGCCAATATCTTGCGTTTCAATAGCAATATCTACTTGCTTTATCTTGCCTGATAGAAAGTCTATAAAGTTTGGCTCACCATCGGGATAATAAATGGTTACATTAACAACTTTACTCAAATTGCCTTTCATTGCTTGTAGTACAAAGCCAATACCACCGGCTTTAGGCTTTAATAACCGTTGAAAAGGCGAGTTTTGCTTCTGATGTTTTTCAGCGGTAAAGCGAGTTCCTTCAATAAAGTTCATTACACTTACTGGCTTGTGTTTAAACTTTTCACAGGCTTTTTTGGTTGTTTCGATATCTTTACCTTTTAAGTGTGGATTTTTCCTTAAAAAGTGTTGGCTATAACGCTTCATAAAAGGAAAGTCGAGTGCCCACCATGCTAGTCCCAGAAACGGAACATAAATTAATTCTCTTTTTAGAAAAAACTTTAAGAATGGAATTTTGCCATGAAAAACACGCTGAAGAACTAAAATATCGGTCCAACTTTGATGATTACTTATCACTAAATACCAGTCTTTCATTTTTAATTTTTCTAAGCCAGAAACGTTAATTTTTGTTTTAGTGAATAGCTTTTGGATAAAAGTATTAAAAAGCACCCAATTACTGGCCATTTGATCCAGTAAATAACTAAAGAACTTTTGCCACAATGCAATAGGCCCTAAAGCTTTTAACAGTGAAAAAATTAGAATAGGCAGTAACCATAATAAGGTGTTTGCAAGATACAAAAGCACAGAGAAGCAGGCAATAATAGGGCCAGGTAAAAAATGTAGCATATAAACAACCGAAAAATTAAAATCTAAAAACTAGCTATGATATTAATGGGTTTTGCGCATATTTTCAGTAAAAATCGTTAAAAAAATAATAGCTTGTTAATAGAGAATATTCATCGTAGTTATTTGAAGTGTAAATATAAACTAGCGTCAACGTCACAAAAGTAGGCTTTATGACAGGTTTTATTTAGCATAATAAAACTAGAATTCAAGGTTACATGTTATTGCGAGGAAAAAAATAATATGGGTAAAAACGCACCATATATTTATTGCCATCGACATTCTGCGAATAAAACACCATATTAACTTAGTAAAACATTAACTTTAGTGCACTAATTCCATAAACCATTAGAAAAGAGTAAACAAGTCTAATACAGCGGCAAAAGTAGGTTGCAAAACTACCATGTTTCAAGGCAATCTTAACCAATAAGAAAAGAGGGATTGTAATGAATTTTAATCGGGTTGTAATAAAAGTTGGTAGTGCATTAGTTTCACCTGACGCTCAGGGTTGTAGCGGTAAGTATATACTCGCTATTGCGCGTTTTATTACTCAATGTCAGCAAGCAGGTAAAGAAGTTATTCTGGTTTCATCGGGTAGTGTAGCCGCTGGCAGAGGATTAATTGCGCACGGCTCATCCAATCCTTCAATACCTATAAAGCAAGCGATGGCGTCGGTTGGTCAAATGAAGATGATGGCTAACTGGCAACGCTTTTTTGATGTTCCTTGTAGCCAATTATTAATAACGCATGGCGACTTAAAAGATCGTCAACGCTACATTAGCATTAAAAACACCTTACGAATTTTACTCGAAAATGGCGTTATACCTATTGTTAACGAGAATGATACGGTGGCTACAGAAGAGTTAAAAGTTGGTGACAATGATAATTTAGCAGCATTAGTCGCTGTCGTTAGCGAAGCAGATAGTTTATTTATTTTAAGCGATGTTGACGGCGTATTCGAAGAAGATCCACGTATAAACCCACAAGCTAAATTAATTCCTGTTATCAACAAAATCGATGACGCTATTTATGCCATGGCAGGCGCTACCAATAACAGTATTGCTACCGGCGGTATGAAAACAAAAATTCAAGCAGCAGAAAAAGCGGTAGAAAACGGGATTGAAACCTATATTTTTAATGGTAGTCGCGGAGAAATATTTGAACAAATCTTACGTTTTGAAAACCCAGGCACTCACTTTGTTGCTAAAGAAAGTGCTACACGGGCACGTAAACATTGGTTAAAGCACACGTTAAAAAGTAGTGGTACTGTTTTAATAGATGTTGGTGCAGTTAGCGCTTTGAACAATAAGGGCGCATCTTTGCTTCCTTCAGGTGTTGCTGATGTGAAAGGAAGTTTTAAAGTTGGCGATTGTATAGATATTTATGACGCCAAAAATGGTAAACATATCGCAAAAGGTATAAGCCAATACAATACCCATGATCTCAAACGCATTAAAGGTTGTAAAAGTGATGAAATAAACACTTTACTCGGTTATTGTCCAAGCAAAGTCGTTATACATCGTGATGATATGGTAGTGTTAACATAATCAATAAGTTAAGTGGCGCTGTATATATCGCGAGTAAACTTCTGCACTGATTTAGTCGGACTAAAACTCTACTCTTAAACCCTCTTCTACAATCACTAAACTAGAAGGTGAAAATTTAAATAAATCATTACTAATACGATCAAAATCAATCAATACTGAAATGGGTAAATGTTGCCCGATAGTATTTTTAATTGAGTTAATAGAAGTCTCAGACTTTGGGAAGGTGTTATCAATAACATCAAATTTGGTAATTAATGGATTACTTACTTTCAAAGCGTTACTCGCTTTGTCAAAAAAAATTTGGCCTTTAAATGTCGTATCAGCAGTAAGTTGGTGACCATTCTTAATAACCTTTATACGAGCAGTTATAGCAACAGACTGACTAGCAGCATACAGTGCTAAATAGGGGTTTGAGGCTTCTAATCTATATTCCATATATGTTTCAACGACTGGAAACCTTATGCTCAAAATACTATTAATTTGGCGCTCTGACATGGTTAAGCCTAAAGCAAAAACTTGTTGGCTAAATACAATAAAAATAAAAATGAGCACGCCTATTTTTTTCATCATTACTACTTACCTTTTTAATTACCTACTAAAGATTACTCACGTTTACTTTTTAAAATTAGACCGATTAATAAGCCTATCACTAACATCAAACCAATTAAAATGGCTCGCGGCATGGCAAAATCCCAAAACAGGAAAGAGATACTGACAGTTGCCATATTCTGTAACACAATAATTAAACATAAAATTGTTAATATTAATATAAAATATCGGTGTATTTTACTCATTACTGACTCCTAATATTTGTTTTTAAATGAACCTTATATTGTTAAGTACAAATAAAATTTTTGAGGCTGTTGTTACTACCTATAGATGCACTGAACCTAACAAAAGTCACATATGAATGAAAACTTTCTATATTCCATATCGCTGCAATTTAACTTAGATTAGTCTGTAATATCATCAAAGGTATTTTCAAACGCGGTGGTGAATCGTTGAAGCTTATTTTGTTGAATAAATGCAATTAGTTTTGCAACATAATGATGACCTTCTTCAGAGTACTCAGTCAATGTTTTTGCTAAAGAAGTACCTGTAAACGACGCTTCTTTTTCACGCAACATTGCTCGACTTTCTCGTAACCCTTTATAAGAATCATGGGTGTTAAGGTTTAAAATATAACTACGAACAGCCATATTGATAGAGTCAAATCTAGCGACTTCATGACCTTTACCTGACTCTCTTAGCGCAGGCTCCATACCGCAGCCTGGCGAAAAGCACCATTGGCCGAATAAATTATTACCTTGCTTTGCAAATCGTGATGTTCCCCAACCAGACTCTATAGCAGCTTGCGTTAGCGCTAAAGATGGAGGAACGTAATCAACTCTTTTCAGTAGCTCTTCAAAAGTGTCGTCATCAATATATTCACTTTCTACTTTATAGTTTTTTGAAATGTTCAGTAACCAAGTTTGCTGTTTAGCAGTCAGCTTTGCTACAGGAACACTCTTAAGCATATTAATAAGCTTTCTTAATTGTAATACGTGATTATTTTCAGCTTGAATAATAGGGTATAAGGTCGTGAAAAAAGCTTCCTTTTTTTCTTTTACATCTCTAATTTTAGAAAAGTCCGGCAAACTTTTCATGCTTGAGTTAACTTTTGCTTCTGCTTTAGGGAGTAATAGCGCTGAATGGTCGCCCGTAATAACACTACCGATGAACGCCAAAATAAAAAGTGCGCATAGAAATAGAACGGGGATTTTAAATTTTATCTTACTGTGCATGCTGTGCCCTATGGTTAATTTAACACTGTGTATTATATCATTTCATTGGCGTTGTAATTTCTTTATTTAATAATTACAACGCCAAATTTTACTTTATAAACGCCGAATCGTTTTAATATAGGCACTAAGCACATCAAAGTACTTTGTGCGCTTTACTTGTCTTGATCCTCAGAACGAGCACTGACAGCCATTTTTTCTAATGCACGTTTATAGCGCATTTTTACAGTGCTTAATTTCTCTTCAACCACCAAAGCTATATCGCTAAAATCAAGATCACCTGCAATTCGAAACACAACAATTGAGCGCTCTTCTATACTCAATTTCGCTAACAGATGGTCAATACTTTTATCACCTTCTGTTGAGCTATTTTGTATGCCATCAACTGCTATATGCTCAGCTTCATCGAGGTCAACTAAATCCAGTTGCTTTTTCCTAAGCCGAGTTAAAGCTTGGTTGTGTGCAATTCGATAAATCCATGTTTTAAAACTGGCGCGGTCTTCAAATTTAGCTAGGCTATGAAAGACACTAAGCATAGTATCATTTACAGCCTCTTCTGCTTCTTGGGTTGAGCCTAAATACCGGTAACAAACTTGTATAAGTTTTTTATGATATCGATGAAAAAGCACTTCGTAGGCCGTTGTCACATAAGGTAGTTGCAACCGTGCAATTCGCACAAGCTCAGCATCACCTTCTTGAGACAAGCGATCAGAGACACGATTATTTTCGCCCTCTGATATGGTCATTATGCGCTCACTTTTCTTTGGTTGTTTTACTTATCTTAGTTGTTTTACTAGCTTTAGCCGCTTTACTTGGCTTAACTAACTCACTCATTTTCGTAGTAAGATATTTTTCAGTTAACAGATCTTGATTTGGAATACTCAAACGCTTACCCGCTTTATTTTCAATTAAGGTATTAACCGTTGAAACAGAAACGACATTTCCAATAAAACCATCGAATTCAACTTCATCTCCTGGCGAAAGCTGCTCTCTCGCATAAATACCTGAAACAATACTGTTTGCGATAGTTTTAGTGCCCAGGCCTAACGCTAATGCAAGGGCGATACCTAGGCTCGCAATCAGCACAGTGAAAATCGTATTAAGTAATGCCATTTCTAATTCAAGCTGGCCTGTAACCAATGAAAAAGTAATAAATAATACTAATATCTGAAGTACACGCCCTGCTGCTGCACCATACTCCACACCTAAACTATCAAGTGAACTTTCAACTTGAGTTTTCACTAGGTTAGCAATAAATAAACCTATCAATGTAATAACCACAGCTCCTAATAACTTAGGTAAGTACAATACAAATTCATCAAGAATTGCCGAGAATCGATCTAAACCTAGCGTATCTGCACCAGCAACAAGTATAATCAGTACAAAAAACACATGGAGAAGTTTGCCGATCATTTCAGACGGCGTTAATTTCAGTCCTAAGGTTTTAATAGCCTTGTCAACACTGAGCTTTTGGCATAGCTTATCAAAACCTAGCTTCTCTAAAATTTTTGCTACCCACTTTGTAATTATTTTGGAGATAAATAAGCCAATATATATAACAATTATGGTGGCAATTAGGTTAGGTAAAAAACCTGCTATTTCAGTCCAAAAGCCTGATAGGGCATTACTAAAAGATTGTGTCCAAACATCTAAGTTCATTATAATTCTCCGGTGTTTTTATTATTTTTTGATAATTTTGTATTTAATAATGTTTGTTTTTGTTGATTGTGAAGTTCAAGTTTTCGCTTTGCAGAATACATTGAAGCACCAAAACCAAGAAAAAGTACCCAAATCCAACCGACAAAAAGTCCTGTAACGTCTTTCACCGCCGTTATATTTGACGACGTTGACAGCACTTTTTTTAATGCTTCATCTTCGTCAGATTGAGGGCTGTTTTCTTGCCACATTGTTCTCAATTTGTCTTCGTCAAAACTCATTTGTGTTCTCCAACAATAAAAAGAGGTGCTATGAAATACACAGCACCTCAATCACTAACTAGTTAATAATTAAAATTTCTACTCGTCTGTTTTGCGCACGGCCTTCAACAGTTTCGTTAGAGGCAACAGGCTTCTCTTTACCAAAGCCATTTGACTGTATGCGATTAACATCAATGTTACCTACTTGGCTCATAAAATCAGCCACTGTTTGAGCTCTGTTTTTAGAAAGCGCAAGATTAAGTTCTGCACTGCCTGTTGCATCAGTGTGACCTGAAACTACAATTTTAGAATTCGGGAATCGGCTGATCGCATCATTAATTTTATTTAATAACGTAAAGTTAGATGATTCAATTTCACTACTGCCCGGCTTAAAAGAAAAGCCTTGAGCACGAATTAAAACGTTATCTAATTGTCTATAAACTGCCGCTTCTTCCTCTTTAAATAATGACTGAACGCCAGCAAACCTTGCATTGTCTTCACGTTTTGCTTTTTGCTCTTCTTCAAGTGCCATTTTCGCTGACAAAATAGCTTCATCTTTATCTCGAGCTAAGCGAGATTCACGCGCTTCTAAAGAGACTAATTCGCTGCTCAAACTATCAGTACGTTGGCTAGTTTGTGTTAACGTTTTGTGCGCATAAGCCACCACTTCTTTATTTGATTCATTAAATGGCAAGCTGGCTGTAATAGGCGATAAGGCATACTCAAGCTGCTCTTGATACCAAATAAGTTTCTGCTCTTCAGTGAACTTAGCGTCTTTAAAGTATTTATTCATATCAGCAATCCCTTGCGCACGCTGAATTAACCAAATAGCACGATTAGAATGCACGTTAGCTTTTTGCGTGTTAGATCTATCAGCCTCTAAAGTATTCAATGCTAATTGATACTCGTCTTGCGCCTGAGCAAACAAAATTGGCGCAATGTCGTCTAAATCTTCTTTAGCTGCGGTATTAATTGTATTTTTAGCCACGCTTAGCATGTTAGTTTTTAAAGCTGTAAGTTCAATGGCTAAGTACTGGTTTTTTAACTCATTAATATCACGTATAGCACGTTCATCTTCACCAAGTTCAAACCAAGCAAGCATTTTTTTAAATTGCTTTTCTGCGTCGTCAAAGCGTTCTGGTACAAGTTTGTCTGCATTTACAATCAGCGCTTTTTGACGAGCATTAAACGCCTCTTCAAAAGTATATTTTGCTTTATTTGATTGTGTTATTGCTGCATTAACTCTATCAACCGTTTCTTTTGCGGTAATGTCTGTTGAAGCTTTTCCTGTTTTGGCTTGTTTTAATGCATCGTCAAAAGCACGTTGTGCCGCTTTCATTTGTTCAGGCGCGTAAAATGCTAAATCTTCCTGCCCTGCTTTTTCTAAAAGCTGCTCTGCTTGATTCAAGGTCGGAAATTTTTTCATCATCTCATTTTCAGATAATGTAACGTTAGAAGCACAACCGGTTATTAAAACTAAAGTCAGTGCGCTGGCAATTAATGTTTTATTCATTTTGAAGTCCTTTATATAGATAATTACATAACTGATTTAAATGCTTAACAAGAAAGGCAATTATGACATTTGTAGATATAGACGACAGGCAAGGTGAAAAAGTCACAAATTAATTTATGAATCTGTATCGTTTATGAATTTGATGGGCTGGATTTATTGGGTGACAACTACAAATAACTTACTAAACAGTCACTTATATTTTGGTTGAGTTTATATGCAGGCACGATACTATGATCCAGTCATAGGTCGTTTCTATTCGAATGATCCTGCAAGTTTTTCGAATATTCATAATTTTAACCGTTATGCTTATGCTAATAATAATCCATATAAGTACACAGATCCTGATGGCGAAAATGCTATAGCTGTTGCTAGGGCTTCATATAGAGTTGGTCAGAGTATCGGTAATGGAATAAATATTGCGACCGAAGCATTGACTGGCGCTAGTCTTTCTACCCATATTGCTAATGCTGTTTATGATGCTGTTCATAATGACTCTTCTGATCCTGTTGATGGTATTAAAGAGGGCAAATCACCTGCGAAAGGAGAAGCTGGAGAGAAAGGTCAATTAGAGGGAGTTGATGGTCAGGCTGGTGCGCTTGAAGATCTAGGAAGTATACCTTTAGAAGAAGGTTCTGAATGGTCATCTCCTGATGGAAGCAGGCAAGGTGGAACGCTTGGTGATGGTAGTGGCAGAAAAGCCAATGTCCATCCGAGTGGTGGAGGTGATTCATATCCCAAAGGTACACCAACCTTAGAAGTACAAAAACCAAATGGAAAAACTGACGTAAAAATTAGATACCCGGAGAATAAGTCTAATGGATAAAGAACAGTTAGATAAATTAGATTCAATCATCAGGGAAAACTTTCTAAACCCTGATGATTACCCAAGAGCTAAAAAAAATAGCGCTTTAATAGGAAGTGTCTTTAAAAGCGATTTTGAAGATTCTGGAAAATGGATTTCACAGGAAGGCTATATTAATGTTATTCAGAAAATATTAAAAAATTCTGAAGATACTGAACTTATCGTTATTGAGGACTTTGAGAGGAAATATAAGTCTTCAGGAAAAACCGTTAGGCTAAATGAGATCGTTAAAGAGTCGTGGGCAGATTTCAATACTTTTGCTGAGCAAACTGAGATTATTTCTTTTTTCGCCATAGGTAAAAGTCAAGATTGGGTTATATGGGCTAACAGAGATTATTGGTGCATTTTGCTACAAAAAACTGTCTATAACTCTCTTGAGTTGGGCATAACTCAAGAGTCAATTCTTACTGCTTTTAGTGAAGCGGATGAAGAATTCATTGCTTTTATTGAAAATTTGTATTCTTAACAAAATACAAATGTAACTTTTAATCAAAGCCCCTTGCGGGGCTTTATTTTTGGCTGCTTTTGAAGCCAAAGGGGTAATGCAATACCTCGGCTTCTGAAGTATATGGAATTCACTGCGTCTAAAATATTGTGTCTTTTAGATATGAATATTAATCCTGTGTTACTGCAAGGCGCTACGAGTGCTTACGAAAAACCACCAACCGCAATGCCGTCTAAGTAATCCAATACCGCCTGATGATGCCCATTTTCAACCGCGACTTTTGCCGTGCTACCAAGTGCTGGTATTTGCTCACTTTCATACCATGCTTTAGCAGCGTCAATACTACCAGCCCATTCTATTACCAGTGAAATACTTTGCTGTTCTTGGGATGTCATTTTCTTATGCTCATTGCTAGTTACTTACCTTTCATTATAGGCAAAGATTAATAATCATAATTCACGTCTCGTAATTATTTTTCATGGTAATGAATTAATATGGTGCGGGAAGAGTATTGTGCACAATAGCTGCTCAATAGATAAGTGCGTTAATTGCACTATTAACTCAACAAGTTATTCAGCAATGTAAGTACAACAGTAATCCGCTAATTCACTCACTTTAATATCAAAAGAGGCGTTAGCTGGCACATAAAAAGATTGGTTGGCTGTTATGGTCTGCCAAGTATCACTACCAGGTAATAACACGCTAACAACACCTTGTTGAAATTCCATCAACTCTTTTTCAGCAGTTTTAAAGGTGTATTCACCCGGCATCATAATACCTAGGGTTTTGAATGAACCATCCGCAAAGGTAACTTTTCTGCTGGTAACTTGGCCATCAAAATAAACACTTGCTACGGTTGAGATAGTGACGTTATTAAATTCTGTCATGAGCTTTCCTTTTTACTTAATCTGTTTGTTCGTGATAAATGTGTGACATAAAAAAGCGGTACTAGCTAAATGTGCCAACACCGCTTTCTAATATATTGTCTAGTTTTCAGCTATTAAGCGTTTGCTTCTACAATGCGCTTCATATCAGTCATGTAACCACGTAGTTCTTTACCGATTGACTCAACACCGTGGCTGCGAATTGCTTCGTTTACTTCGATTAAACGTGCGTTATCAACACCATTTGAAGTCGACTTTAAGCCTTCGCCTAATTCTTCCAATGTAAGCTTACTTGCGAACTCTTCTAATAAAGGTACTGCCGCGTGTGAGAATAAATAGTTACCGTATTCTGCTGTATCAGAAATAACTACGTTCATTTCGTAAAGCATATTACGTGCAATAGTGTTAGCGATTAACGGTGTTTCGTGCAGCGATTCATAGTAAGCTGATGCATTGATAATGCCTGAGTCAACCATAGCATCAAACGCTAATTCAACACCGGCTTTAACCATAGCAACAACGAAAATACCTTTATCGTAATATTCTTGCTCTGAAATTTCAGTGTCGCAAGTGGGTGCTTTTTCGAAAGACGTTTCAGCAGTTTCTTCACGCCATTTTAATAAGTTAGCATCGCCGTTATCCCAATCAGCCATCATACCGGCAGAGAAACGACCTTCGATGATGTCATCCATATGTTTTTGAAATAAAGGACGTAAAATTTCTTTTAATTCTAACGACATATCAAATGCTTTAATTTTAGCTGGGTTTGACAAACGGTCCATCATGTTAGTAATGCCACCGTATTTTAAACCTTCAGTAACACCTTCGATGCCGTATTGTAATAATTTACGTGCGTAACCTGCGTCAACACCTTGAGCCAACAATTGCTTGTGACCTAAGATAGCGGCAGTTTGTAACATGCCACAAAGAATAGTTTGTTCACCCATTAAGTCAGACTTAACTTCAGCGATAAATGAAGAGGCTAAAACACCAGCGCGATCGCCACCTGTTGCAGAAGCATAAGCTTTAGCAATAGCCCAACCATTACCTTGTGGATCGTTCTCAGGGTGAACAGCGATAAGTGTTGGTACGCCAAAACCACGTTTGTATTCTTCACGTACTTCAGTACCTGGGCACTTAGGTGCCACCATAACAACGGTAATGTCAGAGCGAATTTGCATACCTTCTTCAACAATGTTGAAACCATGTGAGTAAGCTAACGTTGAGCCTTCTTTCATTAGTGGCATAACCGCTTTAACCGCTGACGTATGCTGCTTATCAGGTGTTAAGTTTAATACTAAATCGGCTTGTGGAATTAGTTCTTGGTAGTTACCAACAGTAAAACCATTTTCAGTCGCCCATTGGTAAGATTGACGTTTTTCAGCAATCGCGGCATCACGAAGTGCATAAGAGATATTTAAACCTGAATCGCGCATGTTTAAACCTTGGTTAAGCCCTTGTGCGCCACAACCTACGATAACAATATTCCAATCTTTAATGAAGTTACAGCCATCACTAAACTCTTCACGCTTCATAAAGCGACACTTGCCTAGTTGTGCCAATTTTTCGCGTAAACTTAATGTATTGAAATAGTTAGACATCGTATTCTCCTGTGCTTGGTACAACCAAGAAATTAGTTAGGTGGTCAGTTTGTTGACCTTAACCACATCATAGCGAAAACTTATCGTTGCTTAAAATGATATATTTGCATTGCTGCGTTGCAATTTTTGCAATACAGTTAGGTGTAATGACGATTTAAGGAATAAATATGGAATTAAAATCTTTGCGTATGTTTGTCGATTTAGCCAAATCGTTACATTTTGGCAAAACCGCAGAGCAACACCATGTTAGCCCCTCAACGCTCAGTCGTGTCATTCAACGACTTGAAATTGAATTGGGTAACGCATTGCTACATCGCGACAATCGTACAGTGGTGTTAAGCGAAGCGGGCCAACAATTCTACCAATTTGCTGAGCAGCAACTTGAGCAATGGCAATTGTTACAGCTTTCGCTGAACCAAAAGCATGCCGAACTGCAAGGCAAACTTCATATTTATTGCTCTGTTACTGCCGCTTATAGTCATTTACCACCGCTACTTGAGCGCTTTAGGCAGCAACATCCTATGGTAGAAATTATGCTAACCACAGGTGATGCAGCTGACGGTTTGGAGCAAGTTGAAAAACAAGCAGTAGATCTTGCTATTGCGGCAAAACCAGAACAGCTATCACGTATTTTTACTTTTCAGCATTTAGCAAAAATTCCTTTTGCAGTTATTGCGCCTAAGATGATTTGCCAAGTACAACAACAAATTCAGCAGGATTTTCTCTGGTCTGAAATACCGATTATTTTGCCCGAACACGGCCCTGCACGAAAACGCTTTGAATACTGGTTTCGTAAAAAACAGCAAGGAAAAGCCAATATTTACGCAACAGTGTCAGGGCACGAAGCATTGGTGAGCATGGTTGCTTTAGGGTGTGGAGTAGGCATAGTGCCGCAAGTTGTGGTGGAAAATAGCCCAGTTAAAGATAGGGTTCAATACTTAGCAGATGCAGGCGAAATTACCCCGTTTGATCTCGGGGTATGCTGTTTGAATCAGCATAAAGACAAACCATTGATTCAAGCTTTTTTTGAAGCTATTCAATCGTATCAGTCAGATCAAAACGCTTAAAATCTCTGTTGTATTGTGATTATATTGCTTCAGTCAAATGGCGTAATATTCTATCCATAGCTCGATACGACAGTGCTTCGATTAAGTGTTTACGTTCAATATGTTCTAACGATTCCATATCTGCCAGTGTTCTAGCTATTTTAAGTATTTTATGATGCGCCCTGGTGGATAAATTGAGCTTTTCAATAGCAAGCTCCAAAAACTCATTGTCTTCGTCGTTTAATTGACAAAAACTTCTAACCTCGGCGCTAGTTAACTGCGCATTCGCCTTACCTTGACGAGATATTTGTCTTTGATGGCAAGTGCTTACCCTTTTTTGAATCGTGCTACTCGATTCACCTTTACCGTTATCGTTCGCCCACATGCCACGCGGTAAACGAGTAACTTCAATCTGAATATCAATACGATCTAAAAAGGGCCCTGACAACCGGTTGAGGTAACGTAACACTTGCTCAGGTGTACTGCGCTTATCATTGTAAAACCCAGTTGGACTGGGGTTCATAGCAGCTACTAATTGAAACTGTGCTGGAAAAGTTTGTTTTACCAGTGCACGCGAAATGGTTACCTCGCCAGATTCTAATGGTTCGCGTAATACGTCGAGCACTTTGCGCTCAAATTCGGGTAATTCATCTAGAAACAGTACGCCGTTATGCGCCAATGAAATTTCACCCGGTTGCGGGTGGCTGCCGCCGCCAACCAGTGCAGCAGAAGAGGCGGTGTGATGTGGTGCTCGAAAAGGTCGTGTTAACCATGACTCTGGACTAATATTTTTATGACAAATAGATTGAATTGCCGCACTCGACAGAGCTTCCTGCTCAGTCATGGGAGGCAAAATTCCGGGTAATCGACTCGCCAACATTGTTTTTCCGGTTCCTGGTGGCCCTATGAAAAGTAAATTGTGCCGACCGCTAGCAGCAAGCTCTAATGCCCTTTTGGCTAATGGTTGACCAACAACATCGGCAATGTCATGCTCGATTTTGGTCTCATACTCTTGTAAAATTTTTGTCGGAACCAGCGGCAGGCTCTGCTGTTTTAAAAAGTGGGGAAATAACTGGCTTAGATGAGATAGGCTTAATATGTTTACTGCTTGAACCCAACTTGCTTGTTCTGCATTCTCGCTCGGTATAACTAAGGTTCGGCCACTTTCTCTGCAGGCCATTGCCATCGGAATTTCACCAATAATCGGCCTGAGCTCTCCCGACAGTGCAAGTTCGCCAGCAAATTCATATTTGTTTAAGTCGGTATCTGGCAACTGAGCAGCAGCGGCCAGAATACCAATGGCAATAGGTAGGTCGAAGCGACCACCTTCTTTGGGCAAGTCGGCGGGAGCCAAGTTAACGGTTATACGCTTTGCGGGGAATTCATAGCCACAATTGATAATAGCGCTACGCACACGATCTTTCGCTTCACGTACTGATGTTTCAGGTAAACCAACAATATTAAAAGCCGGTAACCCGTTAGCTAAGTGAACTTCTACGGTAACTAAAGGCGATTCGAGCCCAATACGCGCTCGACTGAAAACACAGGCTAAGGTCATAAAAATCCATTTTTATTTTTACATATCGAACAGAAAGTGTAGTTAAACAAACCCCATTGCGCGAAAAATAATCAGCTAAAATTTTTCATAATATCTTGGCCGTTATAACGCGTAATTATTTTTTACTGAAAAAAACACTAATAAACCACTTGCGCTTGATATTAGAGCTATGGTACTAATTTAAATAGGCTTGAAACTCTCAGCACTCAACAAATAATTTTACAGATAAATTAAATAAATATGCAAAACTATACCTTAGTGATTATTAACGTCCTCATCGTGGTGATTCTCAAATCGTCGCGGGGTATTTGTTGAGCTAAAGAAAATTAAAAATCTTAAAATAACAAACCCCCCGCTTCGAAAGGACCGGGGGGTTTGTCGTATTAAAATATTAAACCGCGCATAGCGCACAAACATTATTAACTTTTGGAGAATACTTGTTAATTTTAATAAATTTATACTTTTCATTTTAGTGAATGGTTTATGAATAAAATACTTTTAATAAGTTAAACAATTACATGACAACAACTGAAAAAAAATTAACCGGCGCTAGCTTATTATTTAACGTGCTAGAGCAGCATGGTGTTGAACATGTTTTTGGCTACCCAGGTGGTGCAATAATGCCGATTTACGACGCACTTTATGACAGTGGCGTTGAACATTTTTTATGTCGACATGAGCAAGGTGCGGCATTTTCGGCTGTAGGTTATGCAAGGGCATCTGGAAAAGTTGGTGTTTGTTTAGCTACATCAGGTCCAGGCGCAACTAACTTAATCACTGGACTTGCTGATGCTCTGGCAGATTCTATTCCCGTTGTTGCTATAACTGGGCAAGTAGCTACTGCCGCTATGGGTTCAGATGCCTTCCAAGAAATAGATATTTTTGGTTTATCGCTGGCCTGTACCAAGCATTCTTTTCAAGTCACTAATATTGACGATTTAGCCGATGTTTTACATCAAGCTTTTGCTATCGCGTTAGAGGGCAGACAAGGGCCAGTATTGGTTGATATTCCAAAAGACATTCAAATTGCAGCCGTTAATGGCTCGGTCGATGATTTAGTTAATTTACAAAACAAAGTAAAATTACCACCAGCAAACGTAGGCAATGCATTAGCATTATTAAATCAAGCGAAAAAGCCGATTTTATATGTTGGCGGTGGTGTTGGTATGGCTAATGCGATTGATGAATTACGCGATTTTGCCAAAATAACTGGCTTACCTTGCGTGTCAACATTAAAGGGGCTTGGCGCCATTGACCCCGAAGACAAATACTATATGGGCATGCTAGGAATGCATGGCACTAAAGCCTCTAATTTAGCGGTACAAAAGTGTGATTTGTTAATTGCTGTAGGGGCTCGTTTTGATGACCGAGTAACAGGTAAATTAAACGAATTTGCGCCCAATGCAAAAGTTATTCATTTTGATATTGATACCGCTGAAATTAATAAACGCAGAGTGGCTGACGCTTCAATTTTAGGCGATTTAAAAGTTAATTTACCGGCCTTGGCTATTCCATTATCGATTGAGCCATGGAAAGCATTTTGTTTACAAATGAATGCCGATTATGCCTGGGATTATAATCACCCTGGCGAGACTATTTTTGCGCCAGCAGTCTTGAAAGAAATTAGCGATAAAATGCCTAAAAATAGCTGTGTAACTACCGATGTAGGCCAGCATCAAATGTGGGCAGCGCAACATATGATATTTGACGATCCAAGTAACTTTTTAACCAGTGCCGGCATGGGGACGATGGGCTTTGGTATACCTGCGGCGGTTGGTGCACAAGTAAGCCGACCAACCAATTGTATTATTGCCATTTCAGGTGATGGATCTTTTATGATGAATGTACAAGAGTTATCAACCATTAAACGTTTCCAATTACCGGTTAAAATCGTGCTAATTGATAACGCTAAGCTAGGTATGGTTCGCCAATGGCAAGACCTATTTTTTAATGGTCGATTAAGTGAAACCGACTTAGCTGATAACCCTGATTTTATTATGCTAGCTAATGCTTTTGATATTAAAGCTCAAATGATCACTAAAAAATCAGAAGTAAGTGCTGCTATCGAAGAAATGCTAGAGCACGATGGTCCATATTTATTACAAGTTAAAATTGACGCACAAGACAACGTATGGCCGTTAGTGCCACCGAATACGGCAAACGATAAAATGATGGAGAGTACCTAATGAATAATTATCAATTAATGATATCAGTAGATGATAAGCAAGTGGTACTTGAGCGCATATTACAAGTGACCCGTTATCGTGGTTTTTTAATCAATGGCATGAACGCTAATGTTAATACCGGAACAAAAATTGGTACCATCGAATTAATGGTTAGCAGTGAACGCCCAATTGAGCTTTTAGTCGACCAGATTAATAAACTGATCGATATCAAAGAAGTAAAAGTAGACAACACAGCAACGCAGTAAGAGTATGCCTGCACTAGTTTTACAAAGCTTTAACGCATACAACATGCAAGTTTAATGGTGAACTTATGCCGTGGCAAAATGCTACGGCACATGTTTTAACCATCATATTTATTAGGGGTCAGCGGTATTTGAAGCTACTTTTCACGGGACAACGACAATACCTGAAAATTGCTTAAAGCCAGTTTAATCACTTTATACGTTCTGACTTCGCTTAATATGTTTACGTTAAGTAAAGGGCAGTAACATTGCTAAACTACAATGAGTAAAGCAGCACAGCTGAAACTTATTTTAAAAGCTCATAAATTAATGATTTTTTTAAAATAATTTTTATTACATACAACAGTTTATTATCGTATTCATCAAATATATAGGGACTAAGGTCATGCCAAAATTAAGATCAGCAACTTCTACTCAAGGCCGCAATATGGCTGGCGCTCGAGCACTATGGCGTGCAACGGGTATGACAGATGGTGATTTCGGCAAACCTATTATTGCCGTGGTTAACTCATTTACCCAATTTGTACCAGGTCATGTACATTTAAAAGACATGGGGCAACTCGTTGCTGGCGCGATTGAAGAAGCCGGTGGTGTCGCAAAAGAATTTAATACTATTGCTGTTGATGATGGCATTGCCATGGGCCATAGCGGCATGCTTTATAGCTTACCTTCTCGTGATTTAATTGCCGATTCTGTTGAATATATGGTGAATGCTCATTGTGCCGATGCCATGGTATGTATTTCAAACTGTGACAAAATAACTCCAGGCATGTTAATGGCAGCAATGCGCTTAAATATACCGGTAATTTTTGTTTCTGGTGGCCCAATGGAAGCCGGTAAAACTAAGCTTTCTGACCAAATTATCAAGCTAGATTTAGTTGATGCCATGATTAAAGGCGCTGATCCTACGGTAAGTGATGAAGACAGCGATAAAGTTGAGCGTTCAGCTTGCCCTACCTGTGGTTCATGTTCTGGCATGTTCACTGCGAACTCAATGAACTGTTTAGCAGAAGCGTTAGGTTTAGCCTTACCGGGTAACGGTTCAATGTTAGCGACTCATGCCGACCGTGAGCAACTATTTTTAAAAGCAGGTAAAGAGATTGTTAAACTAACTAAGCGCTACTATCAAGACAATGACGAATCTGCCTTACCACGTAATATTGCCAGTAAAGACGCGTTACATAATGCCATGTGCTTAGACATTGCGATGGGTGGTTCAACCAACACTATTTTACATTTACTCGCTACCGCACAAGAAGCAGAAATTGACTACACCATGGAAGACATGGATAAATTATCTCGCATAGTACCGCAGCTATGTAAGGTTGCCCCTTCAACGCCAGAATATCATATGGAAGACGTACATCGCGCTGGTGGTGTTATTGCTATTTTAGGTGAGTTGTCACGCGCCAACTTACTTAAAACTGACGTGCCCAATATTTTAGGGACAACATTAGCTGATGTTATCGCCAAATATGATATTAAAGTTACTGACGATGAAGAGGTTAAAAAATTCTACCGTGCAGGTCCTGCCGGTATTCGCACCACTAAAGCATTCAGCCAAGATTGTCGTTGGGATACTTTAGATGACGATCGCGAAAACGGTTGTATTCGAAGCATAGATAACGCCTTTTCATTAGAAGGGGGTTTAGCAGTACTTTCGGGCAATATTGCTGTGGACGGCTGCGTAGTTAAAACCGCAGGTGTTAGTGACGATAACCTTGTATTTACTGGCCCTGCTCACGTATTTGAAAGCCAAGATGCTGCAGTTGCAGGCATATTAGATAAAAAAGTTGTTGCCGGTGAAGTCGTTGTTATTCGTTACGAAGGTCCTAAAGGTGGCCCAGGCATGCAAGAAATGTTGTATCCAACCACGTATTTAAAATCAATGGGACTAGGCAAAGCGTGTGCGTTACTTACTGATGGTCGCTTTTCTGGCGGTACTTCAGGCTTATCTATTGGCCATGTTTCGCCTGAAGCAGCGAGTGGTGGCACTATCGCATTAGTTGAGCAAGGCGATCTTATTCATATTGACATTCCTAATCGCTCAATTGAATTAAAGGTAAGTGAGACAGAGCTAAATCAACGTCGTGATGCTATGAATGCTAAAGGCAAAACCGCATGGAAACCTGCTGAACGTGTACGCCCAATAAGCTATGCATTGAAAAATTACGCCATGTTAGCCACCAGCGCCGACAAAGGTGCAGTACGAAACCGCGAATTACTCGATGGTAATTTTAATGGTGAAAACAATGACTGAGGCTGAACAAACAGCATTAATGCAAACACAAGCTACGCAAGCGCAAGGTTTAGATTACTTGCGCAGGATACTGCTTGCACCCGTTTATGATGTAGCGGTTGAAACAGCATTAACACCGATGAGCAAATTGTCATCACGTTTAGGCAATCAAATATTTCTTAAACGCGAAGATCAACAACCGGTACACTCTTTTAAATTACGCGGTGCATATAACAAGTTAAGTAACCTAACTGAACAACAATGTTTACACGGCGTTATAGCCGCGTCTGCTGGTAATCATGCACAAGGCTTAGCCTTAGCAGCCCATAAACTGGGTATTAAAGCGACAATAGTTATGCCAATTACTACACCTGACATTAAAGTAGATAATGTTAGGCGTTATGGCGCTGAAGTGCGCTTAGTTGGTAAAAGTTTTAACGAGGCACAGCAAGCCTCCATGGCTTACGCACAAGCCGAAAAGAAAACTATTATCCATCCTTTTGATGATAGTGATGTTATTGCAGGCCAAGGCACAGTTGCTAAAGAGCTACTACAACAGCGACCTCATACCGATGTGGTATTTATTCCTGTTGGTGGTGGCGGTTTATTAGCGGGTATGGCCGTATATCTAAAACAGCTACAGCCTCATATTAAAGTTATAGGTGTTGAAGCAGAAGATTCCGCTTGTTTAAAAGCAGCCTTAGCCGCTGGTAAGCCTGTTGATTTAGCACAAGTGGGATTATTTGCCGATGGTGTTGCAGTTAAACGTATTGGTGAACATACTTTTGATTTAATAAAACATTACTGCGATGACGTGATCACAGTATCAACCGATGAAATCTGTGCTTCAATTAAAGATATTTTTGAACAAACGCGCGTTATATCAGAACCTGCTGGCGCGTTGTCTTTAGCGGGCTTACAAAAATATTGTCAAAGCAGTCAAGGTGATGAATCATTGGTCGCGATTCTTTCAGGCGCAAATATGAACTTTCATACTTTGCGTTATATATCTGAACGCTGTGAGCTAGGTGAGCAGAAAGAAGCGGTATTATCGGTAAAAATTCCAGAAGAAAAAGGCAGCTTTAGAAACTTTTGTAAGGCACTCTCTGGGCGTGTAATTACTGAATTTAATTATCGCTATGCTGATAACGCTAACGCTTCAAACCAAGCACAAAATGCTAATATTTTTGTTGGTGTTCGCCTCGGCGGTGAAAGTAATGAGCGACAAAAACTTATACAAAGTTTACAGCAACAACATTATGAGTTAACTGATTTTACAGAAAACGAACTAGCTAAATTGCACGTTAGGTACATGGTTGGCGGTAAAAACGAATTGTCGGCACAAGAACGTATTTTTCGCTTTCAATTTCCAGAATACCCCGGCGCTTTAGAGAAGTTTTTAGATACGCTTGGCGAGCATTATAATATTACCTTATTTCATTATCGTAATCATGGTGCGGCTTTTGGACAAGTATTAGCGGGATTTGAAGTACAAAAATCACAAGAAGATGATTTTTTTGCGCATTTAAAAGCCTTAGATTATGAATGCCAAGAAGAAACTGACAACAAAGCTTATCAGACTTTTCTAACCTAAATATCACAAGATTTTCATCCTAGGATGTTAACTTTCATTATACTAAGCAGCTTTAATAGTTAATTAAAGCTGCTTTTTTTGATCAAAAAAATTATATTATTAAACATAGGAATAATAAAAAGGAAGTTAAATGTCAGATACTCATGCTGATTTGTTAGTTTCAAATAATGCCTCAAAAACAAAGCTAGAAAACCTCTCTCCTGTTACTGTGGCAGAACGAATAGATGCCATGGATATTCTTCGTGGATTAGCCCTGGTTGGCATCTTATTGATGAATATTGAGTGGTTTAATCGCGCATTATCCAATTTAGGCTTTCAAGATACTAACTTAACCGGGTTAGATCATGCCGTAGGTTGGCTAATTCGATGCTTTGTTGAAGGTAAATTTTATAAGCTCTTTGCTTTGCTTTTTGGCATGGGGTTCGCCGTAATGTTAATCAGAGCAAAAGCCGCCAACAGGCCTTTTGGCGCTTGGTTTTCCCGACGCATGCTGGTGTTAATTGTTATCGGTTTATTGCATATGATATTTTTGTGGGGCGGTGATATTTTACATGATTACGGGGTAGCTGGACTCTTATTATTAGGCTGGATTACCCTTTTACAAAAACCAAATCTGCAAAAATACGACAATCCAAAATCTTTTTTTAAGCTCTCTGTTGTTTGGTTAACTGTGCCAATAATACTATCAGTACTCGGCGGCATGGGTTTTGGTTTGCTCAATGACAATAATGATTTAACAAGCCAATGGCAAGAGGAAACTCAAGTATCTCAACGTGTTGAGGCTATTTGGCTAGAAAAAGAGACATTATTACAACAACAATCTGAAGCCTTAGCTGAGGTTGCGGCAACCGAACAACTAATAGCCCCCACAGAAGAAATAGCGCCTGCTAACGCAGAAAAAAATATTACCGATACAGCCTTAGGTACTCTTGCTGATGAAGTAGTCGTTATTAACGATGCAGGTGAAGAAAGTAGCGCCGAGCTTCCTCCAGCCGACTTAATTGAACAACAAGCGCAAGCCATCGTCGAACAGCAAACAGAAATACAGCAAGAGGTAGATGCTGAAATTACGGCATTTACCGCAGATAACTACTGGCAGGCCACTGAGTTTAGATTCAACTTTGCGTTATTTATGTTGATGTTTACTTTGCCTTTTTCGTTAACCGTGCTTTTACCCATATTTATTTTGGGTTATTGGTTAGTCTCCAGTGGCATCATGCAAAACTATCAACAGCATGCTAGCGCATTTAAAGTTATGGCCTATGTTGGTTTAGGGTTAGGCTGTGTGCTTGAAGTAGGAGGATTATTGGTTGTTCAACATCCGGTATCTAATCAAATAGTGCTATTACAAACTGTTGGCGAAGCATTGTTTTATATTGGTCAATTTGTCATGGCGGCAGGATACTTTGGCTTAATTATGCGCTTACTCTGCCATGTTAAATGGCAAAAAATCTTAGCAATATTTACACCGATGGGCAGAATGGCACTAAGTAATTACCTTATGCATTCTGTTATTTTAACTACAATATTTTATGGTTATGCTGGCGGCTATTTTGGTGAAATATCACGTGCGCCACAAATGCTGATTGTTTTCGCCATTGTGATTTTCCAATTGCTATTTTCACGCTGGTGGTTAAATAACTATGCATTTGGACCATTAGAATGGTTATGGCGCTGTTTATCTTATAAAAAACTGCAATCAATGCGTATTAAGTAGCTAGGTCAAAATAAGGCCTTTGGTTTAAATTAAGGCCTTATTCTCTGCTTTGTTACTCTGGCGCGTTTAGCATAGCTTCTAATGCCGCAACTTTAGCTTCAAGATCAGTTAATTTTGCTCGCGTTTTAATTAACACCTGAGTTTGTACATCAAACTCTTCACGAGTTACCACGTCAAGCTGTGAAAGTTTTCGTTGTAAAACAACTTTTGTTTTATCTTCCATTTCATGAGCAAAATCTTTAAATCCTGCAGGAATCGAGTCAGTTACTTGCTTTGCAATTTCTTCTATTTTTTTAGCATTAATCATTTGCGGCTTCTTCATTAGTAAACTATTAGGTTATTGTAAGCGCTTTTAATATTAATATCTCCTTTGCTGGTACAAGAAATTACAAGAGTAAACGTAAAGTTGATGTTGTCTTGCTAGAAAAACAGGTAAAATCTACCGCCAAATATTTTATCCACTAATTGAGTTACAACGCAGCAATGAAATTAAACCCAGGTCAAAATGAAGCAAAAAAATATGTTGATGGTCCGTGCCTAGTATTGGCAGGAGCAGGCAGTGGCAAAACTGGGGTTATTTGTCAGAAAATTGCATACTTAATTCAAAATTGTGGTTATAAGGCGAAAAACATCGCCGCGGTAACTTTTACCAATAAAGCCGCACGTGAAATGAAAGAACGTGTGGTTAAAATGATGGATAAGTCGCAAACAAGAGGTTTAACGGTTTGTACGTTTCACTCTTTAGGTTTAGATATTATTAGAAGAGAGCTAAAAACCTTAGGCTACAAACCTGGCTTTACACTTTTTGATGATCAAGACAGTTTGGCGTTATTGAAAGAACTGACCCAAGAGCAACTTGATGGCGATAAAGACTTGCTCAGCAGGCTGCAAATGATGATTTCAAATTGGAAAAATGATTTGCTATTGCCTGATGCAGCCATTAAAAATGCCAGCGATGCCGATAGCCTGCAGTTTGCTGAGTTTTATGCCATGTATCAAAAGCATATGAAAGCCTATAACGCGCTAGATTTTGATGACTTAATTTTGATCCCAACATTATTAATGCGTAATTACCCCGAAGTAAGGGCCCGCTGGCAACAAAAAATTCAATATATGCTGGTTGATGAATACCAAGATACCAATGCCAGCCAATACGAATTAGTAAAACAAATAACGGGCGAAAAAGGTTTATTAACCGTTGTAGGCGACGACGACCAATCGATTTACTCATGGCGTGGCGCTAAACCGCAAAATTTGGTGCTATTAGGTGAAGACTACCCGAACCTTAAGCTAATAAAGCTTGAACAAAATTATCGTTCTAGCGGTCGTATATTAAAATGTGCCAATACGTTAATTGCTAATAATCCACATGTTTATGATAAAGCCTTATTTAGTGAGCTAAATTACGGTGTTGAATTACGCGTTCTACAAACTAAAAATGAAGACCATGAAGTAGAGCGAGTTGTAGGGGAGCTCATTGGTCATCGCTTTTTAAATAAGAGTAAATTTAAAGATTACGCCATATTATACCGGGGTAATCATCAATCACGTTTACTTGAAAAAGCCTTAATGACTAATAGAATACCGTACAAAATTAATGGCGGTACCTCATTTTTTTCACGATCAGAAATAAAAGACATGATGGCGTTTTTAAGGGTGCTAGTGAACCCTGATGACGACAATGCTTTCTTACGTATTGTTAATGTTCCGCGTCGTGAAATTGGCCCAACAACCTTAGAAAAACTAGGCAGTTATGCCAATATGCGTCAAATAAGCATGTTTGCCGCCAGTTTCGAGTTAGGCTTAGAGCAGCACTTAACGGGTCGTGGGCTACAAAGCGTTCAAAGATTTACACGCTGGTTGGTAGAAACAGCTGATCACGCTGAACGAGGAGAAACATCTGAGGTATTACGTACCATGGTGCGTGAAATTAATTACGAAGATTGGCTCTACGACACTTCACCTAGCGCAAAAGCCGCCGAAATGCGCATGAAGAATGTCACCCAATTGTTTAGTTGGGTCACCCAAATGCTAGAAGGTGAAGACGATGAAGAGCCAATGACCTTAGCTCAAGTTGTCACCAGACTGACATTACGGGATATGATGGAACGTAATGAAGATGAGGAAGATACCGACCAAGTGCAATTAATGACACTGCACGCTTCTAAAGGGCTAGAATTCCCTTATGTTTTTCTTATTGGCATGGAAGAAGGTTTATTACCGCATCAAACCAGTATGGATGAAGGTAACGTTGAAGAAGAGCGCCGACTAGCATATGTTGGTATCACTAGGGCTCAGCGCGAATTAATATTTACTTACGCAAGAGAGCGTAGGCAGTTTGGTGAAGTTTCTCGCACTGAAGCAAGTCGATTTTTACATGAATTACCTCAAGATGATTTAAGTTGGGAGCTTACTCAAACAAAACAAAGCGTTGAAAAAAAGCAAGCAGCAGCCAAAATGGGTGTGGCCAACTTACGTGAAATGCTAAAACAAAAAAAATAACGTAAACTATGATTGTTACTATATTATCTATTTGAATTTTAAAATAGATTTCTCTATATTAAGCAGAGAATATAGCGCAGAGTTTGTCAGAAAATTGTCGATTTATTAGGGATATACAATGACACAACGTTCAACAGCAGAAAAAATGCTACTGATATTAAGTGCATTTGCCTTTCTAACGATTTTACCATTCGTGTATTTCAGGTGGAGCGAAGGTGATAGGGTCATGGCTGCAATTGATGCATCAATTGTGGTTGTTACGGCTACATTTTTTATTTTTGTTTTCAAAACACGCAAAGTAAAAACGGCTAAGCTCATCTTATCAAGCTTTTTCTCTATTGCTATTGTCACCATTGTTGCAATTAGAGGGCAATCACATCTGTTTTGGCTATATCCCTGTATGATCGCTTTCTATTATATATTACCTGCTAGACCCGCAGGTTTAATTTGTTTCCTAGCTATTATGCTCATTGCTACAATAATTTTCCCAGAAACCAGTATGTTAGAGTTTTTAACTATAATTAGTACATTATTTTTAACCGCAATATTTTCTTATGTTATTTTTAGTAATTATAATAAAACAAATAGAAAATTAGCGTTATTAGCCAGTATCGACCCATTAACTTCTTCTGGAAATCGCCGAGCTTTAGATTTAAAGCTTGAAAAAATCCTTTCAGATCAAAAGCGTGAATCTTCCAAAGTTTCATTGTTATTATTAGATTTAGATCACTTTAAAAAAATTAATGATAGTTATGGTCATGCAAATGGCGATATCGTACTGGTTGAGCTAGTAGAACTCATTCAAAAACATACCCGTTCTCTTGATGACCTTTATCGCTATGGTGGTGAAGAGTTTATTATTTTACCTTTGAAGGTTGATTTATTAGAAGCTAAACAAATTGCTGAGAAATTACGTGCAATAATCGAAAAATCTACTTTTGCCAGTAAGATTTCTGCCACGGTTTCAATTGGTGTTGCTCAATATCGAGCAGGTGAAACTGCTGAAGCATGGATTAGTCGCGCCGATGCTGCCCTTTATGTTGCTAAAGATAGCGGACGTAATCGCGTGGTGGCTGAATCAGAGCTAAATAAAGAAAACGATCACAGCTAAACCAATGAGAAGAAATGAAACTGAGTAAAAGCTTAGCTTCATTTATATTGAACCTTACTCTTTTATCATTAAAACCGCTTGTCTCTTTTGTAAATGTAAGCCATTAAAAAACTTTAATAAAGTCTCATCGGTACAGGTGCGATAGTGCTTATGATCTGTCTTTCTAAAAAACGCACTAAGCTCATGCTTACTCAAGGTGAGTTCAGCTGTATCAAGTAAAGCAATAATGTCTTCTGCTTTCAAAGCGAGTGCTATTTTTACTTTATTAAAGACGATATTGTTATTTATTGACTGATTTAACTGCGCTTGTACACCTTCTTTTGCTCCGCGGTTTTCGATAATTAAACCATCAAGGAAGCTAGCTAGCTGATTATCTGCAATGCGAGCAAAGCTTGGCTCACCATTCTTACGGAAGAAGTTGTCAATGTCTTCATCGGTTTTTGGGCACTGCGCCTGTTGAAAAATAGTCGCTATTTTTTCATTGCTCAGCGTAAAGATATAACGAATGTGATGTAAAACTTCGTTGTTGGTCATGGTTATTCCTGTTTAATTGTTCTATTTTTTACTACTGAACAGTAACGCTAAATATTAATTTCAGCGCTAAAATAGTGAAAGTTCACTTTATCAAGTAAAGCTAATGGTTAAGCAAATAGCGAGCGTGGCAATAATAACCAACTTTGTCATTTGCTTACTGTGTTGTTGCTGCTGCAATTGCATCTGTTGCATCGACTTTAACTGCAGCCGTTGTGCTTCGCGATTAGTTTTTAAGTAATCGTAGACTAAATCGGGAATTTCAGGCAGTTTTTCATTCCAAAATGGTAAATTGTCTTTTACCTTTTTATATACTGCTTTAATACCCATTTGCTCTTTCACCCAGTTCTCTAGAAATGGCTTCGCTGTTTGCCAAAGATCTAACGCTGGATAAAGCTGACGGCCTAAGCCCTCAATATAGAGTAGTGTTTTTTGTAGCAATACTAACTGGGGTTGTACTTCCATATTAAAACGGCGTGCGGTATTAAAAAGGTTAACTAGCACCTGCCCAAATGATATTTCCGACAACGGTTTATTAAATATTGGCTCGCAAACCGTGCGAATGGCAAACTCAAATTCATCAACACTGGTATCACTCGGCACCCAGCCTGAGTCAACATGCAACTGCGCGACTTTGCGATAATCGCGATTAAAAAAAGCGACAAAGTTCTCGGCTAAATAACGTTTATCTTCACGATTTAAGGTGCCAACAATGCCGTAATCTATAGCAATCCAAGTAGGATCTGCTGGCTTAGTGGCGTTAACAAAAACATTGCCTGGGTGCATGTCAGCGTGAAAAAAACTATCACGAAATACTTGAGTAAAAAAGACTTCTACGCCACGTTCGGCAAGTAACTTCATATCGACATTATTGGCTTGTAATGTCTCAATTTCACCGACACCGATACCGTAAATTCGCTCCATAACCATAACGTTTTTCGAACAGTATTCGCTATACACCTCTGGCACGTATAGCACTTTATCACTGTCTCGCCCTTGACTAAAGTTACGCTTTAATTGCATAGCATTAGCGGCTTCACGATTTAAATCTAGTTCTTCTAAAATGGTTTTTTCATATTCAGCAACCACTTCAACTGGTCGTAAACGCTTACCATCAGGCAACCATCGAGCAACTATTTTGGCGAAAGAAGACATAACGTTTATGTCGGCTAATATAGTTTTGGCAATATTAGGTCGTAAAACTTTCAAAACAACGTTTTTATCGCCATCGTCGTGCATCATAGTGGCAGTATGCACTTGCGCAATTGAAGCTGATGCTAAAGGAGCGCGATCAAAGTCTTTAAAATATGTTTGAAAAGTTTCAACACCCATTGCCGCAATAACGATGCGTTCGGCTTCTTCACCGGCAAATGCAGGCACTTTATCTTGTAATAACGTTAGTTCATTGGCGAAGTCGTCAGGTAGCAAATCTCGACGAGTAGAGAGCATTTGACCAAACTTAACAAATACTGGCCCTAATGACTCAATTGCGAGTCTAAACCGTTGTGCTTTAGGTTTATCGCGATGTTTATTTCGCAGCCAAAATAAAGACTTGCGAGCTATTTTTATATACCACGGTAAATATTTTTTCGGTAACAGCTCATCAAGCCCATACTGAAGAAATGTTTTTACTATTTTGTATAAACGTTTACTACTCACTACATACCCTTATGAACTTGCATTGAAGCGATTTATTAAGTTTTCGATACGTTGGCTTAACTTTGGTAACTGCTGTTCAATAACATCTACATCATGGCTAAAAGATGATAATTCAGTTGATGTTACTATTAAACGCTTTTCATGAACGAGCCATTCGCTAGCATCAGCTTGAATTTGTTGGCTTGCAAAGTTTAACTTATCAACTATTTTTCGCCCTAACTGGCCCAGTTTGTAAGCTGGAATATCGCCAATTCTTTTAGCTAGTTCACTCTGCCAATCAATATCAAGTGATTGAGCAATATCGGCGAAGCGCTGCGCAACTTTTAAATCGCCTTGAATATCGAGTTTATCATTTCTTATTAAGTCAGTAAGTTGTTGTTCTTTTTGCAATTCAATCAAGGTACTAACACTGGTAACAAGGCAACAGTCGTAGTGTGCTTCGCTCGTGCTAACATGTACTTTTTCATTGTTAACAGTAAAACTTAAGGGAAATGGTAATTCACCAAGCTTCACGGTCAGTGTTTTTTCAGATAAAGGTTTTAATGCGCGTGTACCATGTAAGTTGTAGCGCAAAAACTGCTCAATCAACTTTTCCAAGATGGCACTTAAGGCCTGGGCAAACATAAGTTGCTGACTCATAGTCTGAGGCATAAGGTTAAAATTTATAACCTTTGTGCAAGGCAACAACACCGCCTGTTAAGTTCTTAAAGCTGGTTTGCTCAAAACCTGCATTATCCATCATAGATTTTAGGGTTTCTTGATCTGGGTGCATACGAATTGATTCAGCTAAATACTGGTAACTATCGCCGTCTTTAGCCACTAACTCACCCATTTTAGGCAAGATATTAAACGAGTAAAAATCGTACGCTTTATTGACTAGTTCATGTTCAGGTTTTGAAAACTCTAATACCAATAGTCGACCACCAGGCTTAAGCACACGATACATAGAGCGTAATGCCATGTCTTTATCGGTAACGTTGCGTAAACCAAAGGCTATTGTGATCACGTCAAAGGTATTATCTTCAAACGGTAAGTATTGAGCATTGGCTTGTACGTACTCAATGTTTTGTACTAAACCACGATCGCGAAGTTTGTCGCGACCTACATTGAGCATTGAGCTGTTAATGTCGGCTAATATTACCTTTCCTTCACGACCCACAAGTTGAGAGAATTTAGCGGTTAAGTCACCCGTACCACCGGCTAAATCTAATACTTTGTTACCCGGACGTACGCCACTGGCGTCAATGGTAAAACGTTTCCATAAGCGATGAATACCAAATGACATCAGATCATTCATTACATCATATTGCTGTGCAACAGAATGAAATACGCTGGCAACTTTCGACTCTTTTTCATTTTTTTCGACCGTTTGGAAACCAAAGTGAGTAGTGGCTTCTTCGCTGTTGTCGTTATGAGTAGGATGATTTTGATCGTGTGAAGACATCATGGTTTCGCTATAAACTAAAGTTACTGCTAGTTTACCGCATTTTTTTAGAATTATTAACACTTCAAATCAAGGTGACAGATATTTATGGCAAATGCATTAGTTAGGTAACTTTTAAAGCCGATAATGGCTTTAACAAAAGCGCGAATTTATTAATATTTATTTGAACACAACTTTCTTTAAACCATAATTCTTGAGGTATTTAACTAATAAACTTACCGTTGCAGTTAGGCATTTGAATATCTCTCTCGATTGGCTAACCAACGATCGATTAAAGCGTTGGCTTTGTCAGGATACTGTCGCCATATCAGGTGCGCTTGTTGCTGAACTTCTGGGATTAAGTGAGCGTCTCGCTGTAAATCTGCTATTCTCAAATCGGCTAAACCGGTTTGTTTAGTGCCTAATAGCTCACCAGGGCCTCGAATTTCTAAATCTTTTTGTGCAATAACAAAACCATCGTTACTTTCTCTAAGTACTTTTAATCGTTTAGTCGCTGTTTTCGTCAGCGGTGCTTTGTACATTAATACACAATGGGACGCTACTGAACCGCGACCAACACGACCACGTAGTTGATGGAGCTGCGCTAAACCTAAACGCTCAGGGTTTTCAATCACCATTAAGCTTGCATTAGGCACATCAACACCCACTTCAATTACCGTTGTAGCAACCAGTACGTTAAGTTCGCCAACTTTAAATTGCTCCATTAC
This sequence comes from Colwellia sp. NW0002-52-1, assembly GCF_057550865.1. Lineage (NCBI taxonomy): Bacteria > Pseudomonadati > Pseudomonadota > Gammaproteobacteria > Alteromonadales > Colwelliaceae > Colwellia > Colwellia sp. NW0002-52-1. Next base: position 49,213 of record NZ_BAAJLU010000006.1, on the reverse strand, counting down.
GGCTTGTTTTTCGTCGGCTTTCATTCGGCCATGCACCAAGCCAATTTTCAAATCAGATAATTGTGCCTGTAAATACACTGCGGTATCTTCAGCAGCTTGACATTGTAGGGCCTCCGACTCTTCAATTAAGGTACAAACCCAATAAGCTTGTCGATTATCGTTTGTGCAACCTTGACGAATACGTTCAATTACATCGTCACGGCGACTATCAGGTAATGCTACTGTGGTGATCGGTGTTCGGCCAGGTGGCAGTTCATCAATAACTGAGGTGTCTAAATCAGCATAAGCCGTCATTGCCAGCGTACGTGGAATAGGAGTTGCCGTCATAATTAATTGATGCGGGTAATTACCTTGCCAAGCGCCTTTTTCACGTAATGATAAACGCTGATGCACACCAAATTTATGTTGCTCATCAATAATAATTAAGCCGAGTTTGTTAAATATCACTTGTTCTTGAAATAAAGCATGAGTGCCAATAACCATTTGCATATTACCGTTTTCAATATGCTCTAAGGCGCTGCGCCTAGCTTTTGCTTTGGTTTTTCCGACCAGCCAACCGACCGTAATATTGAGCGGTTCAAACCATTTTTTAAAATTAATGGCATGCTGTTCAGCTAATATTTCAGTTGGTGCCATTAAAGCAACTTGAAAACCTTGGCCAATGGCAGTGAGTGCGGCTAATGCAGCCACTAAAGTTTTTCCTGAGCCTACGTCACCTTGTACCAAGCGCATCATAGGCAAAGGCTTGAGTAGATCGGTTCGTATTTCTGCTGTGACACGTGCTTGAGCGCCCGTAGGTGAAAAGGGTAATGATGCTAAAAAGTTTTTTTCCAGTGCTGTATCAATTGCTAACACAACCGCGGGGTGATGATCACTAGCCGCTCTTAACTTCAACATACTCAGGTTATGAGCTAGAAGCTCTTCTTTAATTAGTTTCAGCTGCGCCGGATGTTTACCTTCTTCCATTAACTCCACAGAAGTATCAGGTGGTGGACGATGAATTAAGGCTAACGCAGACGCTAAACTATATCGTTGATGGTTAATTTCTTCAGGCAGTAATTCTTCAACATGGCCGCGCTTTAAGCGAATTAACGCTTGTTCGGTTAAATTTCGCAGCGATATTTGTCGCAATCCATCAGTTGTTGAGTAAACGGGGGTTAGGGTTTCTTCAACAGGGGTTAATGGTTGGTCTTGATCGAGCGCTTTATATTCTGGGTGCACCATTTCAAAGCCGCGCATTCCACGATTAACTTCACCGTAGCAGCGAATATTTAACCCAACTGCCAAGCTATTTTTTTGGCTGGCTGAAAAATGAAAAAAACGTAAATTAATGCTACCTGTACCATCATTAATGGTTACTAGCATCATTCTACGTTTGCCTTGAATTATTTCGTTCTGTGTAACTTCACCAATAATATTGGTGAATAAACCGGGTATGAGATCACGAACAGCAGTAACTCGGGTGCGGTCTTCGTAGCGAAGCGGTAAATGAAAAAGTAAGTCTTGTAACGACACTAAACCTACTTTTTCGAGTTTCGCTGCCATACCAGGGCCAACACCTTTTAACGTTGTAACGGGTATTTGGGCTAAATTAGATAACGCTTCGATTTGGCGAGACACCGCAGACTCCCTTGCTGTAGGTTTATTGGTTATTCGTCGTCGATTTTCTTCCACGCATCTTGAGTCATTTGCATTTGCTGCCACCACTGCTCTGAGGCAACAATCTGTCCGTCTTCATCAATCTCTGGATATGGTAGGCCTTTACGCTGACAAGCAGTGGCAAAAATAGGGTGCCCACCTTCAAATAATATCCGTTGACGGCGTTCGTGGCTTATTCTAGGTTGTTGATATAAACCTGCTGCTTGACGCTGTCGCTGCGCTTCATATAACACCACAGAACAGGCAACTGAAACATTTAATGACTGCACCATGCCAACCATAGGTATAACAATATCTTGGTCAGCCATTTCTAGTGCTTTAGCAGAAGCGCCAAACTTTTCTTGCCCTAAAATAATAGCGGTAGGTTTGGTATAGTCAATTTCTCGAAAGTCGACCGCTGTATCTGATAAGTTAGTGACCAATACCTGCATGCCTTGATTTTTTAATTCAGTGATTGCATCTTCAGTATTACTGTAGTCGTGCACATCTATCCAATTTTGACTACCCGCAGCACTTCCGCCCGAAAGGCGCATGGTTTCATTTTTCCATACGGCATGTACATCACTAATACCTATAGCGTCAGCTGTTCGAACAACTGCGGCTAAGTTATGAGTTTTATGCACGCCTTCCATACAAACGGTTAAGTCGGGTTGGCGTTGATCTAGCATGCTGTTAATTCTTTGTAGTCTATCTGGTGTCATATACGTGTTCTAAAGTTGGTTATTTATTAATATATCTTTATCGAATTTATCGTTTACATGAAGCGATGTTTATTAACTGTAGTTAGGTAATTCCATAATACCGTCAATTTCAATAGCAACATCTTTTGGTAACCGAGCTACTTGCACCGCTGCGCGTGCAGGGTAAGGTTGTGAAAAATACTGACTCATAATTTCATTAACGGTCGCGAAATTAGCAAGATCTTGTAAAAATATATTCACTTTTACCAGATCATTAATATTGCCACCTGCCGCTTCACATACCGCTACAATATTTTTGAAAACTTGTTGTGTTTGCTCAGCAAAATCTTCAGAAACAATTTCCATCGTTTCAGGCACTAATGGAATTTGTCCTGAAAGATAAACGGTATTATTTACCTTAACTGCTTGGCTGTATGTCCCAATTGCACTAGGTGCATTATCTGTATTAATAATTGTTTTCATAATTTTCCTAAATCTATTTATTACGCACAACGCGTTGAACGTCGCCCATAACTTTAATTTTTCTGATGATGTCGGCAAGATGAACCCTGTTCCGACAAGTAATTTCTATATCGATAAGATACAAGCCTGACTCTTTTTCACCTGAATTAAGTGAATGAACATTTGAGCCACAGCGAGCGACCACATTGGTTAATGCTGCCAATGCACCTTTATGGTTAAGAATTTCAATACGTAATTTGGCAATAAAATCTCGATCAATATCGGTATCCCATCGCACAGGGAATAAACTGCCTTGCTCATGACCTTTGTTATTACGACAGCCATGTTGGTGCACCATTAAACCTTTTCCTGGGCTTAGGTAGGCCAATATTGAATCGCCAGGAATAGGGCGACAACATTTACCATAGCTAACCATCATGCCTTCGGTGCCTTTAATTGGCATTTTATTTTTAGTTGTTGCTGGTTTAAGCAGATCAGACTCTTCGGTAAACTCGTCTTTCAAACGTTTAGCAATACCTATGCTTAAGGCATTACCCAAACCTATGTTTATCAGTAACTCTTCAGTATTGCTATTACCGGTATCTTTAACAACTTGTGTTAGCTTTTCTTGGGCAATATCTTCTAGTTTGGTGGCACCAAGTGCGTGGCTCAGCAGTCTACGACCTAACGCCAAAGACTCTGTTTTTTCTTGCGATCGCAGATAAGTACGAATTTGCAAACGGGCTTTAGCGGTAACCACAAAGTTAAGCCAAGTGGCGTTTGGCCTAGCAGCTGTAGAGGTAACAACTTCAATGGTTTGGCCTGAATCTAATGGTTTACTCAATGGAAAAGGTTTACGTTCAACTTTCACGCCTACACATGAATTACCAACATCAGTATGAACAGCATAGGCAAAATCGACCGCGGTTGCGCCCATTGGTAATTCAACAATGCGACCATCAGGGGTAAAAACATAAATTTCTTCGGGAAATAAATCCGATTTTACATTTTCGATAAATTCAAACGAACTGCCGGCACTTTGCTGTAGCTCTAATAAACTTTGCATCCATCGTCGTGCTTTCATCTGTGCAGTGGTGCCAGTATCTTCGCCGTCTTGCTTATATAACCAATGCGCCGCAACACCTTTATCTGCCATTTGATCCATATCGTTGGTACGAATTTGTATCTCAACCGGAATACCATGCGGACCAATTAAAGAGGTATGTAATGACTGATAACCGTTAGTTTTTGGAATGGCAATATAGTCTTTAAACCTAGACTCGATAGGCTTAAATAAATTGTGGGCTGCGCCTAAAGCACGATAACAGTCGTCAATTTTATCACCAACAATAATTCTGAAGGCATAAATATCCATGACTTCATTAAACATAAGTTCTTTATTGCGCATTTTGCGATAAATTGAATAGAGGTGTTTTTCTCGGCCAATAACTTGCGCTTTAATACCGTTTTCCGCTAAGCGGCTGGTCACTTCTTGTTGAATATTATTGATAATTTCTTTGCGGTTACCACGAGCTTGCTTAACAGCTGACTTTAAGGCGCGTGCGCGCATAGGATATAATGCTTCAAAACCTAAAACTTCTAATTCATTTTTTACATCGTGAATGCCCAGACGATTAGCAATTGGGGCATAAATTTCTAATGTTTCTCGGGCAATACGACGACGTTTATCAGGTCGTAAAGAGCCTAGTGTACGCATGTTATGCGTGCGGTCAGCGAGTTTAATCAAAATAACGCGTATGTCTTGCACCATGGCTAAGATCATTTTACGGAAGTTTTCCGCCTGCATTTCTTCTTTATTATCAAACTTTAGCTTGTCTAGTTTACTAACACCTTCAACCAATTCAGCAACCGTATGACCAAAAAGCTCTGAAAGTTGGTCTTTGGTTACCGGAGTGTCTTCAATTACGTCGTGCAGTAATGCTGCCATTAGCGTTTCGTGATCTAGGTGCATTTTGGCGAGATTCAGCGCAACGGCCACAGGGTGGGTTATATATGGCTCACCACTAGAACGCATTTGGCCATCGTGGGCCTCGCGCGCAACAATATAGGCCTGCTTTAGCAGGTCAATTTGTACTTTCGATAAATAACTTGATACATGTTCTTTTAGTGGTTCAAAAAGGTACACCCAATAATTCCCTGATGATTGCTGACGCTGTGATTAGTTTAGAATACGATTATTTTACCGCTATGCCAATATTTATGCCATTTTGATTAATTATGCGAACTACTTTTTCATTTTAAACATTAAAAAAGTAGCTAATTAACTTAATTAGAAGCACATTTGCACGAATTTCTCTCATGAATCATGAGCAGATAATAAAAAACGCGTAAATCACAGTGATGTAATTTACGCGTTTTGAATGTTGCTACTAACGTTAAACGTTAGAAATAATTATTGGTTACCACCAACAATTGCTGCAACAGCATCTAATTCAGCAGCGTCTTGTTGTACTTGCTCATGCTTATCTGAAACGTCCATTACTTCAGTAGTAATAAGGCCAGCTTCGATTTCACGTAAAGCAATTACTGTTGGTTTGTCATTTTCAACTTCAACCAATGGATCTTTACCGCCCGTAGCAATTTGACGAGCACGACGAGATGCAATTAACACCAAGTCAAAACGATTACCGACTTTTTCTACGGCATCTTCAACAGTTACGCGAGCCATTTGGTCTCTCCAACAATTAAATTCATAAAATAGTCGCGTAGTTTACTTGATCTACACGCATGTAAGCAAGCGTTCTACGCTAATAATTCATCAAATAAAGCTTGATGCTCGCTCGCTTGTTGGCTGCGTTTTAAGCGTTGGTTGTTCACTACTGTGGTTAAATCAGCTAATGCCTGCTCGAAATCATCGTTAACAATAATATAATCGAACTCTTGATAGTGTGAACATTGTGCTTGTGCTTCACTCATTCTTGCTTGAATAACTTCTTCACTGTCTTGGCCCCGGCCACGTAAACGGTTTTCTAACTCTTGTTTTGAAGGCGGACTAATAAATATTGTTGTTACGTCAGGCTTTTTCATTCTAACTTGTTGAGCACCTTGCCAGTCAATATCAAGAAATACGTCGATACCTTGTGCAAGTTGTTGATCTATTGCGACTTCACTTGTGCCGTAAAAATTTCCAAATACTTCAGCGTATTCATAAAAGTGCTTATCAGCAATTGACTGCTTGAATTTAGTTACACTAACAAAATGGTAGTGCTGGCCGTCAACTTCACCAGGGCGCGCATTACGTGTAGTATGTGAAACAGATACTTGCATAGGTCGCGATGATGCTTGCTTGAGTAAGGCGGAAATTAAACTCGATTTCCCTGCACCACTTGGCGCAGACAGAATGAAAAGGTTGCCTTTGGTTGTCACAATTTATCCTTTGTAGCTGAATTAATAGCAGCTTATGGTAGTGCCAATAATGTTATTGCATAGAACGCAATGTAACTTGGCATAGTCAAAATTTATTGTCGCGCACTATACCTAAAAGTTCGCCTATTTCCCATAATTTTGCTTTGAATAATTTGTTGATTCTTTTTTTAAACTAAGAAACTTTAGCGCGTAATTCAACATTATTACCGGCAATATCGGTTAAATACAACGAACGACCCATACCTTCTGCCCCATATCTTTCTTCAAAATCACCAACTTCAACCCCTTTACTGGTGAGGAAGTTTTTTAAAGCAGTTTCATCAAACGCGGCTATTTGTAAGCAGAAGTGATCAACATTATTACCGGTAGTTTTGGGTGCTTCACCGCCAACTTTTCCTAACGTTGAATTTACCTTCACTATATCTATTAATGAACTGCCGGCTCGCAGTTGCGTTAAACCTATATCGTCGGGTAATACTCGCTCGACAACACAACCTAATACGTCACAATAAAAGTCAATAAGTGCTTGGTATTTGGTAGTGCGCAAAACGATATGATCTAGCGCAATAGGTTTAATCATAAATAATCCTTAACTAACATAAAGTTTCTCAGCTAACTATGAGCTTAACTTTATAGTATAGCGTGCTCAAATTTCGCAGCATAACAAAGTAACATGAAAACGGGTTATCAACGTGTCGATGTTTAATTTTTTGCACACATTATTGGTACATTAACTTAAGCTGCTTTTGCAGGGCTTGTAGATATTGAAGGTAGAAAGAGTGTTAGGAGTATTTACTTAACAGAAGTAAAAACTCCATGTATGAGTGCATACATGGAGTTTATAGCGTTAGCTTATAGCACTTTTGCGATTGATTGTGCTAAGTAATCAACGTTGCGGTTAGCAATACCGGCAATGCTCATACGGCTTGAACCTACCATGTAAATGCTGTATTCATCTTGCAGTTGTTGTACTTGCTCAGGCGTTATACCTAAGAAAGAAAACATACCTTTTTGACGAGGAATAAAGCTAAAGTCGCGTGTTACGCCGTTTTCAACAAGCTTATCAACCAATAATTGACGATTGCCATTAATGCGATCACGCATTTCTTTAAGCTCCCTGTGCCATTGCGCACGTAGCTCGTCAGAATGCAGAATAGTTTCCACTAATGCCGCACCATGTGCTGGTGGCATTGAATAAATACAACGAATTACACTAAGCAATACAGAGTTTGCAATATCAGCGCTGTGCGAGGTTTCACCAATAATAGTACAAGCGCCAATACGCTCACGGTATAAACCAAAGTTTTTAGAGCATGAACTACAAACGATCATTTCTTTTACGCTATCAGCCATTAACCTAAGGCCGTAAGCATCTTCATCTAAACCTTCACCAAAACCTTGGTAAGCCATATCAATTAATGGTAAAAAGCCAATGTCTTTAGCAACTTCAGCAACTTGTTGCCATTGTTCATTGGTTAAATCCATACCACTTGGGTTATGACAACAAGCATGAAGCAATACGGTATCATCAGCTTTAACTTCTTTTAAAGCCGCTAACATGCCATCGAAATCAAGGGTTTTGTTTTCATAATCATAATAAGGATACGTTTTTACATTTAATCCTGCGGCTTCAAATACACCGGTATGGTTTGCCCAAGTAGGATTACTTACCCAAATAGTTGCGCCAGCTTTACATGAATTAATAAACTCAGCCGCTACTCGTAACGCCCCTGTACCACCAGGTGTAGAAACCGTTCGCGCACGATTTTCAAGCAACACTTTATGATGACCGAATACTAACTTAGCCATTTCTTCGTTAAAAAGTGATGAGCCTGTTGGGCCAATATAAACTTTGGTATCTTCAGTATCGAGTCGATGTTTTTCAGCGGCTTTTACACACTTTAAAACTTCTGTATGACCCGCTTCATTTTTATAGACACCAACACCTAAGTCGATTTTATTCGGATTAGAGTCTTCACGATATTTAGCCAACAAGCCTAAAATAGGATCGGCAGGCAACGCCGTTAAGCTACCAAACATTTTTGGGTTTACCTTTTACGAAGAGAGGGCTTGAGCGATTAAACTCCAGGCTTGGAGTCGCTACATTTAACCCTGTGATTAAAGCCTAAGCATAACGGCTATCAGGCTAAAATTAAAGCACAAAAATTAAAATATTCTCGACTAAATAGCCTAAAAAGATCTAGCTGATAACCCAGTGTTATAGCGAAACAATTCTGCTTTAAATTTCACTCAGATATTGTACCTAAATGAGCGAGTGTTCAATCTGGCTGTAAAGATATTGCTAATCAATATGATGTTGATGATATTAGACTTAATAGGCAGATACTTTAGTCACAACCTAGATAAGCTTTAGTTAACCAGGGCCGACTAAAGCTTAAATTCAATATAAAAAACAAACAGCCCTTATTAAAGTTGAGTGGTAATTGCTGCAATAAAACCAATTATGCCACCAAAAACACCGCCCCAAACCACAAGCCAGCCTAAATGCTCACGAATCATGCGTTGTACTATTTCTTTAACAAGTTGTGGTGTTAGTTCATTAAGGCGCTTTTCAATAATATCGCTTACCTTGTCACGCATACCCGCCATGATATTAGGCTGCTCTAACTCTTTTCGTAGAATGGCATTAAATTCATCACTTTGGCTTATTTCGATAACTGAGGCGCGCATTTTCTCAATAAATGGTTCACGCATAGGTTGCAGCGCTTCAGTGCCACCTACCATAGCTAACATACCGCCAAAAGAAGATTGTTCAACCACACTGACTAAGTTATCAAAAGCTGGCGACAAGTCGACTTTATTAATAACCGGCGCAAGATCAATGGCTGTTGCAGGACTATCGCTTCCAGCAAGAAACCTATCTATATTTTCTTCGGTAAAGAATTGTTCCATCATTAACCCACGAATTGCGACTTTAAAGTCTTCAAAACGCGCAGGAATAACACCAGAACCATATAAAAAAGGTACACGTTCAAATAACATATGTATAGCAAGCCAATTAGTTACAGCTCCAGATAAAGCAAATAAACCTACGGTAAAAATAATATTATTTGCGACTGTGTAGCCGATAATAATGGCAATAAAGGCTAAAAAATTAGTGATAAAACTTTTATTCACAAAAGCTCCGTAACGTTGAGAGTAATTATTCATGCTATGGTATCAATTGCTTGCGATTGCGCCAATATTTCATTGTGAGTGAAATGAACATCAATAAATTGTGTAACATCTTTAGCCACTCGTTTGCTATTTTCGTGACAATATTAAACAATCATTAACATAGTAAAAAAAATAATAAAAAAGGCGCTTTATGTATAATCGAATAAGCTTTTCAATGTTAATAACCCTATTTAGTTCATGGCTTATGTTGATAAGCGCAAGTGCGACTGCCGAACAACAAACGAAAACGTTAATAACTGACAACATAGCAACACAAGCTAATGTTCAGAGTGAATGGCGAACTGTTGCTATTGAAAACATGGTGTTATTAACACTGCCACATGGCAAAGTTGTTATCGAGTTAGCCCCACAGTTTTCTCCAAAGCATGTTAAACAATTTATCCAACTTACTAAGGCTGGCCACTATAACGGCAATAAATTTTATCGTGTAATTGACGGTTTTGTTGCACAGGCGGGTCCTGAAGATGCGAGTAAGGCCGATCGTTCTGTTCCTTTATTGTCGCTTGAAGGCGATTGGACAACACAACAAGATTTTGCATTTACTTTAGTACAAAACAATGATTTATTTGCTGAAAAAACGGGCTTTAAAAACGGTTTTGCCCTTGGCCATAATCCTCGTGAGAATAAAGCATGGTTAACGCATTGCCCTGGTATTATTGCTATGGCTCGCGGCAACGAGGCTAATTCAGCTTCAAGCCACTTTTATATTACTAATGGTCAAGCGCCAAGGTATTTAGATCGTATTATGAGCATTTTTGGTCGAGTTATTTATGGCATGAACCATGTACAATCTATAACTCGTACTGCCGTTATTGAGGGAGAAGATGCAGTGCCTGATACTAAACACACTCCCATAATTAGCATGCAAATGATGGCTGACGTACCTAAAGCAGAGCAAATTCACCTACAAGTAACAAATACTGAAAGTGCCTTGTTTGCGACTAAACTTGCTGACCGTATCAAGCGTAATAGCGCCTTCTTTTTTAAAAAACCGCCACCGGTTCTCGACATCTGTCAAACTCCAGTACTAACGCGCTTAATACAAAATAAAGCGATTACAAAAGAGACTGCAATTAAATAATAACGATAAACTCTGGCAAGCATCAGTTAATCATGAATTAGCACTTTTTAGTTATGCCAATCAGTAGCTTTTGTAAAATATTGGTTGATGTTACTTGATAATATTTTGCTTTTACTTTTATAGTAAAACCATTCGATTAGCTGAACATGTTATTTTTACAGTTATCTATAGCGAAATATTATCAATTAAAAATACTAAAATATAATGCAAATCAACCATTGGGTAATTGGAACTAATTATGAGTAGTCAATCAGTAAATACACGCAGAGCGTTTTTAGTAAAAGCTTTCAACACCGGTTTATTGGCAACTGTAACAAGCAGTGCTTTACTAAGTTCACTGGTAAACGCGATGGCTGAAGTACCAGCAGAATTGCCACTTGGACAATCTATTTACAACTTCGAAGGTGAAGTAACGGTTGATGGCACAATAATTACCAAAGCAAATATGTCAAAAACCGTGATCAGAGCTAATTCAGTAGTGGTTACAGGCCAAAGCAGCTGGATAATGTTTGCCATCGGGAAAGATGCCCACCACTTAAGAGAGAACTCACGTTTAGTGCTAGAAAGTACCGGTGTATTTGAAGAAGCAATGCGTTTATTTACTGGCTCGGTACTATCGGTATTTGCTAAACGTAAGCCAACTGAAAAACAATTTAAACTGCACACAACTACCGCTACGGTAGGTATTCGAGGAACGGCTGTTTATGCAGAGTCAGATACAGCGTTAAATCGCAGCTACGTGTGTACCTGTTACGGAGAGGTTGATGTTAGTGCCATTGCTGACCCTAGCATTTCTGAAAATATTAAAAGTGCTCATCATGACAACCCTCGTTACATCTATGCTGATACAAGCCAAGGCGATATTATTCAGCCCGCGCCAATGAAAAACCATAATGATGCAGAATTAAACTTAATTGAGGCTATTGTCGGTCGTACCTCACCATTTTAGTATGATAAAAACCTGATCCAAAAGTAACAGTCAGCACTTTATTATTTCAGTAACTCATGGTTGATAACAATAAAATGATATTTCAGCGCTCTAAAAAGAACATATTAAATTTTATTATCATTTTATATATTTTTATTAGTACGACACCATTTATAGAAGTGCCTATTTTAAATACCTTAGAAATGTTCACTTCTGACGTGCGTTTAAAGCTCACCATGCCAAAAGGAATTGATGATCGGGTAGTTATTGCCGATATCGATGAAGACAGTATTCAAGAAGTAGGCCGTTGGCCATGGAATAGAGCTGTTTTAGCTGAATTAATTGACACACTATTCGACCATTATCACATTAAAGTGCTTGGCTTTGATGTTGTGTTTTCTGAGCCTGATGATGTAAGTGGTTTGAAAGTGCTTGAGCAACTTGATTCACTAAAAATTAACGATAGTCAGTACCTCGCTGCAAGCGAAAAATTCAAACAAAAATTGGCTTATGACCACATATTTTCAGAAGCGATAAAAGGTCGCAATATCGTATTAGGTATGGTGTTTGATCAAAACAATACTGATGAAATTAACCACCTAAAAAAACCAATCTCCACCATAGAACAAACACTTGCAGAAAAAACCTTAATAGCAAAGCCACAGGGTTACACAGGCAATATAGACATTATTCATCAAGCAACTGACAGTGTCGGTTTTTTTGATAACCCTAATATTTCTGAAGATGGTTTATATCGCAAAGTACCGCTGTTTCAACTTTATCAAAATGGCTTTCACCCTTCTTTAGCTTTAGCTATCACCAGAAAAGCTATTGGCGATCAAAATTACTATTTTAACATCGCAGAAACAGGCAATTACCTGGCAATTGAGCAAGTTCAACTGGGCAGCTTTATTATTCCAGTAGATAAAACCGGCTCAGTTACTGTGCCTTATCGAGGTAGAGCAGGTAGCTTTCCTTACATTTCTGTCAAAAACATTTTAAACAAGCGCATTGCAATAGACGCCCTTAAAAATCGCATTATTATTTTAGGTACGTCAGCACCTGGGTTGCAAGATATAAGAGCAACGCCTGTAGACACAGCACTGCCGGGTGTTGAAGTACACGCCAATATTATTAGCGGTATACTCGATCAACGCATACCTTATCAACCAAGTTATACACTAGGTGTTGAGCTCACTATTATTATTATTTTAGGTTTGCTAATGATGGTGGTTTGCAATTATTTATCACCCATTAAGACCATGCTTTTTACTTCAGCACTGATCACGCTTTACCTTATTTTAAACTTTTTAATATGGCAGCAAGGCATTGTTATTTTTCTTGCACCACCCTTGCTATTAATACTGATGATATTTGTGGTGCATATGTCATGGGGCTTTGCTGTAGAAAACAATACTAAAAATACGGTAAAAAAGCTGTTTGGGCAATATGTCCCTCCAGGGTTGGTTGATGAAATGGTTAATAAACCAGAGTGGATTAGCCAAGAAGGACAATCTAGAGAGTTAACGGTATTATTTGCCGATATACGGGGTTTTACTGCAATTTCTGAAAGCCTGTCACCTAAAGAGCTTAGCGAATTATTAAATTTATTTCTTACGCCGTTAACCAAGGTTATATATGACGAAAGAGGAACTATAGATAAATATATTGGCGATTGCATCATGTCTTTTTGGGGAGCGCCACTTCCCGACAGTAATCATGCAGAGCATGGTGTTAGCGCGGCACTTAACATGTTAGAAAAAGTTAAACAGCTTCAATCGAGTTTCTCAGAGCGAGGATGGCCAGCAGTTAATATTGGCATTGGTTTAAATACTGGTGAAATGAGCGTTGGCAATATGGGCTCAGAATATCGCATGGCCTACACCGTTTTAGGCGATGCGGTAAACTTAGCTGCTCGGGTAGAAGGGCTGACTAAGCAATATGGTGTGGCATTAATCGTTACTGAATTTACTAAACAGGCTGCACCAAATTTTATTTATCGCAAATTAGACCAAGTTAAAGTAAAGGGCAAAAATGAAGCGGTAACCATATATGAGGTGGTTAACTTTATTGGTTCAGTGAGTGATGAGTTAATCGAAGAAATTCGCCAGTTTCATTTCGCTTATGAGTATTATTGTCAGCAAAAATGGGATGACGCTGCAGGTATTCTCAATACGCTCGCAAATCAAAAACAAAGCGAAACAAACAACGTTTTATATCAATTATATTTGCAACGTATTAAAAACTATAAGCTATCGCCACCAGATAAAAATTGGCATGGCGTTTATAGCCATCAAACTAAATAACCTGAACTCTGGATAAGCAGCACTTGCTCATTTCTACCACTTAATTGGGTGAATCTAAGTTACGTTTTTTATATTGCGTTTTCATTTTACCACCTTTGCGATAAAGTGCGGGCCTTAAGGCTTTGCGAAGTGTTGGAAATAAATACGATATGGTTGTTAGCCATCCGCTAATTTTTGGTAACGATATTTCAGTTTTCTCACCTCGCGCCACACTCACTATGGCATCAGCGACTTGTTGAGCGGTGCTCATGGGTTGCGAAAATACAATATCTTCAACTTGATCAATTTCCGACATAATAAACCCGGTATCAATAGGTCCTGGTGATACCACGCCAACATAAATCCCCGTATTTTGTAATTCATCCGCTAATGAATAGGTAAAGGCACGTAAACCTGCTTTTGTTGCCGCATAAGTTGCTGCACCTTGCAGTGGCGTTCTACCTGCAAGCGACCCAACATTAACGATTGCCCCTCCACCAGCCTGTTTTAAATACGGTAATATCAAGCAAGACAATTGAATGGGCGCGCGTAGATTTACATCGACCATTTTAGCCAAATCACTCGCTTGATTTAAGGTGACATCTCCACGTTGGTGTAAACCTGCATTATTAATTAACACATCAACAGAACCAAAAGTTTGAGCCGCTTTAATGAGTAAATTTTCATTTGCGCTTGCATCATTAATGTCCATAGCAATATTGATGACCGATGTTATTTCAGCAAGTTCTTCTGTGATAACATCTAAGGCCGTTTGCCCTCGAGCAACTAACACTAAATTAGCACCTAGTTGAGCAAAAGTTCGTGCAGTTGCTGCACCAACGCCAGCCGAAGCGCCAGTAATAATCACCGTTTTATTCTTAAAATCATCTTTCATCGTATTTGCTCTCTTTGATTCACTAAAGTACTTTGCCAGCTTTAACTAAGCACGTATGTGGCTTGTTACAAAACATCATTGTAAATAAAGTGTTAACATAGTGAAAAAACATCAATAATTTCATAAAATAGCAGCATAACAACAAAGGGCTCGATAATGAAAATAAAATATTTAGCGGCAGTTATTGTCGCCAGCTTCACTCTCTCTGCGTGTATAGCAACGCAAACTCATCAAAATTCAACACCGCAAAGTGCTGCCATTGAAAGTAATAGCAACAAAGTATTCAGCCAAAATTATGTTTTTAAAGAGCTTGAAAATGGCTTACGTGTACTTATTGTTAAAACTGATTATCCTGATCTAGTTTCTGTACAAATACCTGTTTCCGTAGGTGCTCGCGATGAAGACGAAAAAGGCCGCACTGGTTTCGCGCATTTTTTTGAACACATGATGTTCAAAGGCTCAAAAAAATATCCACAAGCGGTATATGCAGATTTATTCAAAAACGCTGGTGTTGATAACGGTGCTTATACCACCAACGATTACACCAACTATCATTTAGATTTTTCAAAAGATCACCTAGACAAAGTATTAGAGATTCAAGCGGATCATTTCCAGAATCTAAGTTACACAGAAGCACAATTTAAAACTGAAGCCTTAACGGTAAAAGGTGAATATTTAAAAAATAACGCCAGCCCTATTCGAAAATTACTTGCTGCTGTGCGCAAAGAAGCCTTCGATACTCATACTTATAAACATACCACCATGGGATTTTTTGAAGATGTTGAAGCTATGCCTGAGCAGTCAGCTTATGGTGAGAAATTCTTTCAACAATTTTATAAACCCGAATATGTATCTTTAGTTATTGTGGGTGATGTCGAGCCAACAGCAACCATGGCAATGGTAGAAAAACATTGGGGTAATTGGCAAAAAGGCGACTTTGTTAACAATATTGCTCCAGAGCCAAAGCAACTAGCACCAAAATACGTACATGAGAAGTTTGAAGGTTTACCGGGCCATTGGTTACTGGTGTCTTATAAAGGCGCTGATTGGCAACCTAAGAAGAAAGATCGTGCGGCATTAGATTTAATTTCTGAATTATATTTTTCAAATAACTCAGCACTTTATCAAGAGTTAGTTGTTGATAAACAACTTGCAAGCCAAATGTTTAACTATAACCCTGAAACTAAAGATGCTGGCTTACGCCATGTATTTATTAAAGTGAATCAAGAAAAAGATTTAGCCACAGTGCGAGATGCTATCAACCAAACTTATGCAAAAGCACGCACTGAATTAGTTTCTGCCGAAAAGCTTGATAACTTAAAATCAAACTTAAAATATAGCTTTGTCAATAGTTTAGATTCTTCAGAGGCAATTGCATCAACATTAGCTAGCTACATGCATTTTGACCGAGATCCTGAAACTATCAACTACCTTTATAATAGTTTCGATAATATTTCTGCAGATGATATAAAGCGTATTGCTAACAAATACTTTATTGATGAAAACCGCACAACCGTGACCTTATCTGCTTTAGATAAAGTAGCAGGGTTTGATCAAGAAGTTGCCTTAAACACAGCGGTAGCAAACTTCAAAGTGAAAAGCTCTCAGCCCCAAAAAGCGCAATTTACGGTATTAGACAAAACCAATGACTCACCGTTAATCGATGTGAACTTTCTGTTTTATACTGGTGCCGCAGCTGATCCTGCGGGTAAAAAAGGGGTAGCTGCATTGATGGCACGTATGTTAACCCAAGGTGGTTCTCAAACACGCAGTTACCAAGACATTCAACAAGGTTTATACCCTTTAGCTGGCGAGTTTTCATCACAACTTGATAAAGAAATGATGTCGTTTACCGGCAGAGTACATAAAGACAATGCTGAATCTTGGTATCAACTAATTAGTGATCAATTATTAAACCCAGGCTGGCGAGAAGACGACTTTAAACGCCTGAAAAAAGAATTAATTGATAGCATTAAATCAGGGCTTAAAGCCTCTAACGATGAAGAGTTAGGTAAAGAAGTTTTATACAGTGAACTTTATAAGGATCATGCGTATGAGCATTATAATAGCGGTGATTTGTCTGATTTAGATACGATTACATTAGACGATGTGAAAGCTTTTTACCAAGCTCAACTCACGCAAGCAAAATTGCATCTGGGTATAACTGGTGCACTTTCAAATGACTTAAAGAAAAAAATGTTCGCTGACCTTGCACGCTTACCTGCTGGTAAAGAAAAACGTCTAAACATTGCCAAAGCTCCATTGTTAAAAGGTCATCATGCAACAATTGTTGAAAAAAGTGCCCAATCAACGGCAGTTTCTTTCGGCTTTCCAATCGATACTATTCGTAATAACAAAGATTGGGCCGCTTTATGGTTAGTACGCTCTTATTTTGGCGAACACAGAAGCTCGAATAGTTATCTTTATCAACAAATTCGCCAAGCACGTGGCATGAACTACGGCGATTACGCTTATATTGAATATTTCCCTCGAGGTATGTTTCAAACCAAACCTGATGCTAACTTAGGTCGTTCAAGCCAAATTTTCCAAGTTTGGTTACGCCCTTTACGTACAAATAACGATGCGCATTTTGCTACCCGAGCCGCTTTATATGAATTAGATAAGTTAATTGAAAATGGCATGAGTGAAAAAGACTTTCAAGCAACGCGTAATTATTTAACCAACTATGCGCCGCAGCTAGTTGCTAGCCAAGATCAGCAATTAGGTTATGCGCTTGATAGCGAGTTTTATCAAACCGATGAGTTTGTAAAATACGTACGTGAACAATTTGCAAAACTTTCGTTAGCTGATGTAAATCGTGTAATTAAAGCTAATTTGCAAACCGATAATATTCACTATGTGTTTATTTCCGCTGACGGCGAAGATATGAAACAACGCTTACTGTCTGAGCAAGTATCATCGTTAGAATATAATTCTGATAAGCCCGCAGCGCTAATAGCAACTGATAAAGTTATTGAAAACTACAAGCTAAAACTGCCGAGTAAAAACGTTAAAGTTTTAGCTGTTGATACAGTTTTTGAATAACCTTAACTGACACGATTAAATTAGAAAATTAACTATCATTAAAAGCACCACGCCTGTCGTGGTGTTTTTGTTTCTCCATAGGAATTTATCTATAGAAACAACCTAAAAACCAGAACCTTAACCACAAAGCCAGCTACTTTGAGCATATAAAAAATTTTAACCTACAGAGAAATACCTGTAATAACTTAAGGTTAGAAGACAAATTGATCTTTAAAGGTTAATTCCTCGTATTTAATTGTTACAATCGACTTTCTCGTTCATTAACCATTCATTTTTCTTTGGTATGATGAAAACAAGTTATTCAATTTATATTTTTAAAGGTCAATTTATGCAGTGTAAAAAATCCATTATCAGTTTAGTTGTTGTGTCGTTAGCCTTCAGTGGCTGTGCGAGTACTAATAAAGAAAAAGGAGCTGCAATTGGCGCCATTACGGGTGCGGTTATCGGTAAATC
This sequence comes from Colwellia sp. NW0002-52-1, assembly GCF_057550865.1. Taxonomy (NCBI): domain Bacteria; kingdom Pseudomonadati; phylum Pseudomonadota; class Gammaproteobacteria; order Alteromonadales; family Colwelliaceae; genus Colwellia; species Colwellia sp. NW0002-52-1. The sequence continues at coordinate 31,140 of NZ_BAAJLU010000006.1, read as the reverse complement.
AACCAGTAATCATAAAAATAAGCGTGCTGTTTGGGGTGCCGCTATTGGTGCGCTTGCAGGTGTAGCGATTGGTGATTACATGGATAAACAAGAACAAGAGTTTCGTGACGAATTGTCAGGCTCAGGCATTGAAGTCGTAAGAGAAGGTGATAACTTACGCTTAATTATGCCAGCTAACATTACCTTTGCTACAGGCCAAGCTTATATAACATCTGGGTTTTACAGCACACTAGACGATATCGCTCGCGTGTTAAATAAATATGAAAAAACTTTACTCAGTATCGAAGGCCATACCGATAGCCAGGGTGCGGCAGATTTTAATCAAAACTTATCTGAGCAACGCGCAGGCAGTGTAAAACAGTATTTAACCAATCAAGATATTATTGCGAGTCGTTTACAAACCGTTGGTTACGGCGAAACTCGTGCGGTTGCCGACAATAGCAGTGCCAATGGCCGCGCATTAAATCGCCGAGTAGAAATTCAAATTATTCCAAACCAAGCTTAATTTACTGCAAAATTTTCTCTGCGGAATATTCACTATAAATACCACTAACATTAGTGGTATTTTTTTGGACTATTTTCAGTTATTCAGTAATATAACTTATAAAAATTGTACGGTGTGAATGCTCGAACAAGCTTTTCCAATATAAGGACACTAGAATTTATGGATTTATTTAACCTCAATATTAATATAGATGAAGTCATGAAAAATCTAATACAGTTATTTATCGCATTAATATTACCCATTATGACCGCATGGGAAAGAGAGAAAAGTAGTAGATCAGCTGGGTTAAGAACCTTTCCTTTAGTATCAATGGCAGCTTGTACTTTCACTATTCTTGCCATGTCTATTTTTAACGACCAAGATGCTCAATCTAAAGTAATTGCTGGTATTGTCACTGGCATTGGTTTTATCGGTGGGGGTGCAATTTTAAAAGACTCATCACAAGTTAGTGGAACATCAACAGCGGCAGCAATTTGGTCAACCGGAGCCATTGGTATTGCTGTTGGTTTAGAGCGTATAGAAATTGCAATAGCGCTAAGTATTATGACCTTTGCAACGCTTAAAGTTATCGGTAGAGTGAAAGAAGAAGTGCCTAAAGATTAATGTTGAATTTAATGCTTTCTGCGCTGTAAATAAAGCCAAAAAACACCACGGTTATTGCATATTAGTAAAAATAACCGTGTAATGACCGTTACACTATTCGCCGCTATTTGATGTGGAATTTTTAGTGTTTTGCTGATTGTACCAACAATAACATTGACCAGACTGAACATAGGGATTTTTCGCTCGCGGCCGATGGCTTTTTTTAAATAGTTGATCAAAAACTTTCTTGTAATTTTGCAATATTTTTCCCCTTAAAAATCTCATTAACTGCAAACTTGATTACGACCGTAAGTTTTTGCTTTATACAAACTCACGTCGGCCTGGTTAATAAACGCTTTAACCTTTGAACTTGTTTCATCTATAAAAGTGGGTGAGCAACTTGTAACTCCTGCACTTATCGTAATGTTATGGTGCTTAGCGTTGGAAGCATGCTTAATATTTAGCTCATTAACCGATTTAACTAAACCATTGGCTATTTTTTTAGCGCCTGCTAAATCAGTGAATGGAAGTAAAATAACAAACTCCTCGCCACCAAATCTGGCAACAAGATCGGTAGTGCGCTTTATTTTTTCAGCTAAGCACTGGGCAACTAGCGATAAGCATTCATCACCTTTTACATGACCAAACTCATCGTTGTAATATTTAAAGTGGTCAATATCGACCATAATAAGCGAGATTTCACCGGATCCTCGCATAACCGCTTGCCAATCAATAACTAATTGGCTATCAAAGCAATATCTATTTGCGATGCCGGTTAAAGCATCTGTCTTTGAAACTAGCTCAAGCTCTTTAGTGTGCTTAACTAATTTAATGTGATTTTTTACACGACTGAATAAAATTTTAGGCAAAGTATCAGAGGCAATATAATCAATAGCCCCTAAAGCTAGCATTTTCTCTTCTTCTATTTCGCTGTAATGATCACTAATAAAAATCATTTGAATATGCTCTGTCGATTTATGCTGTTTCACAAACTTACAAACATCTGCGCTTGCCATTTTAGCTAATTGAGTCGATGCAAGTACGATGTCAATATTGCCTTTTAAAATAGCCTGTAACGCCGTTAAACCGTCTTGTGCTGTTTGTATATGAAAGTGTCTGCCAAAAACCTTGCGCCAATGTGTTAATTTTTTTTCAAACTCGTTCACCAATAGGAGAGTTAGCTTAGTATTACTTTTTTTCGCTAACTTACTGTGACTTAAATTTGGCACATTTGCGGAGATATTATTTTGAGAGGTTGGTGCTGAAGCCATGTAGCCCTCCAAATTAGCTTTCGATAATACAAAAGCAATGTTGAAATTATAAAAAATCAAAACTCAGCAACACCAAATCACAACAGCAATCAATTATGATGAACACATGGTCAAATTTTGAAAAGCGCGAAAGTTAAACGCACGCCTGTGGCGTGCGCTCGATCGAACTATTGTAGAATACTAATGCTTAACTATTTCCAATTGATCAACCACCGATTTAACATCAGTTGTGTTTTTAGTGATAGCAACAGCGAGTTGTTTTGCTGCATCTGAGTCCACTTCGCCTGATAATGTAACCACGCCTTCTTCAACTTCTACTTCGATAGCCGTTCCGCTGACTTCTGATTCAAATAATAGCTTTGTTTTAACCACTGTCTCAATTTTTGAATCTGTTAATGCCATCAGCATTTTGTTGTCTTTAGTAGGTTCATTATCGATTACTGTTAACTGGTTATCGACTGAGTTCACCCCCTCCAGACTGGCAACCAACTCTTCAGCTAACGCTTTATCAACACCGCTTTCAACTTTACCCGTAAGAATAACTACACCATTTTTCACATCAGTATTAATGTCAAAAGAATTTAGGTTTGTATTAAATAATAAAGTACTTTCTGCTTTACCATCTAACCACGCATCTTTTGAGGTATCTTTCCATGTATTCTCTGCATACGCAGCTGATGAACCAACTGTTAATAATGTTAACGCAACCAATGAACGAATTGAGTTTTTCATATTATTCTCCTTTTAGTTAAAACAACAAGACTAAAGCCATAACCATGCCAATAACTTAAGCTACTGATTATAAGAGATATTTGTTATTTTCTCTACTTGACTGTGGACGTTATTGATAGAGAATTACGCTTTATTTACAGATGGAATTGTAAAAAATACATAGGTGAGTAAAAATAAGAAAGTATTAATCTCAAATTGATAAATTATCCGCTCATTTTAATGATTAAAATATACAACTACCGCGTTATAATATAAACCACAGCTTGATGAGTGATTGTTTTGCTTATTTTTTTGCAAAGTATCACAGTTATTGCCTCAATTATTGAAGACAAAAAGCAAACTTATGAAAACCAAATTAATTACTCGACCAGGCTATGAGTTACTTCAGCAAGAGTTAAATAAACTGTGGCGAGAAGAGCGTCCAGAAACCACCCGAAAAGTTTCATGGGCTGCCAGTTTAGGCGACAGGAGCGAGAACGCTGATTATCAATATAACAAGAAGCGCTTGCGTGAAATTGATCGCCGCGTACGTTATCTTCGTAAAATACTTGAAGAGCTAAAAATTGTTGATTATGGTCCACAACAAGAGGGCAAAGTTTTTTTTGGCGCTTGGGTAAATTTAGAAAATGATGACAATGAAAGATTAAAATTTCGCATTGTTGGACCAGAAGAGATCTATGGCCGTAATGACTACTCGTCAATAGATTCGCCTATTTCACGCGCATGTTTAAAAAAAGAAGTCGACGACGAAGTTGTGGTAAAAACTCCTGCCGGTGAAAAAATTTGGTATGTAAATGCCATTGAATATGAAAAATAATATGTTTAATACAAAATGTAATAAGTTATTGACGATTTAATCCGCCTTAAAATGATCGATTATTTACTTCAATTGGTATAAGTAGTGTAATTTCATCTTAACTAATATGGTTGATTTTTGCCTATGAATTAAGAAAGATATGGCTATAAGCGCCATTTATTTGTGCCGTAAAAGGACGTTTTATGTCTATCCAAGAAAAACTTAAACAAAAAACACGACAATTTATCGACTCTAAAAAAATGTTGAGAAGCATTACGCTGGCATCATTTTTAGAGTCAACCATAGTCCCTATTCCTTTAGAAGCGGTATTAATACCTTTAATGCAAGCACGCCGTGAAAAAATATGGCTTATTGCTCTAATGGCAACTTTAGGTTGCCTTATTGGCGCATTATTTGGTTATGCGCTTGGCTATTATTTATTTGATATTGTGGGTGAATGGGTTATCTCGACATTCTCAAATTCAGAACAATTTGAAGTAGTTAAGCAAAAAATGCATGAACAAGGATTTTGGTTTGTTATTACCTTAGGCATAGTACCTATCCCTTTTCAAATAGCCATGTTGGCCGCTGGTGCAACAAAATATTCACTCACCTTATTTTTAATCGCCTCGGTAATTGCACGCTCTATTCGCTATTTTGGCTTAGCACTTATTGTGTATTACGCGGGTAATCAGGCTGAGCGCATTATCAAAAAGCATAAAACTAAGGCCATCTTAGCTTTAACCTTGATAGTATTAAGCGCTTGGTGGGTGAGTACATTGGTTTAGTCTAACTAACCTGAACTCTGGATAAGCAGCACTTGCTCAATGCTCCCTTTTAAGCCATTTTCTGCGTTAAAACGTCGATAAATAGCGCGCTATTCATAAACGTTTTGCCTTAAAAATGGCATAAAATGAAGCATTGATGATGTCTATTCGTGATGTTCACCTGGCTATAGCATTTACTTTATTACCTAAGCTTTTGGTTCACTTGAGTTTCAAGCACTCATTATCCAGAGTTCAGGTTAACTAATAAAAATTATTGCCAATAGTGAGTAGTAGTCCGACTAAACTGCATTAACCAAGTTATATAGTCTTGATAACTCAAATGAGGAAGAGGAATTTTTAGCGTAATTTGCTAGCTATATTTACCGCAATATAAAAATAGCTAGCACTAAAACTAAACGTCTATGGAATTAAAACGTGTAGCTTGCTTTTGCATAAAATATGCGTCCGCGTGGATCGTGGTGTTTAGGGTCGTAACTAAAGTTAGCGCCATCTGCTACAACAGGCGCCGCGCGATCAAATAAGTTCTGAACACCAACACTAAATGCCGCTTCACCCTCTTGAATAGCCGTAACAAAACGATATTGCAATTCAACTGGGGTAAAAGCGTCAATGGTATCGCCTTGACGGTTATTTATATAGCTTGATACGTAATCAACTCGTGCCATTACACTATGATTATCCATTAACCAATGTGCAGATATATTACCTTTATCTTCAGGCATTGAACGTACAAAACTACCAAAATTAAATTTACCTACAGCATCGTAAGTACTGCCATCGGCATTAGGTACATCGTAACTTAAATAACGTGAAAAGCCTGCTGAAAGCTCTAAAGAACTACCATCAAGATCGAACCTATAACTTGTTTCAATATCAATACCACTTGCGTCAATAGTTGCCGCATTAAAGTAGTCGGTTGAAATACCCGCTAGTGTACTAGATGGGTCATTAGGATCTTGACGTACTATCGTTGGACCATTAGGGTCTTGATCCAATACCGCTTGAGCAGACTCGATGGTAATGACGTCTTTGTAGTCAATACGCCAGTAATCAAGTCGTACTTGAAAAGCATCGCTACTCCATAATGCGCCAACATTATAGTTTGTTGCTTCTTCAGGTTTTAAATCGGCATTACCTGTAGTTGTTTGGCGGATAAATAACGAAGAGGCATTCGGGATTTTATTGCCACTTGAATCAAGCACGGGTGTGCCATCTGGATTTAATTGATAATCAACTAAGTTAACCGTATTGGTTACATCGGCATTAAACTGCGAAAGTGATGGTTCACGAAACGAGGTACTTGCAGAAGCGCGTAAGGATAAGTTATCTGTAGCGCTATACAGCACTGAAATTTTTGGATCTAAGCTACTATCAGTATCTAAATTTTCATAACGTAAGGCTGCATTTACCGTAATATCATCAGATATCGGCAGCTCAATTTCAGCAAAAATTGCCGCTGCTGAACGAGACTCATCAATGTTATTTACACTACCTAAAAAGGTGAAGTCATTGGGTAGTGGGTTGCCAGCTGCATTATAAAGAATTGTGCTATTTTCTGCTGGATTAACTTGATAAGACTCTCGTCGGTATTGAGCGCCGAAAGCACCATAAACCGTTCCACCGTCCAACTCAAACAATTCACCATTAATAACCCCATCCCAGACTAATAATCGAGTTGTTGTCTCAGATTTAAAGTCCGTTTCTAGCCAATCTAATAAGGCGGGATCATGATTTAGGTCAGTACTGAAATGATCAAAGGTCATATCTCCAGACACGCCACCTTGGCCATTCATAGCTAACGCTAAACGAGAAAGTGACATTTCTGGTTGGCTAATTTTATAAGTATTACCACTGTAAGCCAGTGAAGTTATCCATTCCCAACCATTGTCTAGGTACCCACTTAAGCTAGTTTCTAATCTAAAGGTTTTATTATCTCTAGGTGCCGCTCTTGATTTACTAAAATCGGCTACGGTTGGGTTATGACGACCAAAAATTATAGCGTCAACACCAAATGGGTTGGTCGAATTATCTGCCGATACTACTGGGAAGCTTAAATTAGGCAACGAAGGTACTGAGAAGTTATCGATAATGCGATAGTCACTGTAGAATGCCGACACATTTAGTTTAATATCGTTACCAAAAAAGTGCGTTAAGCTAGTGTAATACTGTTCACGCTCTTCTTCGTTTACAATATTGTAATGTAAGCCATATTTAAAACCACAACGGTCAATATCGCCATCGCCATCAAGATCGAGAATATTACCGTTTACGCCAGCACAATTAGGGTTACCTACTTGCTCTCCTTCAGCGTAAGTGCCAGCCCATGGGCCAGAGGTAACAACAGAATCACCAGTTAATTTAAACCCGGTACCTAAACTACTCGCAGCATTTTTAACTAAATCAGGGCGCTCCCAACCTTGCATATTACTACGTCTTAACATTGAAGCGGCAAAGACAATATTGGTGTTATCAGATAACTTCATGCCCGAAAGAATACTTATATTTTTATCATTTTGGTCAAAACCTTCAATCGTATGATAGGCGCCATCTATTTTTACCCCTTCAAAAGTGTCGTTAGTGACAAAGTTAACTACACCTGCAATAGCATCAGAGCCATATGAAGCTGCAGCCCCTTCTTTTAAAACTTCAACGCGTTTAAGGGCAATAGCAGGAATTGATGATGTATCAACAAACACACTACCATCTTGTGCTTTAGCGCCACTTAATACCTGTCGCTTGCCATTAATCAGCACTAAGGTAGAAGAAAGCCCTAAACCTCGTAAGTTTACATTCGAGGTGCCTTGATTATAAAAACTAGTAAAAGTATCGGGACGATTTTCGGCTCCGCTATTAATAGGTAAAATATTAACTAAATCGGTAGTGTCAACAGCACCTGAATACTTCATGTCGTCAGCATTTACCACAGATACAGGATTAGCCGTAATCGTATCTGCCCCTTTTATGTAGCTACCTAATACTTGTATTTTTTCAGTTTTATCATCTTTTTTTACGGTGGCTACATCTTGTTCTGCATCGGCTGAATAGGCCAATGATGAATTCAATGCCAAGCCTACAAATACGGCTAAAGGGCTGAGTTTAAACTTCATACTTGTTTTCATGTGTGCTCCTAAAATAGCGTTGTTATAGTTAAATTTTTATTGTGCTTATTTATAATTATTATGATTTTCTATTTTTACTGCTTTGATATTACTAACTAATTTCTAGGTAATTAAAAAAAGCATAACCGCGACAATAGTCCCCACTACCGGTACTACAACGGTTAATGCTGCCATGGGTCCATAAGCTGCTTTATGAGTTTCGCCACAGATAGAACGAATGGTAGTAACGACATAACCATTGTGTGGTAGCGAGTCCAACGCACCGGAGGAAATAGCGATTACGCGATGCAGTGCTTCAGGATCAACTCCAGCATCTAGGTAGTGAGGTGCTAAAACAGGTAAAGCGATAGATTGACCGCCAGAAGATGAGCCTGTTAATGCAGCAATAACGGTCACAGCAATCGCTGCTCCTATTAATTCGTTACCTGGAATAGCGGTTAAATGATTAACTGCGATGGTAAATGCTGGTGAAACCTTAGCGACAGCACCAAATCCAACCACAGCAGCCGTATTACCAATAGCAAGAAGTGACCCTGCGGTGCCTGCACCTATGGTATTACTTAAATTGGTAAAAAAACGTGCATTCAATAACCAAGCTGCAATACAACCGGAAAGCAAAGCCAACACCAAAGCGAATTGCGCAAAAGCGTGATGACCTAGAAATGTAACAGTAAGCACGGTTAAAATAGGGATAGCGGCAATAATAGGATGAGGTAAAGTTTTTGCCGAAATTACGGGGTCGTTATCACGAGCTTCAAAAACTTCACCATTGGCAATCGCTTTATTGAGCATACGTTGTAACCAGAAGTAGCCGAATACAGCCATCAACACTGCAACGACTAAACTAACTTCCCAGCCAGCATAGGGCGAAGTCCCTAAGTACTTAATCGGGATCCAGTTTTGAATTTCAGGTGAACCTGCTGATGTCATGGTAAAAGTTACTGAGCCAAAAGCCATCACGGCAGGGATAAAACGCCGAGGTAAGTTTGCTTGTTTAAATAAGCTTAATGCGATGGAGTAAGCCGAGAAAGCCACCACGAATACACTCACACCACCATAGGTTAAAATGGCACAGACTGCGATAACGGCAAAACTCGCATTTTTAACCCCTGTTTTACTAACAATCCACTGCGCTATACTGTCTGCTGAACCACTGTCTTCCATTAACTTGCCAAACAGCGCTCCCAACAAAAACATAAAAAACCAGGAAGCAATAAAACCAGAAAAACCAGCCATGTAACTTTGAATGAAGTTAGCACTGGTTAGTGTTTCCTCAACAGGAAAAAGTGATAATCCTCCGGTTAATGCAACGATAATAGCGGTTAAAGGTGCGGCAATTAATAAATTCATCCCACGTATGGTGAGATAGATTAACAGCGCTAACGCACCGATAAGGCCAATTAAACTGATCATAAAAATTCCTGTTCACATAAATAGATACAAAATAATGTGCCCTGAGAAGGGACTTACTTTGCTGGCGTTTATTATGTGAACAGTGACAAAATATAAATATAGTACTTTAGGGTGGCGGTTAATTTTTCATTGAATTTAGCTAGATGTTTGATCGTAGCTTCTGTTATGTTATAGCGATATTTTGACGAGTAATTTAGATTTAATGACAACCAATATAAAAATAATAATCGCTGATGATCATCCACTATTTCGAGGTGCAATTAAACGCACTATAGAAGATTTAGTCACGGTATTAGATCAAAAAGTATCGGTTACTGAAGCTCAAAGTGTTGCTGAGGTGTATAGTGTTTTAGAGCACAATGATGATTTTGATTTAGTCTTGCTCGATGTTAATTTTCCGGGCACCAATGGCTTATCGGGGCTGGCGAATTTAAGAGGCTGTTTTCCGTTAGTGCCTATTGCTATGATCTCTGGGAATGACGCCTCTGACATTATTGAGTTATCTCGCGAGCTTGGCGCTTGCGGTTTTCTCTCCAAAAGTGCAGCACCTGAAGCAATAGCTCAATCAATAAAACACTTGCTCTCTGGTGAATATTGGTTTCCAAACTCAAGTTTAAACCCAAAAGATAATATTGGTCGAGAAATTGCCGAAGTGGCTGAAAAAGTGGCGAGTTTAACACCGCATCAATTTCGCATTTTTACCTTAGTTTGTGAAGGCCTACTGAATAAGCAAATTGCTTATGAACTGGGTATTTCAGAAAACACCGTAAAAACGCATATGAGTAATATTTTTGTTAAATTTAATGTTAGAAAACGTACTAACCTCATTGTGTTAGGTAACCTGTTAAATACCGGTAATAGCTAAGTGCATCTAGGGGATATATGTTTATCTGCTCTATTTTATTTACTCGAAATACGTGAAAGTGCAGCACGAAGCGCCAATGGTTTAATGGGTTTTTGCATAAACAAAAAGCCTAGCCCTTTACTTTCTGCTTTTACTTGTTCAGTTTGATCTGCCGAAATAACAATACACGGCACAGTTTTTCCCCAATACTTAAATAGTGTTTGTACAACCTCAATACCTGAGTATTCGTTTTCTAAGTGATAATCAGCCAAAATAACATCCGGCGCATTACTCGCGGATGTACTTGCTTTAGCTTCAGCTAAACTTGTTGCTGTAATCACATTATGATGCCACTTCCCAAGTAAGGAATTCATACCCTTAAGAATTTTTTCTTCATTATCGATAGCCAAAATATTAAGTGAGGAATAGCTCAGTTTTTTATTACTTTTCGAATTTACATCTAGTAGAGGTTTTTCTATCTTGGCAGTACTCCCACGTGGCACAGTTATTTTAAACCCTGAGCCTTTCCCAAAAATAGAATTAACTTCTATCGGTAAGTTAAGCAATAAACACAGGCGATGAACTGTAGCAAGACCAAGTCCTGAACCCTCATCGTTTCCACTATGCCCAATACGTTTAAATTCTGTAAAAATATCTTTTGCGTCTTTTTCTAAAATACCAATACCGGTATCCCATACCTCAATTTTTACACTATTTTTTGTTCGCCTACACCCTATAATTACTTTGCCTTTGTTCGTGTATCGAAGCGCATTAGCCAGAAGATTTTGTAAAATACGTAATAACAATTTGCTATCAGTTTGCACAATAAGATCACTGGCTTGCACGTGAAAATCGATATTTTTCTTACGAGCTAATACTCCAAAGTCATTTTGTAATAAATTAAATACTTGCTTCACAGGAAAATGACTAATTGTTGTTTTAACAACACCGGCATCAATTTTAGCAATATCAAACAACTCACTGATTAAGCTTTCGGCATTTTGCAAAGAGTCTGATAAATTATTAATTAAACTCGAAGGGTCTTGTGGTAAATCAATATGCTGCAGCGCAGTAACAAATAACCGAGCTGCGTTCAGTGGCTGAGCTAAATCATGACTCGCTGCCGCTAAAAATCGCGTTTTACTTTGATTAGCCGCTTCAGCTTGAGACTTTGCGACACCTAAACGATGATTAATGTTAGTTAATTGTGTTGTACGCTGTGATACTCGCTGCTCTAATGTTTCATTAGATTCTTTTAAAGCGTCAACCATCAGTTGATAACTTGTAATATCGGTGTAGGTAATAACATGGCCCTTACTCGGTATCGGCTCAACCCGAACCTCAATAACTTGCTGAGTAACTGATATTCTTTTGTACACATACGATTGCTGACTGGTATATTTCTCTAGCTGCTCACTAATACGCTCTGCGACCTGCTGCTCTGACAATTTTTCCTGTAGTGCATTAAAACGTACTAGTTCAGCAATCGGATTTCCTACATAAAATAAATTTTCAGGATACTCAAACAGCTCGATACAACGTTTATTCCAAGCGACCAAACGTTGGTTATTATCTATTACTGTAATGCCTTGGCTCATATTATCGATACTACTTTGCAGTAATTCTCGACTAAATTTTAAAACATTCGAAGCTTCTTGCAGCAATCGCTCAGTTGTATTTGTTTCGTCTGGAATATGGCGAGGAGCAAGAGTAATAATATGTTTCGCGGAAGACGGACCAATAATACCGGCCAATAATGATTCGGCAAATTTCACGGTTTCAACGTGAGCCATGTGTGAAAGACAAAAGCCACTGCCATGCTGATTACAATGCTGAAGTAGCGCCAGCTTTGCTTGTTCTTCTCCTAAAAATCGGCTAATTAAATGCAGTAATGATGCGTTAGAAAGACCATCGATATTTGTTTGTTCATTATCAGGTAAAGAATGCTTTTGAAAATAAAATGAAACAACAATAAAAACGAAAGTATTTAATCCTAAACTCCATAAAACACCATGGGTTAATGGGTCTAGAGTCGTAAAATTGAATAAGGCTTCAGGGCGCAATTGAGAAAAGCCAAACAAACCATTTTGCAATAAGTCATGTGAGAACCAACCCGCTTCAACTAATGTTGGTGTTAATAGCGTATACGCCCAAATTATTGCCCCTGTTAAAACGCCAGCAATAACACCGTATTTATGACGTTTAGGCCAATATAAAGCGCCGATCAGAATGGGGAAGAGTTGCACCAATAATGTAATAGAGATTAAGCCCATAGCGCCAAGATTACCCGACGATCCCACTAAACGATAAAATATATAAGCCATTAAAAGGATAACTACAATCGTACAGCGCCTAATTTTAAGCAACGAACTTCCCACTCCCGTTGTTTGTAAATGAAAACGTTTATGGCGAAGAAGAACGGGCATGATCATGTCATTACAAATCATGGTAGAAAGTGTGATAGTGGCAACAATTACCATGCTAGTGGCTGCAGATAAGCCCCCTAGATATGCAAGTAAAGCTAAACTTGATTGTTTTTCTGCTAATGGAATAGCCAAAAAAAACATCTCGGTATTCACAAACTTCGCCTGAAAGTAGATCATTCCGACAACGATCACTAAGAGTAAAAAAAATGAAAATATAATCGCGTAAGAAGGAAAGAACCATTGCGCCGTGTCTGCATCTGTTTGGTCATTACTTTCAACAACTAACAAATGAAATAACCAAGGTAAGCATACAATCGCAGCCATGCCTAAAATTACTGCGGTAAAGTAACCATTAGACTGCTTTGCAGAAAGTGCTTGTTGAATATTTTCGTTGTTAAGCGCCTGTATTAGCACATCGCTAGGGTTATTAAATAACTGATACGCCACAAACAAGCCAATGCCACACACTGATATCAATTTAACTAAAGACTCGAAAGCAACCGCTAACATTAAACCATTATGATGTTCGGTTAAGTCAACATGGCGAGTACCAAAAACAATGCTAAACACTGCCATTAATATGGTGACAATAGCGGTAGTATCTTGCCAACTAAACAAGCCATTTTTTTGCGCGTTGTTTAATGGAAAACCATCTAAAAATGGCGAAGATATAACATCGAAACTGGTTGAAATAGCCTCTAACTGCAGAGAAAGATAGGGCAAAGTTCCAATAATAACCACTGTTGTGATCAACAATGAAACCGTTTTAGAATTTTGATATTGCGCTGAGATAAAGCCAACAATAGAAGTGCTTCTACGTTGCTTTCCCAAAGTGATTAGCCGTTTAATAACCGGAATAGCAAAAGTAATACTTAATATAGCACCAATTGTAGTTGGGGGAATAAACCAACCATTATTTGCGGCCTGTGCAGAGGTTCCGTAAAAGCTCCAAGCAGTAAAAAATATCGGTAAGCAAAGTGCGACAATAATGGGTTTAAAGCGATGGTTCTTTTTATCTATAAACTTATCACCAAAATAGGCAATGCCAAATAAAATCAATAAATAAGCTAAAGATATTATTGAAATATTAACAACACTTAACATGTGATTTCATGCCCTATTAATTCAGGTGTAACTGACTATTTTTCTATAGTCTTCACATTTATACAGAACAGTAAAGACGTACTATAAATGAATAGTGCGACAACATGGCTAGTACTTTAGTACTACGGTGAGTGGTGTAATGCTTGCAGGACAGAAAGTGGGCAGGTTAGAAGTTATTAAAGCTGATGTAAGGGTATTAAATATAATTTTTAATACCCTTAATTTTCAATATCCATGAAAAGCTTTTATATCTTAAATAAAAGCAAAAGCATCAGCATACATCTGCTCTATTAGCGCGCCTTGTTCAACAAAATCACCTCTTACAGCCGCAACCATTTCAAATCGACCTGCTAAATAGATATCGTAATCGGCTAAATTTTTAACATCTTCCATTACGGCTTTATGCACCATACCTGAGCGGCCTTGCCAATCGGTATTTGGCGCTTCAATTACGGGAATAAATTTACCATTCGACAGTGTATTAATAATAGTAGCTGTTTGATCTAACTCGTAACAAGCACTTGAATCACGTAAGCCCCAATAAACAATAACTTCACGTTGTGAGTGTTTTAATGCCAAATATTCAAACATAGATTTTATATAGGAAAACCCTGTTCCACCGGCAATCAACAATAGTGGGCGCTCACTTTCTTCACGCAACTGTGCGTTCCCAAAAGGCATTTCAATCGTCACTTCAGTATTGGCTTTAATGTGTTCAATAACTTGCATTGGATAACTGTCTAAACCAGAAGCCCCAATTTGTAATTCAATAAGCTCAGCGCCTGGGGCACTAGCTATAGAAAAAGGGCGTTTGTCTTCGTCACTCATTACAAAATTTAAATATTGTCCGGCAGAGAAATCAACAGGCATGCTTGGCTTTAAAAGAGCCTTATAAACAAACTCCGTTAATGGTGTTAACGACACTACCTGACATGTGATCACTTTCATTTATTCTGTACCTTATTACTTCGTGCTTACTATATTAGTAGCATTATTAATTTGAATTATCAGTGCCGCTTGAGATATTAAGTTCGTCCCAAATATCATCCACTTGGTCTTTCACTGCTTGGGTCATTTCAATGGGTTCGCCCCATTCACGATTGGTTTCACCTGGCCATTTATTGGTCGCATCTAAGCCCATTTTTGAACCTAGGCCTGAAACCGGTGAAGCAAAATCTAAATAATCTATTGGTGTGTTTTCAATTAACACTGTGTCGCGACTTGGATCCATACGCGTCGTCATTGCCCATATTACGTCTTGCCAATCACGAGCATTAATATCATCGTCGCAAACTATAACAAATTTTGTGTACATAAATTGACGTAAAAAAGACCAAACCCCCATCATTACACGCTTAGCATGGCCAGCATATTGCTTTTTAATCGTAACAACGGCTAAACGATAAGAACAACCTTCTGGTGGCAAGTAAAAATCTTGAATTTCAGGAAACTGCTTTTGCAAAATAGGCACAAAGACTTCATTAAGTGCAACACCTAAAATAGCAGGCTCATCTGGTGGACGTCCGGTATAAGTACTGTGATAAACAGGGTCTTTTCTGTGGGTAATATGGGTAACGGTCATCACCGGGAAATCGTCAACTTCATTATAGTAACCCGTATGATCACCATATGGCCCTTCTGGTGCCATTTCATCGGGGTCAATATAACCTTCTAAAATAATCTCGGCTGTTGCCGGCACTTCTAGCTCGTTACTAATACATTTGGCAACTTCCGTTTTACTGCCGCGTAATAAACCCGCAAAAGCATATTCAGAAAGGGTGTCTGGCACTGGCGTAACCGCACCTAAAATGGTCGCTGGATCTGCGCCTAACGCAACAGCTACTGGATACTTTTCACCTGGAAAAGCTTTTTTAAATTCTTGAAAGTCTAATGCGCCACCACGATGAGATAGCCAACGCATGATGACCTTATTGCGACCTAATAATTGATTGCGATAAATACCCAAATTTTGTCGTGATTTATGCGGACCTTTTGTAACGGTTAAACCCCAGGTGATTAAGGGAGCCACATCACCTGGCCAACATTTTTGAATAGGCAGTTGAGTTAAATCAACCGCATCACCTTCAAGCACTACTTGTTGGCATAACGGCTTTTTAATCACCTTAACAGGCATATTCAACACTTGTTTATACAAAGGTATTTTGCTTAATGCATCACGAAAACCTTTTGGAGGCTCAGGTTCTTTTAATGCCGCTAACAGTGTGCCAACATCACGCAAGGCTTTTACATTTTCTTGACCCATTGCCAACGCTACGCGCTCAGGAGTACCAAATAAATTGGTTAACACCGGCATAGCGTGTGGCTGACCATTTTCGTCAACGGGATTTTCAAATAACAATGCTGGACCGGCTTGTCGCAAGGTACGGTCACTAATTTCTGTCATGGTTAAATCAGTAGATATTGGCTGGCTAATACGCTTGAGTTGGCCTAATTTCTCTAACTGAGAGATAAAGTCTCTTAAATCACTGTATTTCATATTAGAATTTGATGAAAAATTTGTCTTACATTATAACGGTATAAAGCCTAAATTCCCTAATCGATAGCGGTATCAAGTGAATAATTTTTCATTTAACGTATCTAGTCGCATTTTTACTGGCCGAAATTTTATTAAGCACATAAAAAATGCCAGCTAATTGCTGGCATTTTTCAAATATAAATAACTGGCTTATTGGCGTTTCATTGAATCAAAAAACTCATCATTCGTTTTAGTCATCGCTAATTTATCAATCATGAATTCCATGGCGTCAATTTCACCCATTTCATGAACGATCTTACGTAATATCCACATTTTTTGTAACTCGTCTGGCTTAGTTAATAGCTCTTCACGACGCGTACCACTGCGGTTAAAGTGAATAGCAGGGAAAACACGTTTTTCAGCAATTTTGCGTGAAAGGTGTAATTCCATATTACCTGTACCTTTAAACTCTTCGTAGATAACTTCATCCATTTTAGAGCCAGTATCAACAAGCGCTGTAGCAATAATCGTCAAGCTACCGCCTTCTTCAATGTTACGTGCGGCACCGAAAAAGCGTTTTGGACGATGTAAAGCGTTAGCGTCTACACCACCGGTTAATATTTTTCCTGACGATGGAATTACTGT
Organism: Colwellia sp. NW0002-52-1; assembly: GCF_057550865.1. Classification (NCBI taxonomy): domain Bacteria; kingdom Pseudomonadati; phylum Pseudomonadota; class Gammaproteobacteria; order Alteromonadales; family Colwelliaceae; genus Colwellia; species Colwellia sp. NW0002-52-1. The sequence continues at coordinate 14,439 of NZ_BAAJLU010000006.1, read as the reverse complement.
GTTATAAGCTCGTGCTAAGCGGGTAATTGAATCAAGTAAAATCACCACGTCTTTTTTATGCTCAACTAAACGTTTTGCTTTTTCAATAACCATTTCAGCCACTTGAACATGGCGGTTCGCTGGTTCGTCAAAAGTAGAAGCAATGACTTCACCCTTAACTAAGCGCTGCATTTCGGTAACTTCTTCAGGGCGCTCATCAATCAGTAACACCATTAACTCAGCTTCAGGGTGGTTATGGGCAATACTTTGGGCAATGTTTTGTAGTAATAATGTTTTACCGGCTTTCGGCGGTGCAACAATTAATCCACGTTGACCCATACCAATTGGCGATGCTAAATCTAATACACGTGCGGTGATATCTTCAGTCGAGCCATTGCCACGTTCCATTGTTAAACGGTCAGTTGGATGAATGGGTGTAAGGTTTTCAAAAAGGATTTTATTGCGAGAGTTTTCAGGGCGGTCGAAGTTTACTTCATTAACTTTCAAGAGAGCAAAATAACGTTCGCCGTCTTTTGGTGGGCGAATTTTACCTGTAATGGTATCGCCTGTTCGCATACTAAATCGACGTATTTGGCTTGGTGATACATATATATCATCAGGTCCAGCTAAATAGGAAGAGTCCGCAGAGCGTAAAAATCCAAAGCCGTCTTGTAGAATTTCTAAAACACCGCTGCCAAAAATATCTTCCCCGCTTTTAGCATGGGCTTTTAATATAGCAAATATAATGTCTTGTTTGCGGTTACGAGCTAAATGCTCTAGTTTCATTGATTCTGCGAGTTTAACCAGTTGGCTAATCGACTTTTCTTTAAGTTCGTTAAGATTCATATTGGGGGTTCTTAAACTATTTAGGTTCTTATGCTGTGCCGTTTGGCAATTTAGGATGTTTGAATATGGTTTTTTTGAAATGTTCTTTCTTTAGAAAGTTAAATTTAGCATTAAAAAGCAAACCAGTAAAGGATCACTTAATTGATCTTATAATAAATAATAAAAAGGTCCGAATTATCGGACCTTTTTTTATAAATTGTTATCAATAAACTCTTTTAATTGCGTTTTTGATAAAGCGCCAACTTTCGTGTCGGCAACCGCACCATCTTTAAATAGTAACAAGGTAGGAATACCACGAATACCATATTTAGGTGGGGTGTTTGAGTTTTGATCAATGTTTAATTTGCCGACGGTTATTTTACCAGCATACTCTTCAGCTACATCATTTAACAATGGCGCGATCATTTTACATGGTCCACACCACTCAGCCCAAAAATCAACTAGAACCAAGCCTGATGCATTGATTACATCAGTGTCAAAACTATCATCAGTTAACTGAACAATTTTATCGCTCATTTATATCTCCAAAAAAAGGTGGCCTATTGCCAATGGGTTAAGATTATACCTTCATCAAAATTAATTACCATCAATCGTATATAACAGTTATAGGTAATAAATTTAAATCACATATAACAGTAATGGGCATTTAAATTAAAAAATCAACTAAAGCTATCATTTTATTGTCGCTTTTATGTGAATCTAATTTTTATTAATAGCGTAAGGTGTTAAGCTTGCGGTATGAAAAAAACACACTTAACAGAAATAAAGTTCTCGGAACTTAAGCTCGAGCCTACCGTTGTTAGCGGCCTCGAATCTATGGGCTTTGAATATTGCACTGCAATTCAAGCAAAGTCTTTACCTATATTGATGACAGGCAAAGATATTGCCGGTCAAGCACAAACCGGCGAAGGTAAAACCATTGCCTTCTTAGCCGCAACATTCCATCATTTATTACAGAAAAAAAATGTTAGCCACAATCAACCGCGCGCCTTAATTATGGCGCCAACACGTGAGCTTGCTATTCAAATTCATCGCGACGCTATCGCAATGGCAAAAAGCACAGGTTTACGCCTAGGATGTGTTTATGGTGGTGAAGGTTACGAAAGCCAACGTTTAGAACTTGAACAAGGTGTAGATATTTTAATTGGCACTTGTGGCCGCTTACTTGATTACTTAAAACAAGGCATTTATAACCTCAATAATATTGAAGTTGTAGTGCTTGATGAAGCTGATCGTATGTTCGATTTAGGCTTTATCAAAGATATTCGTTACATGTTTAACAAGATGCCGGCAGCAACTGAGCGTTTGAGCATGCTTTATTCTGCAACCTTATCTTTTCGTGTTAAAGAGTTAGCTTTTGAACACATGAACGAACCTGACAGCGTTGAAGTAGAACCTGATCAAAAAACTAATATTCGCATAACAGAAGAGCTATTTTACCCTTCTAATGAAGATAAAATGCGCTTACTACAAACCTTAATTGAAGAAGATTGGCCTGATAAAGCGATTATTTTTGCCAACACTAAACATGTTTGTGAAAAAATTCACGCTCACTTAGAAGCAGATAAAATTCGCGTTGGCATGCTCACTGGCGATGTTATTCAAAAGAAACGTTTGAAAATTTTGGAGCAGTTTACCGCTGGCCAATTAGATGTTTTAGTGGCTACTGATGTAGCAGCACGTGGTTTGCATATTCCAGCCGTTACGCATGTATTTAACTACGATTTACCTGATGATTGTGAAGATTATGTTCATCGCATAGGTAGAACGGGTCGTGCTGGTGCTACCGGTCATGCTATTAGTTTAGCCTGTGAACAATATGTATTTAATTTACCAGCCATTGAAACCTATATTGAACATGCCTTGCCTGTAAGTAAATATGATCACGATGCATTATTGACCGACCTACCTCGACCTAAGCCTCGTCAACGTCGTCATAAGCCTCATAATGGTGGCCAAAACCGCAGTCGTAGTTCTGGCAATAGGCCTCAAAGGAACAGTTAGTTGATGTCGACCACGTCCCTGGAGCTTTTATCACCTCTATATGCTGTGGTCGATTTAGGCTCTAATAGCTTCCATATGTTAATTACTCGACAACTTGCCGATAGCGTGCAAGTTGTTGATAAAATCAAGCGTAAAGTTCGACTCGCTGCTGGCTTAGATACTAACAATATATTATCTGAGCAAACGATGGCAAAAGGCTTAGAATGCTTACGTTTTTTTGCTGAACACTTACAAGACATCCCTCAAAAAAATATTCGTATTGTTGCTACCGCCACTTTAAGGTTAGCAAAAAATCGCGACGAGTTTATTGCTAAAGCTGAAGCAGTGTTAGGGCATCCTGTTAACTTACTAAGCGGTATTGAAGAAGCTGAACATATATATCTTGGTGTTGCTCATACCAGTTTAAGTGCTGACAAACGTTTGGTTTTAGATATTGGCGGTGCTAGTACAGAACTTATTGTTGGTCGAGGCTTCAAGGTTAAAAAGGCCCATAGCCTTAATCTTGGTTGTGTGACTTATAGTCAGCAATACTTTCCTCATGGCGAGTTATCAAACGAACACTTTAACCAAGCGATTTGTGCTGCTGAGTTTATTATTGCGCCAATAAAAAATGAATTTTGTGATATTGGCTGGCAATGTGTTCTTGGTGGCTCGGGTACCATGCAAGCGTTAGCGGAAATGCTAATTTATCAGCATAAGCCGAGTGTTATTTCGCTAGAGTTTCTCTATCAGGTTAAAGCGCAAATATTGCATTTTAATCAAATTGACAAGATTAACTTAGCAGGGTTATCTAGCGAAAGGAGCCCAGTTATTGCTAGTGGCTTAGCTATTTTAATTGCCTTATTTCAACAGTTGTCGATTAAAGAGTTAACACTTTCTAGTGGTGCATTACGCGAAGGCTTGTTATACGAAATGCTACCAGAGCAAAGCACTTCTAACGTTCGCCAAAGAACCATTACAGCATTGAGCCAACGTTTTCATATTGATCAGCGGCATGCTAATAGCGTAAAACGTCAAATAGAAACGCTTTATTTACAGCTTAAATCTATTTGGGATTTACCTGATGGTAATGCGCTTGCACTTTTACTAGTTAGTGCTGACTTGCATGAAATAGGCTTATTACTAGAGTACAAGCACCATCAGCAACATAGTGCCTATATTTTAGCTCATGCTGACTTAGCGGGTTTTAATCAATCAGAGCGGCAACTACTGGTCAGTTTGGTCACCTTGTATAAAGGAGATATAAATTTAGCCCTTATTGAACAGCAATCAGCTATTGATGATCATAGCGCTAAAAAATTATTAATTATTCTGCGCTTAGCAGTAAGATTATGTCGTCACCGCAATGATCAGACATTACCCGACTATGCTGTATCGCTAAATGACAAGTGTTTGCAGCTTAGTTTGCCGCAGCAATGGTTGTTACAACACACGCTCATTCATGATGAATTAGCGCAAGAGAATGAACACATTGCCATACTTGGTTATAGCCTGGAGCTCGATAAAGTATAGATTATATTTTAGCTATAAACATTGATGAATAATTGAAATTCACACATAAAAAAGCCGCAATCAATATTTATCACGGCCATTCTCTTTCTTTATTTTTCACGCCTGATATAACTCAGCGTTTTAGCTTGTTTGTTCTGCTTTTAACCAGCGCGCCACTTGTTTTGCAAAGTAGGTTAATATACCGTCGGCTCCTGCACGTTTAAAGGCGAGTAAACCTTCCATTACGCAAGGCTTTTCAGCCAACCAGCCGTTTTGAATAGCTGCCATATGCATGGCATATTCACCACTCACTTGATAAGCATAGGTTGGCACTTGAAAATTATCTTTCACTCGGCGAACTATATCTAAATATGGCATGCCTGGCTTAATCATTACCATGTCTGCGCCTTCATAAATATCTTGGGCAACTTCATGCAGTGCTTCATTACTGTTGGCAGGATCCATTTGGTAAGAGAACTTATTGCCCCCTTTAATGTTGCCTGCCGAGCCTACCGCATCGCGAAACGGACCATAGTAACTTGAGGCATATTTGGCTGAATAAGCCAGTATTTTAGTATTAACATAGTGGTGTGTTTCTAATATTTGACGAATTGCAGTAATACGGCCATCCATCATATCTGATGGTGCAACAATATCGGCACCTGCTTGGGCATGAGATAGGGCTTGCTTCACTAAAATATCTTTGGTTATATCGTTGAGCACATAGCCTTGCTCATCAATAATGCCATCTTGGCCATGCGTCGTAAAAGGGTCTAAGGCAACATCGGTGATCACCCCTAAACGAGGAAACTTGGCCTTTACTGCACGAACAGTGCGCTGAGCTAAACCATCAGGATTATAGGCTTCTTCTGCTAACAATGACTTTTTATCTGCAGGTGTTACCGGAAAAATAGCGATAGCAGGTATGCCTAAGTCGGTTAACTCTTCACACTCTGCCAATAATAAATCGATACTTTTGCGCTCAACTCCAGGCATCGATTCAATAGTTTCACATTGGTTTTCACCTTCTAAAACAAAAACGGGATAGATTAAATCATTAACCGTCAATTGATGCTCTGACATTAAACGTCGTGAAAAATTATCAGAGCGCATGCGGCGCATTCGACGGGCAGGATATTGACCAAAAACGTTGTTCATACTCTTTCCTATAACAATGTAAATTCTATTCAAACAAAAATGTAATATACGACGATATGCATTAGGAGCTATCTTAAGCCGCCATTTGATTTCAACCGTATTACCGTGGCTGGGTTGATCTTTCTATTGGTATAACTTGCACTTGATCCCGGCCTGCTTGTTTTGCTTTATAAAGTGCTTTATCTACGTAATCAAAAATAATTTCTGGTGTGATCTCTTTCTCTTGCTGATAAGTTGTAACACCACAACTTACAGATAATGTAATGATGTTTTCATTGCTATAAACCTGTTGTTGCCTAACACTCTGACATATCTCTTGTGCAAGTGCTAAAGCACCTTGAGCATCGGTTTCGGGTAAAATTAAACAAAACTCTTCCCCACCATATCTACAGCCCACATCTGAACTTCGACGCAGTAAAGATTTAATCATACCTGCAACTTCTACAATGCATTTATCGCCAGCCAAATGGCCAAAGTTATCATTAACACGCTTAAAGTGATCTATATCTACGAGAATAAGACTTAACGGTGTTAAATTGCGACGACTACGTCTAAATTCAGCCACTATTTTTTGATCATAATAACGTCGATTATATAGCCCAGATAGCTCATCAAGCGTATTTTTTTCTTTTAATTCTTGATTAACAACTTCTAACTCTTGTAACGCTATATTTAACTCTAAAGTCCGTTCTTGCACGCGGCTTTCTAATTGCTCTTGGCTTTCATCTTGTAATCTTGATATTTCTTTTTGTGCTATTTCTGAAGCTTTTATGCTTGAAAGTGCTTGTTGTTGAGCTAACTTTTCATCACGTAATTGACAGTAATATTTATGCCCCATCAAATAAGTCGCCATAATAGCCATCACCCAAAAGGCGAGCATATCAAAACAATTTATAACGTATGAAGAGAAGCCGAGGTAGTACAACATAAAAGCTAAAAGATTAAAGCTTAATTGTATCATCAGAATTGGTGAAAATATTGAGAGTAAATCAAGGTCAATGGCTTTTTCGTATCTGAAAATATACAACAAAGCGAGTAAGCTTATTGAGGTTGGTATTTGTGTTAATAGCCAAGTGTTACTGGGGTGGGTAATAAAACTTAAAGGCACACTCAGAGCTATAATAATAGATAAGCGCAGTAACAGTTGATAGCTTTTATGCTTATTTTTTTTTAAGGAAAATAACTTAATTGTAAAAATAAAAAACAGAATGTTAGCGCTACTGGCAAGCAACACACTCTCAGCATTTAGAAAATAGGGGTTACTAGTTAAAAGTGCGAGTAAAGAAGCGCCACCAGCAACTAAAATACCTAATGACTTTACAGCAAAAAATAACGCCAACATTGCCATGCTATAGCTTCGTGAAGCTCTAGCCCATGTAAGGCACATAAGAATTAATATTAAACTACTGCCGATAAAAACATGCTGGCCATGTAATTGAAAAGTAAAGTCTGTTTTTGTTAATACACGTGCGCCTTGAGCCATCACATTAAAGGAGCAAAATATGATTATAAAATAAATAACTAAACGGCTAATTAGGTTATACATTGCTAGTGCTTATACTAAAAAATGTTTCTGAATTAAGCGTAGTTTGTTTAATTATATCTTGCTCGCTAAAAGGCATTAATTCAGCCAAAGTCTTAATAATATAAGGTAAATAGCTAGGTTCGTTACGGCTACTTTTAGGCTTTGGTCGAATGTTTCTTGGAGTTAAATAAGGCGCATCCGTTTCAATCATTAGACGATCTAATGGAATTAAAGAAACAATATCACGAAGCTCTTGTCCTCTTCGTTCATCACATAACCAGCCTGTTATACCTATATACATACCAGCGGCTAAACATTGCTCTAACTCTTTTTTATTTCCGGTAAAGCAATGAGAAACCATAGCAGGAACTTTAGAAAAGTATGGCGTTAGTATTTCAAACCAAGGCTCAAAAGCATCTCTTTGATGCAAAAACAAAGGTAATTGCAGTTCTGAAGCTAACTTTACTTGCTCTGAAAAAACTCTTTTTTGGTTCTCTACCGTTGAGAAATTACGATTAAAGTCTAATCCGCATTCACCAATGGCCTTCACACATTTATTGTTGGCTAAAACCGCTAATTGCTCTTGAAAATTTATCGCTGCGTTATCAGCATCATGCGGGTGAATACCAACAGTACTATGTAAATACTCAGGGTATTGCTGACAAAGGCTTATAGCTTGCTTACTTTCTTCAACGCTGGTGCCTGTAACCACTATCGCGCTAACATTTGCCCGCTGGGCACGTATAAGCATTTCACTTCGATCTTTATCAAAGCGCGTGTTGGTTAAATTCACACCGATATCAATCAAGAGTAAACTCTTTACTTTTAGCTAAAACACTCAAAAAATTTGCTTTTATCTTAGTCGAACTTTGAGGCATTATTTTTCATCCGTCGTGTCTTCTTCTTTATAATAAAGCGAAGCGATAATAATGCCTAACTCGAATAGCAACAGCATTGGCACTGCCAGCATTGTTTGAGAAATAATATCTGGTGGCGTAAGTAGCATACCAATAATAAATGCACCTACAACAATATAAGGGCGTTTAGTGCGTAAACTGTCAGGCGTTGTTACACCAGTCCAACATAAAAGAATGATAGCAATTGGGATTTCAAATGCGGCCCCAAAAGCAAAAAAAAGTTTTAAGACAAAATCTAAATAACTACTAATATCAGTTGCTATAGTTACACCATCAGGAGCAACAGATGAAAAAAATGTAAAAGCTACTGGAAATACAATGTAGTAAGCAAATGCAATTCCACCATAAAACAATAATGTACTACCAACCATTAAAGGCGCAATTAAACGCTTTTCATTTTTATATAAACCAGGCGCAATAAACGACCACATTTGATATAAAATGTAAGGCATAGTAATAAATATTGATAAAACTATTGTCAGTTTAAAAGGCGTAAAAAAAGGTGATGCTACATCAGTTGCGATCATCTGCGTGCCTTCTGGCATTACCGCCAAAAGTGGTTGAGCAACATATTGGTAAATATCTTGAGCGAAATATATTAACGCACAAAACACCACAAGAACACCCAATACAGCATGTAATAGCCGTGTTCTCAGTTCTAACAAGTGATCGAATAACGTATAGTTTTGTTTAGCAGCTGAACTCATTTAACCTGCTTTTCATCTTTATTATCATTTAGCTTTTCAATTTCATCATTAGACTTTATTGACTGTTCAGCTGTCTGATAGGGGTTATTGACCATTTCTGCCGCTTCTTTTAGAGACTTAACTGAAGCCTCTAGCTCTGGCGACAAATCTTTCATGCCTGCTTGCTCAGCTTTTTTTAGGTTGGCATGCAACTCTTGAATGCGAAGTTCTTCAGTAAGTTCGTTTTTAACGCCCTCACTAAAGCCTCGAATACTCGCGATCCAACCACGTACAGTTCGAATTGCAACGGGTAATCGCTCAGGACCGAGTACAACTAAGCCAATAATAGCGATTAATAATAATTCCCAAAAGCCGATATCAAACATTAGACTTTATCTTTCTCTTTTTCATCAACGTTGCGCTTGCTTGCAGTGCTATCACCTAAACTATCACCCTTAGCAGAGTCAGTTTCTGACGATTGCTCTTTTTTAGCCGGTTCATCTGATACCGCACCTTTAAAACCTTTAATAGCTGAACCTAAATCAGTGCCTAAATTACGTAATTTTTTAGTGCCAAATAACAACACAACAATCACTGCAATAATTAATAATTGCCAAATACTTATACCGCCCATAAAAAACTCCTATAATTTAATTGAATTCATTATAAAGTTTATAGAAATAAAATCACCAACTGATATGCTAAATGATGAGGTAAAACAAAATTTGATAAGAATGAATTGTAAAAAACCATGTTATGGGCAGATATGCTTAGTATTTTTTTACTTTGTATTTGCAAATTCAGCATTAGCTTTTACTGCAGAAGAAGAAAAAGCACAGGTTGAACAAAAAGATGATCACTGGATGCAAGGATTGCATGAAACGGTTTCAGATACCGTTTATCAATCTGCACAATGGTTTGATAGTTTTTTTATCGCAAATGATAGTGAAGAGCAACAAAGCCCTACTACAACCGCAAAAATTCGTTTTGCTTGGCTGCCGAAAAGCCGTGACTGGAGCGAAGTAAAAACGCGATTTCGAGTGCGAGTAAAATTGCCGCATTTACAAGACAGAGTTAGCCTAGTGTTATCAGATGAAGCTGATGATGATCTCAATAATTTGCCTTTAGAGTCAGCAAACACGAAATCAAGTATCGAAGAAGAAAAGTTTTCTTTAGCATTAAACTACACTCAAGAAAAAAAAGAAGATCGTTTAATGAACTATCGTGTGGGTATTTCAGGAGGCGATATATTTGTTAGAGCAAGACATAAACGCCGACTTAACTTGAGCCCTACACAAAATTTTTTAGTTGAACCATCAGTTTATTATTTTCTCGACGAAGGCCTGGGAACTAAACTTTTACTAGAATATGATTACCAACTCAGTAAAAAATCTCAATTTCGTATTAATTATAGTATTCGAGGCTCAGCAGAGTTTAGTGGCATTAGGTGGAAGCATGGCTTTTATAAATTACACCAAATTAACGATACCACGGCATCAGTAATCAGCTTACAAGTAGAAGGTGAACGAAATGGTGCTAGAGGCTTCGTAGTTGATAATTATACTTTAGGTTATCGATATCGCTTTAACGCACTTCGAGATTGGTTATTTTTTGAAATCGAACCTTTTTTGGAGTTTCCAGAGGAAAAAAACTATAGAACAACTCCTGGCATTGCATTGCGTGTCGAAGGTTTTTTTCATAAAGGCTAAGCGTGTGCATATTGCCCGATGCTATGCCCGATGCATAGCAACGACATTACTTTGAGCTATATCTTTTTCTATTTTTCCAGGTCGGCTGATATGATATCCCTGACCAAATTCGCAACCAACATTTTGTAATTTCTTTAACATCCCTTCAGACTCAATGCCTTCAGCAACTAAGCGATAACCAAATTTAGTGCCTAGTTCATGCAATGCTTTTACTAATGAAAGATTTTTATCATTTTGGTTTATCGCACGGATAAAGCTACGGTCGAGCTTAATAAACTCAAAAGGGTAGTTATGTAAAAAATTAAAAGAGGATAAGCCTGCACCATAATCATCTAAAGCTAACTTTACACCAAATTCTTTCAGTTTTCGTAGTCCCTTAAGCGCTAATTCAGTATGACGAGCAAACGCAGACTCGTTAAACTCTAAAATAAGTCGTTCTGGCTCGATAGTATTATCGCTGATGAGCCCCATAAGTTTTGTTAATTGATTTGCTTGAATTAAATGCCTTCCAGATAGGTTAATCCCAATATAAGCATTCTCATATTCTTTAGATTGCTTCCACAGTTTCAACTGCAGACAAACTTCTTCAATAACCCATGTTTCTATTTCTAAAATCATACCCGTTTCTTCTGCCATAAAAAGAAACTCGCTAGGTGTTAATAAGCCTTTAGTAGGATGCTTCCAGCGTAAAAGTACTTCAAAGCCTAAGGTTTTCGTAGAGGTTAAGTCTGATATTTTTTGATAATGTAACTCAAACTGTTTACTTTTTATTGCCTGCCTAAGCTCTTGCTCAAGGGTCATACTCGCAATAATTTTTTCTCGCATACTATCGTCGAAGAAAACATAACGACCGCGCCCTAAACTTTTAGCTTGGTACATTGCCGCATCGGCATCTCGTAATACTTCATTAGCGTCTTTATAGCTAATACGACTTTGAGCAATCCCTATACTGGCATTTGAATATAACGTATGACCTTCTAATTCAAAAGGTTGTGCAATTGAAGTAATTATACGTGTAGCTATTTCTTCCATATCATCAGGAGACTGCAACGAATCAAGCAGCACGACAAATTCATCGCCTCCTAACCTCGCCAAAATGTCATTATCGCGAACACAATCTTGTAATCTACGGGCAATTTCAATTAGGAATTGATCACCTGCATGATGGCCTAATGTGTCATTAATCATTTTAAATCGATCTAAATCGATAAATAAAACCGCAAATCTATGATGAGGGTGACGTTTTAGGTGACGAATGGCATAGGTTAGTCGATCTGAAAACATTGCTCGATTAGGCAGTTCGGTTAGGCCGTCGTGATGCGCCTCATGGTATAAACGTGCTTCAGCTTTGCGTCTTTCCTCGATTTGCATGCGTAAATTTAAATTAGTCGCTTGTAGCTCTTCAGTTCGTTTATTTATCATTTTCTCAAGTGCTTCATGACTTTGCAGCGCTTGTTGCTGAACTTTTTTTCGTAAAATCTCTATCGAAATATGGTGACTAACAAAACGAAGAAGCTCAAGATCTTTAGTCTGATAAGCATTTTTATCTTGATAATGTTGAATCGCAATAACACCAAAAACTTCACCTTGGTCAGATAATGGTGCGGCTAAAAACGCCTGAGGCAATTTATCTTCAGGGTATGCTTGCGTAAATGCACGTTGAGTTACTTCACCTTGCTCTGCCAACGTATAAACCATTCTGTCACTCAACAGTATGGGCTTTCTCGCTCTTATAGTAATCTCTGAAAGTCCATCACTAAGCGCTCGTGTTTTCGGTTGTTTAGACTTTTCATTGCAATAATAGGGAAACGCTAATTGGCTTTTATCATCAGATAATAAGGCAATATAAAAGTTTTTTGCTGGCAATAATTTACTGATTTCATGATGCAGCGCTTGATAGAATTCATCTATAGCATAGGATTTAGCCGTTAGTTCAGAAATATTCAGTAAGACTTGATGTGTTTTAACCGCTTGCTGTCTTTCAGCAATTTCACGCTGTAACTGCTGGTTAGTTTGCGTTAACACTAATGTACGCTGCTCAATGCTCGATTCTAGTAATTCTCGGCTGCGAACCCGATCGATTGCCGTTACTAAATGTTCGGCAATACCTTCTAAAATTTGGCAATCTTTTGCTGAAAATTTTAATGCTTTATCATAACTTTGTAAGGCTATAACGCCAATAACTTGCTCGTCTCTTTTGAGTGGAACACCTAGCCAGTCTTTAAATTCAGAGTCATATAATTTAATTTCATCAGCATTCGCTAAATCTATTCGTTTATTTGCAGAGCAATGTAACTTTTGTTGACGCACAATCACTAAGCCCGACAGAGTTTTTTGCCAATGGCTTAGATCAACTTGCTCGCACAAGCCTTTTTCTAATGGATTATGACAATGGGTTAATTTTAACTCATCAGAGGAATTTAAAAGTGCGATATGGAAACTATCAGTAACCAATAGGGTTTTGATTACAGATTCAAGTGCATTATAAAACGCATCCATGTCAGTTACAGCACTGGCTAACTCAGACAGTTGTAATAAACCTGATTGCATCGTTTTAATATGTCTATATTTTCTAAGTAAGCGCTTTAACCTAGGAAGTTGACGTACCGCTTGTGTAGTTTCCGTCGTCGGCAATTCCATTTTGGAAATTCCATTTTATTATTAGTATTATTTTTATACGGTTAGTCTAACAAAATAAATTTGATAAGCTAGACCTAAGCGCAATTTAATCAATGTCATTCATCTCAATACACTTGAGGTTATTTATAAAAGCCATGATATCGCCATCACTTCTGCCCCCACCCAAGCCATAGCCCTTTGTAATACAAGTCATATCAATGATTTTGAATAACCTCAGCGTAATAAGATTTTACATGGCTAATGCTATTATAATAATCAAATAATCAAAAAATAACTTTCATGCTTCAAATAAAAGCCGAAATACGCTTAACTATTACTAGTTCAAATACTTCATTAGGTAAGGTTGGGAATTTAATTTAAACATAAAAAAACCGGCACAAGCCGGTTTAAGTTAATTGTTTGAGATTAAGTAGCCATAGCACCTTTTAGTTTTGCTAGTGCATTTTTCTCTAATTGGCGAACACGTTCAGCAGATATTTCATATTTATTCGCTAACTCTTGTAAAGTTGACTTATCATCAAGCAACCAACGAGTACGAATGATATCTTGGCTACGATCGTCAAGACTAACTAAAGCGTTACTCAGCCTTTTATTAGCATGCTGCTCCCAATTTGAATCTTCTACTTCTGTAGCAAGATCAGATTGTTTGTCTTCTAAGTATTGCGCAGGTGAGTATGTGCTCGCATTAGCGCTGTCATCATCGTCAGTTGATAACTCAAAAGCTTGGTCTTGGTTACTCATACGAGATTCCATTTCCAAAACATCTTTAGTTGTAACACCTAGCGTTTCGGCAACGTTACTGACTTCTTCATGACTAAACCAACCTAAACGTTTTTTATTTTTACGTAAATTGAAAAACAACTTTCGTTGAGCTTTAGTTGTAGCAACTTTAACTATGCGCCAATTCTTTAATACAAACTCATGAATTTCAGCTTTAATCCAGTGTACTGCAAACGATACTAAGCGAACGCCTACTTCAGGATTGAAGCGTTTTACCGCTTTCATTAGCCCTATATTGCCTTCCTGAATTAAATCAGCTTGTGGTAAACCGTAGCCTGCATAGCCTTTTGCAACATGAATTACAAAACGAAGATGCGACATAATTAGCTCTTGGGCCGCTTTTAAATCATTTTCAGAATATAAACGAGTTGCTAACTCATGCTCTTTTTCAGCACTAAGCATTGGAATGCTATACGAAGATTGCACGTATGCTTCAATGCTGCCGCTTTGCGGAACAGTTAACGCCATTGATTGCATTGATTCACTCATTTAATAACTCCTCTTTCTAATTCTAGCTCGCGATTATAACATATTTACCTAAATCACCTCAAAATATAGTTTCAATGGTAATGTAAGTAAGGGGGATGACCGATTATCACGATTTTAATAGGCCAACATTAGCTTAGAAGACACTGCTAAACAACAGTCTCTTTCAATTTTTTTGTCAACAAACTGTTAATTTTTGTCATCATAATAAAAATATT